>JBFHRE010000044.1:0-18569 GCA_041591895.1 Acidimicrobiia bacterium
CGGCGACGATCTGACCCAGTCGATGCTGGCCAAACTGGGGGGCCGGGCAGTGAACGGCGTCGTGATCGTGGTAGCCGACGACTCGAGGAGCCAGTGGCGGAACCGGAGCATCGCCCTCCGCCGGCTCCGGGAACTGCTCGAGGAGTCCATGAAGACCGAACGGCCCCGGCGGGCCACCCGGCCGACAGCGGCGTCCCGCCGCAAGCGCCTCGACGACAAGCGGGCCCGGTCACAGGTCAAGCGGGATCGGCGGCGTCCGGATCCCGACTGACCCCGCCGATCAAGCCGGCGACGGCGGCGCGATCGGGCTTGCCGATACCTTTCGACGGGATCTCGTCCACGTGCAGCCACACTTTGGGGATCTTGTAACCGGCCAGCCGGTAGCGAAGGTGCCGCTCCAACTCCCCGGGAGCGGCCGTGCCCTCATAGATCGCCGCCACCGCGGTTCCCCACCGGGGGTCGGGAACACCGGCCACCACCGCCCCCGCCACTCCGTCGTGAGTGAGGATCGCCGCCTCGACCTCCTCGGGGCTCACGTTCTCGCCACCTGTGATGATCACCAGATCGGCCCGGCCGGTGATGGTCAGTCGCCCGATCGGATCGATGTCGCCCAGATCACCGGTTCGAAACCACTCGTTCGGGGCGCGAGATGGTCCGTCGAGATATCCGGGCGAGACCATCGATCCCCGAACCTCGACCTGCCCATCCACCACTCTCAGCTCTACCCCGTCGACGGGGGTGACCCCGGCGTCGGGCACCTTCTCGGTGGCGACCTGCGAACAGGCTTCCGTCATGCCATAACTCCGCAGGACGGGGATTCCGGCGTCGACCGCCCGCCGGTGAAGCGGTGCGGGAACCGGGCCCCCACCCACCAGGGCAGCCTTCACTCCCGGCGAGACCTCGGTCTCCAAGCGATCGAGGGTGGCCTCCAAGGTGGTGGCGACGAACGAGTACAGCGTGGCCCGGCCTGTCTCCAGGCACTTGGCCGCTACTGCCGGGTCGAAAGATTGCTCAAGGAGCATGCTCGCTCCCTGACGAGCGGTCCGGATCGCGATCATGGCTCCCCCCACGTGGGACACAGGGAGGTTCGCGAGCCAGACGTCGCCCGGACGGTGATCCAGCAGCGAGGCCGAGGCGGCCGCGGAGGCCTCGAGATTCCCGAATGTGAGCCGGACCCACTTCGGGCTACCGGACGACCCCGACGTGGCCACCAGCCAGGCGTCGCTACTCGGGTCGAGGTCGGCATGACCTAGGGACGGTCCGTCGAGCGCACTCGGGTCGACGGTCGGCAGGCCCAGATCGGGCACGCCACGACCAAGGAGCAGTTCGACCCCAGCTCGGTCGAGGAGCGGTCGCAGCTCGCTGGGCGTGAGCCGCGGGTTGAGGAGGACGGCACACGCCCCGGATCTCCAGATTCCAAACATGGCCGTGACGGTGTCGGGCCGGCTCTCTGCCCAAAGGCCTATCCGTGCCGACGGGGTAGTCAGGTCGGGAAGGGCACCGGCGATGGCATCGGCTGTACGGTCCGCCTCTATGAAGGTGACCGTACGGTCATCTACGCCGATGTAGGAGTGTTCCGGCCGCACCCCGGCGGCCACCCTCAGCCAATCCCGCATGGCCCCAAGCTACCGGTGATACGGATGAACTACTGCCAGAGCGCTGCCACCCGAGGGTTCGTTGGGCCCGGAAGGGCGTTCTGAACCGACGCCGGCACTGCATTGTCCGGCAGATACCAGGCGGACATCTGCCATAGCGAGAGCTGGTGGCAGTTGCTCCCGCCTCCTGAAGGAAGACATAGCTCTGGACCGGTGGAGTCATTGAACTCCTCATCCGGATAGAACGAGATCATCCCGGTCGGCGGCCCGCCCTTGAACCAGACCCCTCCGATGAAAGCCATCCGGAACTTGTACACCGGCTCCCACGACAGACCGGTCGTCGGCAGTCGGTACCAGTACTGCGGGGCCCAGACGAAGCGCGGGGAGGTGGCGATCGACGGCTCGAAGATCACCTGGTTGCTTGAAGAGCTGGTGTAGAGGGCGATGCACTGGTTGAACTTCTCTTGCTTGCTCCCCACCCCTGTCGTCGGCAACGCCGGTGTCGCCGTGTAGGAGGCTTTGCGACACAGACCGCCTGGATCCCAAGCAATGTCGGAGCTGTCATTGAGATACGCCCATGGGCCCCGATTGTCCAGCACCCAGTTGAGAGTCGGCCCGCCTCCCCGCTTGGCAACAACTGTTCGAGACGGGTTGCCCACGGACGCCCATTGCTGAAGCCTGGACTTCTTGCCGAAGTACGTGTTGTTCGACACGAGGCCGTTCTGGATGACACCAGAGGCAAAACCGCTGTCCACCTGAACTGTGTTGAGCGGAATCCCATCCACCGGAACGGCGAACCCATTGGGGTCGAGGTCGCACGCATCACGGTTGGTGTCGGGCAATGAGTTCAGAACGGTGTTGTCCCCCGGATGAGGCGAGCCGAGAGCGACAGTCCCGGTGGGGTTGGACCAGACATCCAGCAGGTGGTCGACGCCGACCGCGATGTTGATCTCGATCGAGTTGGTCGAGGTCGGGTTGCCACAGTTGGGAGTTCCATAGAAGTCCCCGAACAGTTCGCTCAGAATCGTCCCGAATGTTCCGGCGCTCGGTCCCGAGCAAGGCGGGTCGGCGGTTCCGGAGCCCGATGTGCTGAAGCACAGTTCACCCGGTCCGGCCGAACCGGAGATGCCAAACGGCACCATGGGTGGCACGGGTGTGTTGAGTTCGGCTTTGGCGATCGCCACCGCGTTGGTGGTCAGGTTCTGGGCCCCGAGCACCTTGCCGAAGGTGGTGCTGGTCAACTGGTCCGGGATCCTGACTCTCAGCAGGCTCGAGGTCTGACTGATGCAGTCGAGCTTGTTGCCCGCCTGCGGAGGTGTCGGTGTGGACACACCCGCCCAGGCGGCGGGTTCCGGGAGAGCCGACCATCCCGGGTTGCCGCTATCGGAGCATGACCGCCAGAGTTCTACCCACGCAGGATCGTTGGGCCCACCGTAGATGTTCCGAAGGTTTGGTTGGGCGAACTGGAGCACCGACGCCGAGATCACCTGGTTGGACAGGAAGTCCGCTTTGTCCACAGCCCCCGCCATCACCGCGTTGTCCGCCGCGATTTGGTCCTGGTTGCGCTCGTTGTACCCGAGACCGATATCGATCACCACCGCCGCCACACCCAGCAACAGGAGCATCGATCCTGCGAGCAGGGTGGCAGTGGCCCCGCGTTGGTTGGCCCTTTTCATGGGCAGGCACCGGACAGAGCAGACCAGGTCGCAGGTTGCTCGAGCCTGAATGTGGCGGTGTTGGAGAGCGATGACGGCAGAAACACGGTGATCATCCCGATGCCCGTGAGTGAGGCGATGGTGGCGGTGACGGTGACAGTGGCTGTGTCACCTTTGGCGCCTCCACCGTTAGAACCGGACACAGTGATCGTGGAGCCACCCGGCAGGTTCGACGCCCCACACACCCGGGCTATCAGATCGGAGTTTCCCGGGCCGCCACCGTCGAGATCGGGTTTGCTGACCGCTCCCCAGCGAGCTCCCTCCTGAGCCGCGTGGCGGACCTCGTTGTATTGCCCGAGGACCCAACCAAACTCGACGATCCCTAAAAGGAGGAGCACCAACAACGGCATGGCGATGGCGAACTCGACCAGCGCAGCGCCGCTCTCGCGCCCAGAGCGGCGGGAAGCCCACTTTCCGTCACCACACCCGGCCGCACTTGCGCGCCGCCGGTGCGCCCGTTGGCCCACTCCTGCCTCCAATGCCCATCGTCCGTCGATCCCGATCATCCGCCGGCACCGACTCCCCAGAGGCACATTCTCCCTGCCTCGTAGCACAGGGTATAGGCAGGACGACCCGTCCCGCAACCCCCCTTTGAGCGCCGTGCCCGCGCCGACCTCAGGTGGCCGTCAATCGCACCTTCTTGGGCGCCCCCTCTTTGTAGGCCGAGAAGCAGTCCCCGTCCACCTTGGCGTTGGTGAAGTCGAGCGCCACGGCAGCGATCGTTCTCACCTGGTTCCCGGAACCGGAGTTGTTGAAGTCGTTGTCGATCACACCGTCACCGTTGGCGTCGACAGTGCCGTTGAAGTACGGCCGCAGGATCCAGATCCACTGAAACCCGGTGATCCGGGCCGAACAACTGTTCAGCTGAGTGGGGTCGTTGGGGTCATAGCTCCCGCAGTTACCGGCGTTGGTAGGGAAGTTGGACACAATCGGCACCCGAGCCAACCGTCTGCACAGGCAGTCCTTTACTCGCGTGACCTTCACGACCGGATGCGCAGTGGAGTTGGTCCATCCGAGAGACGCCACCGCAGTGGTGCATTCGCCGGATGATCCGGTTCCGTCGTTGTTGGCATCACATTCGAGGACGTCCGGCATGTCATGTCCGTCGTACACGTCGCCTCCGAAGGAGAGCGACGCATTGTTGCCGTGTAGATGTTCGAGATACCCGATCTGCGATCCGGGGTACTGATTGTTGCTGAACCCCGAGATCAGTCCGCGGTAGATCTTGCTCGGATCGTCTCCACTGATCGTTGCCACCCGGTTGCAAGGGTTGGGGTCACCCGGCTGGGGCTGACCATTCATGGGGCACAGGATCTCGGGCGAACCGGGGCCCACCGGTCCCAGACCCCAGTTGAGCCCCGAAACCATGTTGGCGATGTAGTTGTTGGAGGTCGTGATCACGTACTGCGACCCGGCCGGCTGGTTCTGGCGCGGGATGGCCAGGCCTGAGCATTGGCTGGTGGACTGACCGTTGAGAGTGCACTGATTCTGACCGTAGTTGAGGATTCCGCCAGTGAAACCGGTCAGCATTCCCCACGGCATGTCCGCGCCCGCTATCCCTGACCCGACCTCGCAGACGGCGTTCTCGAGGATCTGGACCTGCTGTGTCCCCCATATCTTGGCGAAGTCGGTGGCGGCGGACTGGGCGATGGTGACGCGCATCTTGGCCGCGGATCCGTTGAACGGCGTCTCGATCTGCACGGCGTGATTGTTGAACGCGTAGGTCGTGATGCCCGGCCCCACGGTGCCTGATGTCGGAGACGACGGGTTGAGTCCACGGAGCTTGACGTGGTTGGGTCCCAGGAACGAGGCCGCCATCGTGACGGCGGTGGCAGGATCCTGGGGAAGCTCGACCACGCCGGCAAGACAGGCCAGATCAGCGGCCCGTTGCTGAGATGAGGCCTGCTCGTAAAAGCCGGAGACATCAACCGCAATGGCCGCCATGCCCACGAGCAACAGCATCGCGGCGGCCGTGACCACGGCGGAGACCCCGCGCTGGGAAAGCCTTCGTGCGCGCCTCATACGCCTGGCTCCGTTCTGGACACCGCCGGTGCCCGCATGTTCACCGTCACGCTGAAGAACAGGAAGTCCAGCTGATAGTTGGGAAACGTGACGAGGACCTGAGCGCGTTTGACGGTGAGTGGATCCTCGGTCGGGTTGAGACACGTGGTCCCGGCCACCGACGCCCCGGTCACCGTTTGTTGACAGATGACGACGTTCCCGAGCGGAATCGCGGCTGCGGTGAGCTGTTGCTGGGCCACCGGGGTCATGTCCTGACCGACTGCCCCGGCCCGGGCCGCCTCGCGGGCGGCATGGTCGAGGGTGTTGTGGACATTCCACGCCCGCGCCGTGGTGACGATTCCGAAGAGCAAAAGAAGCAGCAGCGGGAGGGCGATCGCGGTCTCGACCAGGGCAGCACCCCGCTGTCGCCCGCCACCGACGGTCCGTCGCTCCCTCTGTTCCCTACCCATCCCCTGTGCCATGTCCCGGGGGGCAATACTGCCCACCTCTGCCTCCGATGTTGCCCATCTCCTTGGCGTCCGACCGACCGACCGGCGCTGTCGGCGTCGACTCACCCGAGGCCCCTTGACCCCTGCCCGGGGAGGGAGACGTTATAAGTCCTCACACCCATAACGCAACCCCCCAGGTCGCGAAATCGTCCGGTGAACCGTGGGCCCCTGAACACCGTCACGGTGTTCCCGAGCCCAGGGTTCGCAGATACCGCCACGGAGTTGGACGGCCCACGGTTCGGGACGGTAGGCCCGGGCGCTACCGTTCCGCACCATGATCTCGGAGCATTACGACCCCGAAGTCTGGGAGGAAGTCCCCGGATTCGACCTCACGGACCTGACGTACCACCGCGCCCGCGACAGAGGCGTCGTTCGGGTTGCGTTCAACCGACCAGAGGTCCGCAACGCCTTCAGACCGCACACGGTCGACGAGTTGTATGCGGTGCTCGACCACGCCCGCCAGACGAGCGACGTCGGCTGCGTGCTGCTGACCGGCAACGGGCCGTCACCCAAAGACGGCGGGTGGGCGTTTTGCTCCGGCGGCGACCAGCGGATCCGGGGCAAGGACGGATATCGGTACTCCGAGGACGAGACCGGCAGTTCGGTCGATCCGGGGAAACTCGGGCGGCTCCACATCCTCGAGGTCCAGCGCCTGATCAGGTTCATGCCCAAAGTGGTCATCGCGGTGGTTCCGGGCTGGGCGGTCGGAGGCGGCCACTCGCTCCATGTCGTCTGCGACCTGACCCTCGCCTGTCGGGAGCACGCCATCTTCAAGCAGACCGATGCCGACGTGGCCAGCTACGACGCCGGGTACGGCTCCGCCTACCTCGCCCGGATGGTGGGCCAGAAGCGGGCCCGTGAGATCTTCTTCCTCGGACGCAACTACTCGGCCGATGAAGCCACGGCCCTGGGTATGTGCAACGCCTCGATCCCCCACCACGACCTCGAGCAGGTCGCCCTGGAGTGGGCCGATGAGATCGTTGCCAAGTCCCCGATGGCTCAGCGGATGCTCAAGTTCGCCTTCAACATGATCGACGACGGTTTGGTCGGACAGCAGATCTTCGCCGGTGAGGCCACCCGTCTCGGATATATGACCGACGAGGCCGCCGAAGGTAGAGACGCCTTCCTGGAGAAGCGGCCGCCGAGATTCGACCAGTTCCCCTGGGCGTACTGAGTCATCCCCAGCGGGGTCACCCCAGCAGGGTCAACCCAGCAGGAAACGGCCCAGCGCCACCGCCCCTAAAGCAGTGAGCACCGAGAGGTACGACAGTCCGGTGGCGGCCATCACCCCTTCGTAGCCCTTCTCGCCGAGCGAGAACCACACCCCCACCATCATCAGGATGCTGAGAGCGGCGAGCATCACATAGGCCACGACCACGAATCCGCCGGTGGCGAGCGCACCCAGTACCGCCACGACGACGAAGTCGGCCACGAGACCGGCAACACCTGACATGTCGAGTGCCCGCAGCGACCAGCGGGGCAGTGTGGGGTCGACCAGGAACCAGTGTCCGAGGAGCATCTCCGCCGTGGTGCCTCCAAGCGACGCCGCTCCGGTCACGACCAAGACCGGATTCGACTCGAGTCCGGCTGCCAGGAGAAACGCGACGCCGGCGACGCCCAGAGCGGAGATGGTGACCGGCCGCCACCACCGGGCTGCAACGCCTCCCACCACCACGGCCGCCACCGCCACCCGGGCAGCCGTCCCGAGCGACGTCGAGAATGCTCCGATGAGCAGGGCGGTGCCGGATCCGGTCCAGAAGAACCCGGGCCCGACGATCTTCCACCACGAGACCACGGCCATCGCCAGGCACAGCCCTCCCGCCCACATCGCCAGCAATACGGCCGGGGCGATCGAGAGGTCGAGGGTCACGGCGGCAAGCTACCAGTCCGTCATGCATCTTCCGTCTTGCGTCATGCGTCCGGCGGTCGAACGCGCTTTTCGCCTCCGGCTTCTACGCTCCCCGACGTGAACGATTGGCGTGCGTGGTTGATGGCGGCCCGACCCCGGACCCTGCCGGCGGCGGTGGCTCCGGTGCTGGTCGGAAGCGGCCTCGCCGCCCATGACGGCGGATTCCGGACCGGGGCGATGGTCGCTGCCCTGGTCGGAGCGCTCGCCATCCAGGTGGCAGCCAATTTCGCCAACGACGCCTCCGACGGTGCCCGGGGAACCGATGCCAATAGGGTTGGGCCGACCCGAGCGGTCGCCAGCGGCCTTCTCACCGGGCGACAGATGTGGATGGGCGTGGTGGCCGCCCTAGTCGTCGCGTTGGTGGCCGGTGTCTATCTGATCGTGGTCGCCGGGTGGGTGGTGGCGGTCATCGGGGTGGTTTCGGTGCTTGCGATGCTCACCTATGTCGGCGGCCCGATCCCGTACGGGTACCGCGGCCTCGGTGAAGCCTTCGTGTTCGTCTTCTTCGGTCTGGTCGCCACCGTCGGGACCCGATACGTCCACGACAGGATGGTCACGGAAGCCGCCTGGTGGTTGGGGACGGTGATGGGGATGCTGGCGGCGGCGATCCTGGTGGCGAACAACCTGCGCGACATCGAGACCGACGAGGCGGCCGGCAAACGCACCCTGGCGGTGATGCTGGGGGCGCCCCGAACCCGACTTCTGTACTCGGTGCTGGTGGTCGGGTCGTTCGTGCTGATCCTGGTCGGGTCGGTGACGTCCATCACCCCGCCGCTGACCGGCCTGGCCGTGACGCTTTTCTTCCTCTCGGCGCCGCTGGTGGCGGCGGTCCGCACCCGGACCGACCCCAGGGAGCTGATCTCGGTCCTGGCCGGAACCGCCCGGCTCCAACTGCTCGTCGGCGTGGTCCTGGGAGCGACCGCAGCCGTCTCGGGCTAGGTTCGTGACATGTTCGACTTGACCAACCAGACAGCCGTCGTCACCGGTGGCAACCGTGGAATCGGCCTCGGATATGCCCGGGGCCTGGCCAAGTCGGGAGCGTCGGTAGCCATCTGGTCGAGAAGTCCAGAGCGAAACCAGGTCGCTGTCGACCAGTTGACCGCGCTCGGAGCCGACGCATTCGCCGCCGCCTGCGACGTCACCGACCCCAATTCGGTGAACGAAGCCCTCGCATCCACCCTCGAGCATTTCGGAGCCGTCCATGCCCTGTTCGCCAACGCCGGAACCAGCGGCAGGATGGCCTTCCCCGACTTCGACCTCGAAGACTGGAACGACCTGTTCGACGTCAACGTGGTCGGCACACTGCTGCCGGCACAGTCGGTCGCCCGCCACATGATCGAGCGCGGTGAAGGCGGATCGATCGCGGTCACGTCGTCGATCGGGGCGAGCCACGGCCTCCCGGTCGCCCCCCACTACTCGGCTTCCAAGGCCGCCCAGATCGGGTTGGTCAAGGCGCTGGCGGTCAAGCTGGCCAAACACAACATCAGGGTCAATGCGATCTGCCCTGGATTCGTCGCCACCGAACTCACCGAACCGGAACAGACGAACGAGGCGTTTCAGACGGCCATCAAGCAGCGGGTCCCGCTGAGACGCTGGGGCACCCCGGAGGACTTCGAGGGGCTGGCGGTGTACCTGGCGTCAGGGCACTCCGCGTTCGTCACAGGTGCCGAGCTCGTCATCGACGGCGGCTACTCGGCCTTCTGACGACAGAACTCAACCAAGCCCAGCCAGGACCACCTCGATCACCGCCTCGGGCCGGGCCATGGGGATGAAGTGGTCGGCCCCGGGTACGACGATCAGACGTGAGGCGGGAAGCGTCTCGACGAGCCGGTCCACCCACTCCCTGGGGAGAGTGTCGAAAGCCTCCGCGAAGATCAGGTCGACCGGAGCCCCAGTGCGGTGAAGTTGCTCGAACAAGCCGTGGGCGTCCGCCGCCTCGAACACAATTGCCTCGAACTCGGGGTGGCATGCCGGTTCGACCGATCCGTCGTCGAGCTCCCGGAATCCACCCGTGAGATAACCCTCGAGCGAAGCCGGGAGCCAGTGGTCGAAAGGCGGCTTGGATTGGAAGTTCGCCCTCACCGCCTCTCGCGACTCGAACCGACGCTTGCGTTTCCGGGCAAGCACCGACAGACGATGCTCGGATACCCGGTACGGCGGCGGCGGGACAATCGGCTCCACGAGAACCAACCGCTCGAATCGCCGAGACTCCCTGAGCTGGGCCATCAGAAGAGTGGCCCCACCCATGGAGTGCCCGACACCGATCGCCCGCTCGACCGGGGTCGCATCCCGAACGGATCCGGCGTCGGCGGCCATGTCCCACCAGGAGACACGGTCTCCACCCGGTCCCGACCGGCCATGGCCGCGAGCGTCCCACAACGTCATCCCGGATACATGAGGCTTCAGAGCGTTGGCGACGTCGGCCCAGCAACCGGCACACATCCCGGTGGCATGAGCCAGGAACACATGGGGACCTTCCCCTGAGCCTTCGACGTCGTACACGGCCAGTCGGGCTCCGTCCGAACCCCTGACGAACCTAGTTGGCGTGATGGTCGATGCCCTCGAAGGCTCGATAGAAGGCGTTGATCTCACCGATGGTGTCATCGTCGAGCTCGTCGAAGTAGTAGACCCGGGTCCAGGCCACCGCCGCAGCTCGGTAGGAGGTCCCATCGCGGCTCGTGATTTCTTCCTCGTATGGAGTCACCAAGAGGTTCCCGCGCAACTCCTCCCAGATGTCGGCCAGACCGTCCGCCAATTCGGGGCACCCGTCGGGGCAGTTGTAGACCAGCACCACACCCCGGTCCTCCAGGTTGTGGAGGAACAACTCTTCCGGCACCGCCTCCTCGTGAACCTCCCATGCCGCCAATCCGCCGACGTGGGGGCCGCTGGAGGCGGGTTTGGAGTTGTACGGTGCGTGGGGCTCGTCCACCGCCGAGATGTGGGCGTTGCCCAGGGACGGGTATTCCTCGCCCGGGAGAGGTGGATCGAGGAATATCAGCGCCGCGATGCCGCCGACCACGGCCAGTCCGACCAGGCCGGGAACGAGGGCCTTCCTCCACGCCGGGGGCCCTTCGACCTCGGCGGGTTTGGCGGCTTTCGATGTGGGGGCTGTACGTGCCATGGTTCTTGCTGGGGTTCCTGGTGCTTGGAAATGGGTTGGCCAGAGGGTAGCCCTCCATACGGCCAACTCAGACCGGCGACCCGCCTTCCCACTCCTCCGGCGGATACTCTTCGTGCGACCGCTCTTCGATCCGCGCCATGTAGGCCGCAGCCTGAGATCGGTTCTGCATCCCCAGCTTGGCGAGCAGATTCGACACGTAGTTCTTCACCGTCTTCTCGGCCAAGAACATCTCTTCGGCGATCTGGCGGTTGGTCAGGCCATCGGCGATGTGCCCGAGAATCGTCCTCTCCTGGGGGGAGAGGTTGGCCAGGAGCGGGTCGTCCGGATCTTCACCGCGCAGCTTTCTGAACAGTTTCTCGGTCATGGCCGGGTCGAGGAGCGATTCGCCCCGACCAACCCTCAGGATGTTCTCTACGAGTTCCGAGCCTTGGATGCGTTTGAGCACATACCCGGAGGCCCCGGCGACGATCGACGCAAGCAGTGCTTCTTCGTCTGCGAATGACGTGAGCATCAACACCTTGACGTCGGGAAAACGCTGACGAATATCGCGGCACGCTTCTACCCCGGACCCGTCCGGGAGCCGCACGTCGAGCACAACAACCTCCGGATCGTCGAACCCGACACGACGGATCGCCTCGGCCACCGAGCCGGCCTCGCCAACGACCTCGATTTCGCCACTGGCCTCGATCAGGGTCTTCACACCCTGCCTGACCACCTCATGATCGTCCACCAATAGCACTCGCACGTCCGCAAAGAGTACCGCGACCGTCATGAGACGACGACCCTGGACCAGGTAGCCTGCGCCGCTCATGGAACTCGATGCCCGGCAGTTGAAGAGTCTGGTGCAAGCGGCGGCGGCGGTGGCCGGGGCCGTGGATCTGCACGAGGTTCTCAAAACGGCCGTGGACATGGCTCAGCACACGACCGGCGCCCGATATGCAGCCCTGGGGGTTCGGAATCAGCACGGGACCCTGGAGGAGTTCATCCACGCCGGGATGACCCCCGGCATGGCCGAGATGGTCGGCCGCCTGCCGATCGGGAAGGGCTTGCTGGGGCGTTTGATCACCCATCCGGAAACGATCGTGGTCGACGACCTGCGCGCCCACGAGGCTTTCGCCGGTTTCCCGCCTCACCATCCGGCGATGAAGAACTTCCTCGGAGTGCCGATCACCGCCGGAGAGCATGTGTTCGGGAATTTCTACCTCACCGACAAAGCGGAAGGGTTCACGAAATCCGACGAAACCATGGTCGAAGCGTTGGCAGCCATCGTCGGGTCGGCGGTGTCGGCTGCCCAGTTGAACGATCGCATCCGGAGAATGGCCTTGGTCGAAGACCGTGAGCGGATCGCTCGTGATCTGCATGATGCAGTCATCCAGGAGTTGTTCGCCGTTGGCCTCAGTCTGCAAGCCCTGCAGATCTCCATCTCGGACGATGCCGCCCACGCCCGGATCGAGCAGGCGGTGGTCGGAATCGACGAGGCGATCGACGCATTGCGGGGTTTCATCTTCGACCTCCGATCCGTAGGGGCAACGGTCATCGACCCCGACCGGACCATTCGCAGGCTGGTTTTGCGACTGGTCGCCAATACGGCGATCGAGGCCGAAATCGAGGTGGAGGGCGTGAACCCTTCCGAAGCCGACCTGTTCGACGATGCACTCCAGGTGGTCCGAGAGTCGGTCGCAAACGCCGTCCGCCACGCCGGTGCGAGCCGCGTCCTGGTGCAGGTCGAGGGGCGGCCAGACGGCATCCGGGTGAGAGTCGAGGACGACGGAAGAGGTTTCGACCCAACAACGGTCAACCGCGGCATGGGACTGGACAACCTGGCTGCCCGGATCCGACTTCGGGGGGGAGCCTTCGAGATCCGATCCGAGCAGGGCACCGCAGTCGAGGCGGTTCTCCCCCTCTGAACAAACACTCAATCCCGGGTCGACCGACCCGGTTCGAGATCTCGTTCTGCGCGCATTGCGTCCGCAAGGCGCTCCAGAAACGAACGCACGGTCGACTCGGCGATTCGGTGCAACGCCAACCGATCGAGGATCCTCCCGAATCCGTCGAGGGGGGCGTCATACGAGCCCCGGAACCGCACCTGGGTTCCCCCGTCGAGCAGAGGAGCGACGACCAACTCCGCTTCCATGTGAGGAAAGAGGTTGGTGGCGTTGCTCGCGTGCCATTCGATGGGGATCGTGGCCGACTCCAAACCGACCCGTGATCTACCCACCTTCATCTCGACCCCGGTTGCCAGCGCCGGTCCTGGCCCGACGGCCAGCCGTTCCCCGCGCCGGTAGGCGGCCGCCCCCCATACGCCGACTTCGCCCGGCGACGCGTCGAGTAGCGACAACACCCGCTCGTATGGCACGTCGATCTCGACGAAATCCTGGACGAACATCAGACCGGGACCCCGGTCAACGCCTGGGCATTGCGGAGACGGTCCTCGATTCTTCGTCGCGCCTGGTGCAGATATCGCTCGACGGAGGCCTCGGCTACCCGGTGCAAGAGAATCCGATCCGCCATCCACCCCACAAGACCGGCCGGCAGCGTATACGAACCTTCCAGCGTCAGCTCGATGCCGGCGTCCACCGGCCGCACCTCGAACATCGCATCCAATCGGGGAAACCAGCCGTCGCCGTTTCCAGTCGGAGCGACCTGCACCGTCATCGTCCACAGACTCAGGTCCGGGATCAGCCGCGGCCAACCCAACACACAGGTGACAGGATGCGAAACCTCGAGTCCGGCGACGGAAGCGCCGAGGCTGTCAATCCGGAACAGTTCCCCCGGACTCTCAGCCAGCGCCGCTACCGCAGCCGGAAAGGAGGTTCGCACGATCACCGATCGTTCGACGCTCACCACGATTTCAGTCCTCCATCAATGCCCACATGAGGTCTTTGATCGAGATCATGCCGAGGAGCTTCCCGTCCTCCACCACCGGGAGATGCCGGTAGCCGGTGGCGAGAATCCATCTGGCGGCCTCAATCGGATCTACATCCGGTGCCAGGTCGTCGGGGTCGGGCGTCATGTAAGCGGCGACGGTCGTCACCGACAGGTCGACCTCATCGGCAACGGCCCTCACCAGATCCCGCTCGGTGAAAATGCCCACGAGGCGGCCATTGTCGACCACCCCGAGTGACCCGATTCCCGAGTCGTGCAGCGTTTGGGCCGCTCTCGTCAGTTCCAATCCCGGCCCGCAGACCAGGGCCTCTCCCGAAAGCAGATCCCGGATCTCGGTGACCTCCATCTCGATTCCTTCCGCCATGTCGTCTCCTTGCCGTTGGGATCATGTTGACGCCAAACGGAAGCCGAATCACGGGGGATAAGGCCCCAACAGGGGGACTTTGGTCCCATTGTCAGCGGGATCCCGCGTCAGTGGGCGGACACCTCGGTGTCGAGGGGAAGGCCGGCGGCCATGGCGTCGAGATTGGAGGCAGTCACCTGAGCGATCTGCTCCAGCGCGTTTTGGGTGAAGAACGCCTGGTGCCCGGTGACGAGCACATTGGGAAACGTCAACAGCCGAGAAAAGACATCGTCCTGAATGACCTGATCCGACAGGTCCTCGAAGAAGAGATCAGCTTCCTCTTCATACACGTCGAGACCCAGGTAACCCACGCGGCCATCCTTGAGTCCGTCCACGACGGCCTGCGTGTCGACCAGACCACCCCGGCTGGTGTTGATGATCATCACCCCCGGCTTCATCTGCGAGACGGCCCCGGCGTCCACTAGGTGATGGGTGTTCGGTGTCAGGGGGCAGTGGAGTGTCACGACGTCGGATGAGGCGAACAACTCGTCGAGAGAGACGTACTCCACCCCGATCTCGAGACAGGTGGGGTTGGGGATGACATCAAAGGCGAGGATCCGGCAGCCGAACCCCCGCAGGATCTTGCACACCGCTTCACCGATCTTGCCGGTGCCGACCACCCCGACCGTCCGCAGATGGAGGTCGAAGCCGAGCAATCCCTCGAGCGAGAAGTTGCCCTCCCTAACCCGGGCATAGGCCCGGTGGATCTTTCGGTCGAGGGCCAGCATCAGTGCAACCGTGTGCTCCGCCACTGCCCGCGGCGAGTAACCCGGCACGCGCGCCACGCGTATCCCGAGTTCGCCGGCGGCATCGATGTCGACGTGATTGAAGCCGGCCGATCGCAGGGCGATGTGGCGAACACCGAGGCCGGCGAGCACTTCGAGCGCCGGGCGAGACGCGTTGTCGTTCACGAACAAGCACACCGCGTCGCAGCCCGCTGCCAGACCCGCTGTCGTTTCGTCGAGGCGCGGATCGAAGAAGAGGAGTTCGTGGGTACCGCCGGCGGCGGCAGACAGATACTCGCGGTCGTACTTCTTGGCGCTGAACACAGCCACTCGCATCGGGTGCACGGTAGAGAGGTTCCGCACGAACCTGCCGCCGGATCGGCTCAACCACGAATCTCCGGGTCTTTCGACCCTGGTCGGGCCATGCGGCAGCGGGGATAGTCGCGATGACCAAGGAGTTGCAGGAACATGCCGGTCGTCGTCGGAGTCGATGGCTCTCAGCTCTCCCTCGAAGCCGTCCGAAGGGCCGCGAGGATCGCTGAGGACCGAGATGTCGACCTCCACGTCGTCCACGTGTTCCATCCCCCGGTGTTGCCGTACCTGGGAGCTCCCGTCGACATGAGCGCCATCGCCTCGGCGCAGCGGACAGCGGTCTGGGAGTCGCTGGACCCTGCGCTGAAGGGTCTGGGCGATCGTGTCGAACGTGTCGACCTCGAGGGGTATCCCCCGGACACCCTGGTCGACTACGTCAAGAACGTTGGCGCCGACCTGCTGGTCGTTGGATCGAGAGGACGCGGCGAACTCGCCGCTCTCATCCTCGGCTCGACGAGCCACAGGGCCATCCACTTGGCGCCATGCGATGTGCTGGTGGTGAAGCCGTCGCACGCCTGACCGTCTCCACATCACCAGCACCACGAGGGGCGGTCCCACCGGGACCGCCCCTCGATCTTTGCGCCGACCTGGCTTGGGTCAGGACTCGTTGACGATCAGAGCCGTCACCATCCCGAACATGCCCTCTTCCTTTTCGACGTGGTTGAGAATGTGGCAGTGCCATACCCAGACCCCCGGATCGGAGGCATGGGTCAGCACCGTGTACCGCTCACCGGGAGCGACGTTCAGGGTGTCCATCCAATAGGGGAAGTCGAGCGGGATGCCGTCCTTGGCGATGACCAGGCCGTTGAACTGGTGCTGGTGCATCGGATGAATCTGAAGGCCCTCGTTGAAGTAGTGGACCAGGAACCAGTCGTCCTGATTGAGTACGTACGGCTCGGTGGCCGGGAAGGACTTCCCATTCAGCGACAGCCCGATGACCCCCGCATCGTTGAGCACCATCGGGATCTCTGCTGCCAGCGTGATGTCCTCGGGGATCGTGACGCCCGAGATCGTCTGACCGGCGGGGAGCGGCATGTCACCGATCAAGAACGCCGCGAACAGCCCGTTCGGCACCTGCATCTGCGCGTGGTGGTGGGCGTGGTACATCCCGACTGCCAGGTGGGTCGCGTCGAACTCGTACGTGAAGGTCTCACCGGGCTTGATGAGCGGTTGGGTGAGCGGCGCAACACCGTCCATGTTGTTGGGGGTGTCGATCCCGTGCCAATGGACGTCGGTGCCCATCGGAAGCTTGTTGGTCACGTTGACCCGCACCCGGTCGCCGACATCGACCTTGATGATCGGGCCGGGGACCATTCCGTTGTAGGTCCAGGCTTCGACGATCTTGCCGGGCTCGACCTCCCAGGGGGTGATCTCGGCGGTGATGTCGAACACCTTGGCTCCGTCGTCGGCGATCGTTGGCTCCAGGATCTGGTTGCCCTTGCCTTCGGTCTCGGCCGGGAACCTGAGGATCGAGTCCATCATCGCCTGATCGAGCTCCTCCCAATCGATCTCCTCGTCGCCATGCACCGCACCCGTGCCGCCGGCGGCGTCCTCTGACACGACCAGCGTCGTCACCATGCCGGCATCCTTGTGACCGGGGATGGCGCAAAACAGCTCATAGGTGCCTGGGGCGAGGTTGCCGGCATCCCAGTTGCCGGCCTCGCCGCCGTTGAAGTCGTCGCTCTGACCGACACCATCGATGGCGATGTTGTGGACGATGGCGCCCTCGTTGTGGATCTCGAACCGCACCTCGCCCGGCTTGAGCTCGAGGTCACCTTCTATGGCGAACTCGGTGAGGCTGACGTGGGCAGTCTGAATCTCGTCTCCACCACCACCGGGCTCATCACCGCCCGCCGACACCACCTCGGTTGGGCGGGTTGCCATCGCCACCACCGCCAGCGCGGCGATCAACACGCCCATGAGGGCGAGCAACGCGAGGAACCCATCGAACAGTCGGCCTTGGCCTTTCACTTCCGTCTCCTTGTCGGCGTTCGGGAGAGCATCGATGACGAAAACCCCCCGATAGGTCCCTGTTCGGTCCCCTGATCAGGGACGAAGGTCCCGAAATCCCAGCCGGGATCACAGCCGGGATCGCAGCCGGGATATCAGGCTCCCCCGAATGTGACCTCCGACCCTTGGTCGTCCGAGGCCGGCTCGTGGAACATGGCTGCAGCGACGAAGGAGACGTGCAATGACGACCCCGGCGGTACCCACCGACCACGCCGGTCTCGAGGTGTTGACCCGCGCCGAGTGCGACCACCTCCTGGCCACCACGCCGATCGGGCGGGTGGCGTTCCAATCGGACGGAGAGATCGAGGTCCTGCCCGTCAATTTCGCCTGGATCGATGGGACCGTGGCCTTCCGCACCGCGGCAGGGGCGAAGCTCGAAGCCGCCGCCCGTCACGCCCCGGTTTCGTTCGAGATCGACTCGTGGGACCCCGAAACCCGGACCGGGTGGTCGGTGCTGGTGAAGGGCGTGTCGATCGAGATCCTCGAAGAGAACGACGAGGCCTCGCTGAAGACCACCGGCCTGCGGCCCTGGGCCGAAGCGGTCGAGCGCCGGCGTTGGGTGCGAATTCGTCCGGACGACATCACCGGTCGAAAGATCCTCTGATCTTCCGACCCACCACATCGAAGCCAGAGAAAGACCTGACCTAGTTTTCACCCCGGAGGTGTTTCAGGCATGACTTGGGTATCCGACTTCGCAGCGGGATCGGCTGCACAACGCGACCTCCTCGGTGGCAAGGGGGCATTCCTCGCCGAGATGACCCGACTGGGTCTCCAGGTGCCACCCGGCTTCACAGTGACGACCGAAGCTTGCCGGCACGTGATGGATCATGGGTCGGTGCCGGACGGCATGTGGGACGAGGTGGACGCCGCCGTCGCCCGCCTCGAAGTATCGACCGGCCGGACATTTGGCCCCGGGGGTGCGCCGTTGTTGGTATCCGTTCGGTCCGGGGCCAAGTTCTCGATGCCGGGAATGATGGACACCGTCCTCAACCTCGGGATCAACCCGGAGGTCCGAAAGGCGCTGGCGGCCTGGGGAGGCAACGAGCACTTCGCCTACGACTGCCATCGCCGGTTCCTCCAGATGTACTCGCACGTTGTGCTCGGAATGGACGAGCAACCCTTCGAGGCCGTCCTCCACGAACTCCGGCAGGCGCGGGGTGTCGAGTCGGACAGCGACCTCGAGATCGAAGACCTGGCCGCGGCGACGGATCGGTTCCTCCACCTCGTGAGCGGCGCCGGCCAGTCGATTCCCGAAGATCCCATGGAGCAGCTTCGGGCATCGATATCTGCGGTGTTCCAGTCGTGGAACAACCCTCGCGCCCG
>JBFHRE010000045.1:0-18411 GCA_041591895.1 Acidimicrobiia bacterium
CGTCCTCACCCAGCTGGCGTGCCCACATCCCGGTGCAGTTGACCACGTATTCGGCTTCGATCGGCCCGCGGGGTGTGACCACACCGGTGACCCGATCCCGTTCGGTCATCAGCCCCGTCACCGGGGTGCCTTCGACGATCCGGACCCCCTTCCGCCGGGCGCCGGCGGCCAACGACATCGTGGCGTCCACCGGGTTGACCCGTCCGTCACCGGCGACGTAGAAGCCGGCCAGGACATCGTCGGTTCGTGCCAGCGGAAACAGTTCGGCTACTTCCGATGCGGAGATCTCCTCGACCTCCACCCCGCAAAACCGGTTGAAGGAAGCGACCCGGCGATACTCCTCCAGCCGGTCGGGCTCGGTGGCCAGTTCGATGAATCCGACGGGTTTGAACCCGGTCGCCAGCCCGGTCTCGGCCTCGAGACGCGAGTAGAGATCCCGGCTGTACTTCCGCATCTCGGTGGACGTCTCGGAGAGCGATCCGAAGGTGACCATGAGCCCGGCGGCATGCCAGGTGGTGCCGGAGGTCAACCGATCTCGCTCGCACACCACGACGTCGTTCCAGCCGAGACTGGCGAGGTGATAGGCGACGCTGACTCCGATGATGCCGCCGCCGACAACCACCACACGGGATCGGTCGGGGACTGACTGGGCGGGGCTGGTCATCGTGTTCCTGAGCTCGGGTGGCGTCATCTTGCCAGCCCGAACTCGCCGGCCCGGTACCCGGCCTCGGCTGGCAGGATGACCTCGAGGCGATCAAGGAGCCGTCATGGCCAAGGTGACCGGAATCGGAGGTGTCTTCTTCAAGTGCTCCGACCCCATCGCGATGCGGGATTGGTACGCGCGCCATCTCGGTCTTCCCATCGATGACGAGGGGTACGTTGTTTTGTGGTGGGGGGACGAGGCGAGAGGCTCGACGGTGTGGGGTCCGTTTCCAGAGGACACGACGCAGTTTGCGTGGCCGGTCGACCGGCAGTGGATGATCAACTACCGCGTGGACGACCTCGATGGAATGTTGACGCAGCTTCGGTCCGACGGGGTCGAGGTCGATGACGACATTTTCGAGGATGTCAACGGCCGCTTCGGTCACTGCCGGGACCCGGAGGGCAACCGGGTTCAGCTCTGGGAGCCGAATCCCGGGATGTGAATCCCGGTCCATTTCGCCGGAGTGACAATTCTGTTCACCGCCGATTCACATCTGTGAATCTAGTGGTTGAATCTGTCAACAAGTGGCTCATACCGTCGCCCGACATGGCGTTGTTACGGCCCCGGCTGGAGGTACCCATGACCGAGAATGAGGAGCGACTCGAGTTCCTGGGTCAGGTCGCGGCCTGGTACTACGAGGACGACCAGACCCAGGCCGACATCGCCAGACGGCTCGACAAGTCCCGTTCGATGGTGTCGCGCCTGCTGACCGAGGCCCGGGAGCTCGGCCTGGTCCAGATCAGCGTCCGATTCCCGCTCCGCACCGATTCGGCCCTGGAAGAACGACTGTGTGAGTTGTTCGGTCTCGCCGAGGCACACGTGCTCGTGACTGGTGAGATCGACCACCCGGCTCTCATTCGCCAGCTCGGCCGCCTCGGCGCCAGGGCGCTGCAGCGCAGGTTGCGATCGGGGGTCGGCGTGGCCGTCGGCTGGGGAGCGGCGCTTCATTCCGTGGTGAGAGCGATGCCCGAGATCGAGCTCGAGGACGTGATGGTGCTCCAGGTCATGGGCTCGGTGGGCGATGGCGACCCCAACGTCGACGGTGCCGATCTGGCACGGACCCTCGCCGGAAAACTCGATGGCGACTTCCGCACCCTTTCGGCTCCGGTGATCGTCGACCGGCCCGAGGCCGCCCAGTCGCTGCTTCAGGATCGCACCATCGCCAACACGCTGCGGCTCGCCGAGTCGGCGGAAATCGCCGTCATCGGTGTCGGATCGATCGATTCCACCCTCTCCGGGCTGGTGCGGGCCGGGTATTTCGACGAGCGAGCCATCGAGCGGCTCAAGAAAGCAGGGGTGGTCGGGGACCTGCTCGGTTACCTGATCGACGCCGAGGGCAACGTCCTCGATATCCCCGAGAACCGGCGCGTGGTGGCCCTCCATCCGGCCCGGCTGGCCAGGATTCAGTCGGTGATCGGAGTCGCCGGCGGGGTGGCGAAGGCCGGTGCGATCACGGCCGTTCTCCGGTCCGGCTTGCTCGACGTGATCGTCACGGACGTTGCGACTGCGGAGAACGTGGTTGCGCAGGCAGGAGCCGGCCGGCTCGCGGAGGTGAAATAGATGTTCGAGTCCAGGACGATCGCCATCCTGGTGCTGCTGGTGGCGGCATGGGGATTCCAGATCTGGCTCTCCAACCAGCAGATGCGAAGGTTCCACGGCCGGTCCCAGAAGCTGCGGCGGCTGGGCAAGTACATGGCGATCGGGCTCGCCGGCAACACCTACCGGCGCAAGACGTACGCGGTGCTCGTCATCGACGACGAGCACAGGGTCGTTGCCGCCGAGTATCTGTCCGGCTTCACGATCTTTGCGAGCTTGAGGCCGATCGAAGGTGTGACGGGCATGGATCTGGACCGGGTCGGCGAGGGTGACCCGCCTCCGGGAGTGTCCGTCAAGACGTGGGATGCCCTGGAGCATGCGGCCGGATTCATCCGGAACCAGCTCGCGAAGGAGGAGGCTTCCGGGGAGCGGACCGCAGGCGACATCGAAGGGGGTGCGATGGGCTGAGGTGAGGAGGATGTGCCGCTAGACGCGGCCTGGAGAGAGTTAGTCGGAGGAAGGAGAAAAGCGTCGTGTTCGATGCATTGGCCGCAGCGGCCGAAGAATTCATAGGCTGGTTCCAGCGAGGAGCCGAGGTGTTCACGGGCCTCGTCGTCGGAATCATTCCCTTGCTGATCGTGCTGCTCACCGCGGTGAACGCGCTCATCGCCCTCATCGGGCCCGAGCGGGTGAACAAGTTCGGTGAGTGGGCCGGTCGTGAGGGGTTCATCTACACCCCGATCCGGTACCTGATCTGGCCCGTGATCTCGGTGTTCGTACTGACCAACCCGATGGCCTACACGAACGGGCAGTTCCTGCCCGAGAAGTACAAGCCGGCGTTCTACGACTCGGCGGTGAGCTTCGTGCACCCGCCGCTCGGGATCTTCCCGCACGTCAACCCGGGCGAGTTCTTCGTCTGGGGCGGCATCCTGGCGGGAATCGACGCGCTGGGGCTGTCGCCGACACCCCTGGCGGTTCGGTACCTGATCACCGGCCTGATCGTGATCTACATCCGCGGTCTGGTGACCGAGTGGATGACCAGGATCATGTGGGGCCGGCAGACGGCCGAGTCGGCGGCGTGAGAGGAGATAGCCAATGACTGCTCTACTCACCCGTATCGGAAAAGCCGTCGGCAAGGTCGTCGGGACCCTGTACCAAGCAGGTCGCGACGCCGTCGACACCACTATCAAGAACGTCATCCCGTTCATAGCTTTCATCGCCTTCGTCATCGGGGTCATCCTCGAGACCGGAGTCGGTGAGGCGCTGGCCAACGGGTTGTCGGGTCTCGCCAGCAGCCTCGGCGGCCTGCTGCTCTTGTCGATCGTCATCGGCTTGCCGGTGCTGTCGCCACTGCTGGGCCCGGGCGCGGTGATCGCCCAGATCATCGGCGTGCTGCTCGGGACAGAAATCGGTCAGGGAGACCTCGATCCGTCCCTGGCGTTGCCGGCCTTGTGGGCGATCAACCCGCAGGTGGGATGTGACTTCATCCCGGTCGGCCTGGCGCTCGGCGAGGCCGAACCCGAGACCGTCGAAGTCGGAGTTCCGGCTGTGCTCTTCAGCCGCATGATCACCGGCCCGCTGGCCGTTGTCATCGGTTGGGTGTTCAGCGCCGGTCTGTATGCCTGAGACAACCTGAGACAATGAGTTGACCCGAACGAGGAGGTGAAGCCGGATGGCGTTGTTCGACCGGTTCAAGAAGAAAGAAGCTGCCGAGGCAGCCACGATATCCGAGGAGCCAGTTCCTGCTGCTCCAACGGCGATGGAGCCGGAGGCTCCCGTGGTTGCGGAGGCCGGCGACGCGGCCGAGGAGGCCGCTCCGGTCGAAGCACCGCCATCCGGCTCCTACCGCAAGGTGAAGGTCAAGGCTGGGATGAAGGGCTGGGGTACCGGCCTGGTGATCTCACCGGAACCGGGGAAAGACCTGATCTACTCGGTCACCGGAGGAGGAATCCACCCCGTTGCCCAGCGCATCGCCGATCTGACCGGAGGCAAGCCGTTCGACGGTTTCAAGTCGAAGGCCAACTTCTCCGAGATCGCATGCGCGGTCATCGACTGTGGGGGCACCGCCCGAATCGGGGTCTATCCGATGAAGGGCGTGCTGACCGTGGACGTCCACGGTGCCAGCCCGTCGGGACCACTGATGAGGTTCATCACGGAGGAGAACTTCGTCTCGGGTACCGGGGTCAACGACATCGAAGTGATCGACTGAAAGAGATCGATGCGGGGCCCACCGGACACGGTGGGCCCCTCGAACAGTGGGATTGACGTGAAATACGAGACCGAGGTTTCCTCGGTCGGCGAGATGGCGGCGGAGTTCGCGGCCGAAGGCATCCTCGTCTTCTTTGGCCCTGATGCCCCCGAGGAGCTCCATGAGTTCGCCATCCTCACCGACCGCGCCGAACTGAAAGAACCGATCGCGGCGGGCGACGTGCTCGAGGTCGGGGGCACAGAGTTTCCCGTGCTGTGTGTGGGCGAGTTGGCCAACGAGAACGTTGCGACACTCGGCCATCTGGTGGTGAAGTTCAACGGCCTGAATGAGCCGGAATTGCCAGGGGACGTGAGCCTTCCGGCCGTCCCGGCGCCCGAGGTGGTGCCTGGCTCAAGGATTCGAGTATTTGCAGGGGGTTCCTGATGTTGTTGCCCGAGTTGAGGCAGCGTCACGAGCGCGGCGAGATCATCGCCGTCGGTCTGGTCGGGGCCGGCCAGATGGGGGAGGGTCTCGTGGCCCAAATGGAGATCATGTACGGAATGCAGGCGACTGTCGTCGCCGACGTCGTCCCCGGCCGAGCCGAGCAGGTGTTCGAGTCGGCCGGAGTCGAGTCGTCCCGGGTGATCTCGACAGATGATGCAACCCGAGCCCGTGAAGCGGTGGCCGACGGCCTCCGGGTGGCCACCGCCAATCCCGAACTGGCATGGCTGACCCAGGTCGACATCACGGTCGAAGCCACCGGGATCCCGGAAGTCGGCGCCAGGGTGGCCTGGGGTGCCATCCTCGCCAGGAAACACGTCCTTCAGATGAACGTGGAGACGGACGCCACGGTCGGTTGGCTCCTCCGGCGGACCGCCAATGCTGCGGGCGTCGTGTACACCCTCACCGCGGGTGACGAGCCAGGGTCGACGATGGAGTTGTTCGACTTCGCAACCAGCCTCGGCTTCGAGGTGGTGTGTGCCGGCAAGGGAAAGAACAACCCGCTCGACCGCTCGGCCAACCCGGACACGGTGGCCGAGACGGCCCGTGCCCGGCAGATGAACCCCAAGATGTTGGCGAGCTTCGTGGACGGCACAAAGACCATGGTCGAGATGACCTCCTTCGCGAACGCGGTCGGCTTCGTTCCGGATGTCCCGGGACTGCATGGCCCCGAGGTGACGCCCAAGAATCTCGCCGAGACCTACGTCCCGGCGGGCGACGGCGGGATCCTCGCCGGTCGGGGCCGGGTGGAATACGGACGGGGGATCGCGCCCGGCGTGTTCGCCGTGTTCACCACCGACCACCCCAAACTGGCTCGCGACCTCGAATATCTCTCGATGGGTCCGGGTCCGTACTGGGCGCTCTACCGCCCGTACCACCTGACCAGCCTCGAGACCCCGATCTCGATCGCCCGGGCGGTGATCCACGGTGATACGACAGTTGCCACCGATCAAGCCCCCACTGCCGAGACCGTCACCATCGCCAAGCGGGACCTCAAGGCCGGGGAGACGATCGACGGCCTCGGAGGATTCAGCGTCTACGGCATCATCCGATCGGCAGCCGACGCAAGGCAAGAAGGGATGCTGCCACTCGGCCTCGCTCCGGGATCGGTCCTCACGCAGGACGTCGCCACCGGCACCCCGGTTCGTTACGACGATGTCGAGGTCGACGAGTCCTCGACCATCGTGCACCTC
The DNA here is from genome assembly GCA_041591895.1 of Acidimicrobiia bacterium. Taxonomy (GTDB): domain Bacteria; phylum Actinomycetota; class Acidimicrobiia; order Spongiisociales; family ZC4RG35; genus JBFHRE01. Next base: position 6,122 of record JBFHRE010000045.1, read on the forward strand.
CGTCGCCTGCAAGACCTCGACGTGGCGGCGGGCGTATGACGATGGGCTGGGTGGACCGGTTCATCCGGAGCTCTGTCGAGAGCGCGGTCCGGATGCAGCCCCGCCGGATCACCCGGATCGTCGACGAGAATCTGTACGGGGCCCCTTCTGCCCGCGAGGAGGTAGCGGCGTTTGCCGCCGCAGGGGCTCGGATGGTCAGGGCAGGTCTGGCACCCTCGACTGTGGGCGGTATCGCGGTCCGGCGGAGCGAAACGAGTGCGACCACCGTCGTTCCCGGCGCCGATCTGGCCGAAATCGACAACCGGACGCTCAGCTCGGTGAAGATCGGAGGTTCGGACCTGCCGGCCGTGATGGCGCTCGCCGCGGGTCACGCGGCCGCGGCCTGGGGGATGCCCCCGGCACTCATGGCTCTCGCCTCGGTGAACCGACTCCCCGAGACCCTGTCGGCCGACCTGGCCCTACTGGCCGGCGAACTCGGCCGGGCCGAGTCGCCGGACGAGGCCATCGAGGGTGTCACCGTCGTGTTCGGCCGTGGTGTGATCGCCACCCACGCCACCCTGCTCGAGGCTGTGACCCGGATGGAGGCGGCGGAGGCGCTGGCAGATATGACGATCAAGCGAGATACGGTGCGGAGGACTGATGGCTGAGGCAACGGTGACGGTGAACCACCCGGTGGGGCTGCATGCCCGGCCCGCGGCGACGTTCGTGAAGCTGGCGAGGACGTTCGCTGCGAGCGTGTCGATCACGAACGAGACGCGAGGAGCCGACCCGGTCGACGCCAAGAGCATGGTTCAGGTGGTCAAGGCCGCCGTCGGGTCGGGCCATCAGATGACGATTCGCGCCGAAGGATCGGACGAAGACGAGGCCCTCGCCGCATTGGTCGCCCTGATCGAGAGCAACTTCGGCGAATAGCGCCGGGTCCGTGGCCGGTCAGTTGGTCTCCAGGATCTCCGCAAACGTCTGGGCATCTGCGTTTTGGGGGGGAGTAGCGCCAGGTCAGTGCCGGTCAGCCGGTTTCGAGGATCTCCGCAAACGTCTGGAGCAGCCGGGCCCCATCGGCGCCGTCGACCACCCGATGGTCGACCGTCAGTCCGACCTCGCACACCAGTGCCGGTTTGAGTCCACCGTCCGCTGTGACGACCGGCTTCATGGCGATCGAGCCCACCGACAGGATCGAAGCCTGCGGTGGGAAGAGCAGGGCCTGGAACCGGTCGATACCGAAGCCGCCCAGGTTGGAGATCGTGATCGAAGGCTGGGAGAGATCGGCCGGACGCAGCTTTCCGAGTCGGGCCCGGTCGACGAGGGCTCTGACCGCCTGGTCTGCATCATCTGCGGCCGAGAGGTCGGGGTCCGACAGCGAAGCCACCACCAGACCGATCCCCGGCCGATCGACGGCCAGACCGACCGCCACCGTCTCGACGGGCACAGGGCGCTTGCCTTCGTCATCCCAGGTGGCGTTGATCTCCGGATGCGCTCTGACCGCCCCGGCGAGGGCTCGCACGAACTCTGTGGTCCATGAACGGCCCTGACGGCGCCCGGCCGGGCGATCCAGGATCAGCGTCTTCCAGAGTGTGAACTGGGGGATGACAGCGGTGCGGTTCATGATGTCCGCCGTGGCTCTCCGGATCTGAAGCGCCCGGGCGTCGTCGAGCCGCGGGGCCGGCTGATCGGTGGTCGCAGCCGGAGCCGGAGACGCCGGCCTCTCGGGTGTCCGGGAGCGTGATTCGGCGTGTCGCCGGACGTCGTCGGGAGTGATCTGACCCCGCTGGCCCGTGGGGGTCACCTCCCGGAGGTCGATCCCGAGATCCCGGGCCATCTTTCGGGCCGGGGGCACGGCCGCAGTGATCGTGCCGCTGGTGGGGGCCGTGATGGGGCCGGAATCCGGGTCGACGGTGCCTGGCCCCGGCGTGGTCTCCGACTCCGTGGGCTTGGGCGTGCTCTCGGGCGTCGGCTCGTCGTCCAGCACCAGGCCACCGAGGAAGTCTTCGGCCTCGGTCACGATCGTGGCCAGCACAGCTCCGAGTGGAACCGCGGTCCCGGGCTCGGCAAGCAGGGCGGCGATCGTCCCGGCGAAGGGCGATTCCAGGTCCATGTCCACCTTGTCGGTCGAGACCTCGGCGATTGGCTCCCCTTCGCGCACCGTCTGCCCGGGTTCGACCTTCCATGCCAGCAGCACTGCCTCCTCCATCGTGGCGGACAGCGCCGGAAGCCGGATCTCGCGTGTCTGTTCGCTCATGCCTTCATCAACTCCCTGGCGGCATCCACCAGTTGCTCGGACTGGGGGATCACGGCACGTTCGAGATCTCTTGCGTACGGCATAGGCACATCGAGCCCGCAGACCCGGCGAGCGGGAGCGAGCAGGTAGTCGAAGGCATCGGACTCGACGACTCCCGCCAGCACCTCGGCGGCGACTCCGACGGGGCCCGGCGCTTCGTGAGTCACCAGCAGGCGGCCCGTCTTTCGAACCGAGTTCCGCACGGTTGAGATGTCGAGAGGTCGCACGGATCGAAGGTCGATGACCTCGGCCGAGATTCCTTCCTCGGCCAGCACCTCGGCTGCCTCGAGCGACCGGATGGTCATCATGGAATAGCCGACCATGGTGAGGTCGGTCCCCGGTCGGAGGACCTTCGCCTCGCCCAATCGGGCAGGGGTGTCTTCGATCCGGCTTCTGACTTCCAGCTCACCTTCGGACTTGTAGAGGAGTTTGTGTTCCAGCACGATCACCGGGTTCGGATCGAGGACCGCGGCCAGAAGAAGGTCGTGGGCATCCTGCACCGTCGCCGGCAAGACCACTTTCAAACCAGGGACGTGGGCGAACCATGCCTCCAGGCTCTGACTGTGCTGGGCGGCGGCCCCGGTTCCCCCGCCTCCGGGTGCGCGAATCACCATCGGAACCTCGACGTTGCCCCCGTACATGAAATGGAGCTTCGCGGCCTGATTGACGATGGCGTCCATCGCGTTGACGATGAAGTCGGAGAACTGCATCTCCACCACAGGGCGGAGGCCGGTGATGGATGCTCCCACCGCCAGGCCGGCGATCGCGTCCTCGGAGATCGGAGTGTCCCGGATCCGGTCGGCGCCGAACTCTCCCAGCAGGCCGTCGGTCACCCCGAACGCGCCGCCGTAGACCCCGATGTCCTCGCCGGCGAGGAAGACTCGCTCGTCCTTTTCCAGCAGCAATCGGAGAGCGGCCGCTACGGCCTTGGCGTATGTGCTCGTCTCAGGCATAAGCCGCCTCCTCGAGATCGTGTGCCGTCGCATCGGGTTGGCGGTAGGCCTCGGCTATGGCGTCCCGGATGGCCGCCTTTGCCGCCTCGCGGGCGGCATCCACATCCGATGGCTGGAGTAGCCCGGCTTCGACGGCCTGTCCCTCGAACCGGGCGAGCGGATCGCGCAGGTTCCGCCAGTCCTCGATCTCGTCCGCGGTTCGATACAGGTTGCGATCGCTCTTGGAGTGCCCACGGTATCGGTACGTGATCGCTTCGACCAGGGTTGGTCCCGCTCCACTGCGAGCCCGGTCTGCGGCCTCGGCGACTTTCGACCAGACGTCGGTGACGTCGTTGCCGTCGGCGACCAGACCGGGCATTCCGTAGGCGCTCGCCCGGCCGCTGACCGACCCGCCGGCCGTCGATTGGTCCTGGCTCATCGACATGCCGTACTGGTTGTTCTCGCACAACCACACGACCGGGAGGTCCCACACCCCCGAGAGATTCAGGGCCTCGTGGAACGAGCCTTCGTTGGCAGCGCCGTCACCGAAGAAGCACACGACCACGGCCCCCGACCCGGTCAGCTTCTGGGTGAGGGCGGCGCCGGCCGCGATCGTCATCGACCCGGCCACGATCCCGTTGGCTCCGAGGTTTCCCCGGGCGACGTCGGCGATGTGCATCGAGCCCCCCCGGCCGCGGCAATACCCGGTGTCCTTCATCAGCAACTCGGCCATCATCAACATCGGGTCGGCTCCATGGGCGAGGGTGTGGCCGTGGCCGCGATGAGTCGATGTGATGAGATCACCATCCTCGAGAGCGGCGCAGGTTCCTTCGGCCACGGCCTCCTGGCCGATCGAGAGGTGCATGGTGCCGTGGAGCAAACCGCGCGTGAACAACTCCTCGAGCCCTTCTTCGAAGCGGCGGATGGTCCACATACTTTCGAGGACCGAGCGGGCCCCGGTTGGGGTGGTCGGGTCACGTCGTGGCATGGTCTACCTCCTGTGCCGCAAGGGCGGCTGCGGCGGCCGGTTGGTCGCAGATCAGGCGGTCGATCAGCGAGCCCCGGAGCGCCGCAGCGATCGCGACTCCTTTCTCGGTGCCTGCCGCGACTGCGGTGACCTGAGGGATGGCTTTGAGATCATCGAGTGAGATCGCGATCACGCGGTCGCGCAGCGGGCCTTCGAGTTCAGCGCCGATCTCATCGACCAAGCGGGCTGCCACGATCGCGGTCGGGGTCATCGGCCCGCTGTAGGCGTCCGCGACGGCGCGCTCGGCGAAACCCTGGCCGGGCACCCCGATGCCGATCAGCGCCGCGTCGGCGGTACGAGCCAGTCCCAGTTCGTGAGCGATCCTGGGATCGAGTTTGAGTGCCGCGGCGGCTCGGGGATCTGCGACGAGCGCGGGTGCGTGGAGGAACCGGTGTCGACCTCCGAGGGCCGTGGCCAGTCGCCTCACCAGTTCGTGACCCGATGCCGCCGGTGCCATGGTCAAGTCGCCTCCGATCTGGACTACCTCGATGTTTCGGGCCTGCTCGACGGCGACATGGTCGATCGCGGCCTGCACGCTCCGGCCCCAGCCGATCGCGATCCGGTCTACCTGCAGAGTCGAGAGCCAGCGTCCCGCTTCCCGTCCGACGAGCGCCAGGTCCTGGTCCGTTTCCTCGACCACCGTCACGTCGATGGCGGGGAAGCGCTCTTGCAGGAGTTGCTCCAGGTGCGCGTGGCGTCGGAGGGGATGATCGATGACGAACCTCACCACCTGCTCCCGGCGGGCAGCCTCGAGAAGTCGAGAGACATTCGAGCGGCTGGTGTCGAGGTGGGCTGCCACCTCGTCCTGGGACCACCCCTCTACGTAATAACGCTGGGCGGCCTCTGCCAGGCGGATTCGGCGTTCGGTCTGGACGGTGTCCAAGCGCTCCTCCTCACATATGTGAGCCTATATCGCAAATGTGAGGATAGCTGGTTGTTGGCGGCGCGCCAACGGCCACCGGAACAAATGTGAATCCCTATTCGGTGCGGGAGAGCCAGGTCCCTTTGTCCCACTCGAGGGCGTACTCCTCGGCGGCGAAGAAGTCCTCGACGAACGTGACCTTGAGGTTGCGGGGATCGCCGGGGACGATGGCCGTTTCGACATCGGCATATCTCTCGACGGTCTCGGCAGTGTCCACCCCTTCGAAGCCGTCCACCGCCGCCGCGTCATATGCCGTTATCAGCGGACGGGCCAAGAACGCTTGTGGTGTCTGGACCCGACGCAGACTGTCGGGAGGAAGCATCACCGCTCGGTCGGCCTCCCGGCGGTAGAGCGGCTCATCGATGGTCAGACCAGGAACGGCCCCGCCGTATTTTGCGGCGGCGTCGATGACCTGTTCGAGCAGGTCGAGGGTCATGAAGGGTCGGGCGCCGTCGTGGATCGCCACCAGATCCACGGCTCCTGATTCGATCTCGCTGCGCAGTGCGTTGAGGCCGGCCATCTCCGATCGGTGACGGCTGGATCCGCCGACGATCACGTCGGTCAGCTTCGAAGGCATCGCCTCGGCGATCAGCAGTTCGGCGTCGGAGACGTCGGAGTCCCGCACCACGAGGACCACCCGGCTGATCCTGGGCGAGCGGTCCATGGTCTCGAGGGAGTACTCGAGCATGTCGCGGTCGCGGATCGGGAGGTAGACCTTGTTGACGTCCGCCTGGACCCTGGTTCCGGACCCGCCGGCTAGAACGATGGCGGCCACACTGACGCTCATGGCGGCAACGCTACCGCTGACCGGTGACACCGCAGGTTTCGGGTAGGCTTGTCCACCGCACGGTCAGCTGTCTGGAGACACCTCTGTCCACCCCGCATCTTCTCCGACCCTTCACGTCCCGCCAGCTACATCTCGTGGCCGGCGATGGTCGCGTGGTCGCATTGGCGATTCTCGGAGGTCGTTACGTTGGCCCATCGGTCCAGGTCCATTTGCCGACGCTGGCACGCCGGGTCGAAACCCTGCCTCGGTCGATCGACACGGTGGTGCTCTTCGACGAGCCGGTGCCGGACGGGGCGATGGTGACTCTCATCGATGACATGCTGGCCGCCTACGAAGATCTCGACGTAGATGGACTCGTCCAGTTCGTTCCCGTCACCGAAGCGGTGAAGCGAGTCGAGAGCAGTGTGGTCGCCGAGGGGATCGACCGCTCATCGTTGGTGGCCATTCGCTGCCCCGAGGTGTTCGACCGAACCCGGTTGGAGTCGGCCGTGAAGTCTCATCCGGGACGCCTGTGGGTCAATCCGACCGAGTTGATCGCCCTCGACGGGGGACGGGTCGCGCTCTACGACCCGGCTACGGCGCTCTATCACGCCGCCGGGTGAGGCTTGGCCTCTCCGGTCAGGTCCAGCTTGGTCACAGGGCCAGCTTGGTGAGGTCCAGGTTGGTCAGGTTGGTCAGGCGCAGGCTGGTCAGGTTGGTCAGGCGCAGGTTGGTCAGGTTGGTCGGGCCCAGGTTCACGCCCAGCTTGGTGAGGCCCAGGTTGGTCAGGCCCAGGTTGGTCAGGCCCAGGCGCCGAGGATCGCTCCCACGATCACGAAGGCGATGATCGAGTTCACCCCATTGATCAGCCAGTACGTGCTGCCCTTCGATTCGTAGAGCTGGGTCACGAGCGCTCCCACCGTCCCGAACCCGAGCCCGAGGACCACGCCCAGGGCGATTCCGTCGGCCGCCCCGCTCACGCCGATCGCCTTGACCAACAATGCGATCACGACGGTTGTGACCACGTAACCGATGAAGGTAGGGACGAACAGCATCACCATGGGTGTCCCGGTGCCCATCTCTGCCTTCGCAGCCTGTTGCCAGGCCTGGCTCAGGGGCGGCACCGAGTACCAAACGGCGCTGAACGCGAACCAGGCGATGGAGGCCACGATCACGGCCGCCCAGTTGAGGTCTCCGAAGTATTCGAGAATCACTACCGGCCCTTTCCGAGTGGGAGTTCAATCTACGCCTTTACGCCCCGTTGATGCGTCTCGTGATATGTCAGGGGGAGTCGACGGAGGTAGGCATGCATCATCTCGCCGGACGCGGGTTCATGTGGATGTCGGCGTGGCCGATGGCGATGTTCGGGCTCCTGTTCATCATCGGGCTCGTAGCGCTCGTGGTGTGGGCAGCCCGCTCGAACGGAGCGACCCGACCGATCGCAACCGCCGGTCCCCGGAGTTCCGCATTGGAGATTCTCGAGCAACGCTATGCCCGGGGTGAGATCGATCACGAAGACTTTCAACAGCGGCGAGCAGCGCTGGGAGGGAGTGAACCGAACGTCTGACGGTCGGCCGGTGATCCCGTCCTCGTGACGTCCGACAAGACACGGGTGCGAAACGACACGAGAACGGTGCTAACTACGCTGGCCCGATGCGCGTAGCACCTCGTGTTCGGCCGGGTCTCTGGCTTGGTCTGGGAATTCTGGTCGCCGTCGTCGTCGCCTGTTCGAGCGACTCGGGGGCCGATGTCACGGTCCGGATGCTCGACAACTCGTTCGACCCTCCGCTCATAGAGATCCAGCCCGGTCAGTCGGTCGAGTTCGTCAATGTCGGCCTCGCCCCGCACAACGCCGTCGCGGCGGACGGCTCCTGGTCCACCGAGGACTCGTTTGGTTCGCTCGCGATGCTCGAGGACGACTCGACGGTTCTGACATTCGAAGAAGAGGGAAGCTACGCGTTCTTCTGCACCTTCCACGCCACTCAGGACGCCGATGGTGAGTGGACCGGGATGACGGGGACGCTGGTCGTGGGCGATGCCGAGGCCGAGACCGATGACGAGCCTACGTCCTCGGCTGCTCCGAAGGAGTGGACCGGCGCCACCCGCGACGTGCCGGATGATTATCCAACCATCCAATCGGCGGTCGATGCCGCCGATCCTGGGGATCTCGTCCTGATCGGTCCCGGGGTCTACAAGGAGTCCGTCACCGTGACCACACCGGGCCTGACCCTGCGCGGCACCGATCGCAACGAGGTGATCCTCGACGGGGAGCTCACGAGAGAGAACGGGATCTTCGTTTCGGGAGCCGACGGCGTTGCGATCGAGAACATCACCGCCCGCAACTACATCACGAATGGGTTTTTCTGGAACGGGGTGAGGGGGTACCGGGGCTCGTATATCACGGCGATCGACAACCGGGTGTACGGGATCTATCCGTTCGATTCGGTCGACGGCTTGATCGAGCACTCGTATGCCTCGGGCTCGGAGGATGGCGGCTTCTACATCGGCCAGTGCAATCCGTGTGATGCGGTGCTGACGAACTCGGTGGCCGAGCACAACGGGATGGCGTATTCGGGGACCAACTCCTCGACCAACATCTACATCGTCAACAACGTCTTTCGGTTCAACCAGGGTGGGGTGGTGCCCAACACGCTCGACTCCGAGCTCTACCCACCGGTCCGGAACGTGTATGTCGGCGGAAACCTGATCCATGACACCGGCCGTTCCACCGACGAGGTCCCGTTCAACCGGGTGGCGTGGGCGACCCGGGGCAACGGGGTGGCGCTGTTCGGGTCGGTGGGGTCGATGGTCGAGAAGAACCTCATCATCAATTCGTCCAGCTCCGGGATCTCGGTGTATTCGATGATCGACGAGCGGATCTGGCCTTCCCGAGACAACGTCGTTCGTGAGAATGTGATCCTCGGGTCCGGTCGGGCCGATGTTGCATTCGGCGGACCGGGCGCCAACGGTTCATGCACAGAGGGCGAGAACGGCAGTACGAGGATCCCGATCCACACCCGGCTCACGGCCCGCTGCGGCGGCCTGGTGTTGCCGATGTACTGGGGTCTGGTCGGCACATCCGAGCCGCTCGGCCGCTGGATCGAGATGTCGCTCGGGACGGTCGAGTCGATACCCCATGGAGCGGCGGTGGACCCGACGCTCGATTTCGAGAGCCTCCCCGTCGATGCTCCGGTGGTCCCGGCGGTGAACGTGTTCGACCGCTACGGGTTCGATCCGGCCTCAGTCACCGTCCCCGGGATGCCGGACGGTGTCGCAGAGAACCGGCGTCACCTCACGATTCTCGGAATCGACTTCACGACCGGGATATGGCCGATCCTCTCCGGCCTGGTGATGTCGTGGGTGCCGCTGTTCGCCTGGGTCCTGGGTGGCATCTGGGCATTGCGCCGGGCCTGGAGGCGGCAGGCGGGCGTGATTGAGAAGATCATTTGGACCGTCCTCGTCATCGGGTTGCCGGTGCTCGGGGTCGTCCTCTTCGGACTGCTGGGCAATCGGGACGCCGGGGCGCTCCGACGCACCGTCACCGTCCTCGGCTCCGTCGTCCTGTGGCTGGGAGCGGTGTTCGGACTGTTCTATCCGCTGTTGTTCCTCTGAGTTGGTCCGCATGAACGAAGCAAGCGACGAGGTCACCGACCATCCGGAAGATCGATCGGCCGAACGGCCGGCCGGATACTCCCGGCGCGAGGCCCTCATGAGGCTTGGCGGGGGAGGCGCAGTGCTGTTGGGCGGCGGGTTTGTGGCCGGCGCCGTAACCACCGGTTCGACGGAGGCTGCGGCCGACGACGGCCATGCCCACGGCGGGATCGTGTCCGGCGCGTCTACCGCACCGGTCGGGGATGCCGCCGGACCATACGGTGGTGAATACTCGCCGCCGACCTGGATGACCGGTTCCGAGTTGGACCATGTCACCTGGGCTCCATCCGGGCCCGCCGGCAGAGCCGGGAAGATGGTCGACGTCGAGATCGCGGTCACTGAGGAGCGGATCGAAGTTGCCAACGGCCTTGTCTACGACGCCTGGACCTACAACGGCTCCGTCCCGGGTCCCACGCTTCGCGCCACCGAGGGCGACACGCTCAGGATCCGGTTCCGCAACCTGACCGGCAACAACCACAACCTCCATTTCCACGGGAGGCACTCGCCGACTCACGATGGGTGGGAACCTGTGCCTCCTGGGGGCGAGACGATCTACGAGATCGGAGCAGGACCGGCCGGGGTCCATCCATATCACTGTCACACGATGCCGATCGACCGGCACATCGCCAAGGGGCTCTACGGCACGCTGATCGTCGACCCTCCGGGGGGCCGCCCGGACGCTCACGAGGTGATGCTCCTCTTGAGCGGGTGGGATCCCAACGAGGACGGGCGCAACGAGGTCTACTCGTTCAACGGGGTCGCCGGTTTCTACGAGAAGTTCCCCATCAAGATCCCGTACGGGGAGCCGGTGAGGGGATACCTGGTCAACATGATCGAGTTCGACCCCCTCGCCTCGTTCCATCTCCACGCCGAGACCTTCGCCGTTTGGCCGTCCGGGATGGGGGAGGGGCCGGCGTTCGTGACGGATGTGCTGACACTGGGCCAGACGGACAGAGCGATGATCGAGTTCGCGCTGGCCGAACGCGGGCGGTACATGTTCCATCCTCACCAGCATTCGATCGCCTCCCGGGGGGCGATGGGCTGGTTCGCCGCCATCTGACGGCGTCGGTACCGTCCGCCTCGTGAGCGAAGCCCTGCATTTCGATGTGGCCGTGATCGGGAGTGGGTTCGGGGGTGGGGTCACCGCCCTCCGCCTCACCGAGAAGGGCTATCGAGTTGCGGTGTTCGAGTCCGGTCGGCGGTTCCGTGGGACTCAGTTCCCCGAGACCAGCTGGCGGCTCAGGCGCTACCTGTGGGCGCCCCGGTTGGGGATGCGCGGGATCCTCCGCATGAATCTCCTCAGCGATGTGCTGGTTCTCTCCGGAGCAGGGGTGGGGGGCGGATCGCTGGTGTATGCCAACACCTTGTACCGGCCGCACGATGCGTTCTACACGGATCCGCAGTGGGCCGGGATCACGGACTGGAAGCAGGAACTCGCTTCCCATTACGAAACCGCCGAGAGGATGTTGGGCGTGACAACGGCTCGGGCGGACACACCGGCGGACGGGGTCCTGAAGGCCGTCGCGCACGAGATGGAGGTGGAGGGCTCGTTCACACCCACGCCGGTTGGCGTGTTCCTCGGCGAACCGGGAGTCGAGGTTCCAGATCCATTCTTTGGCGGGGCCGGGCCCGCTCGCACTGGATGTCTTGGGTGTGGGAGTTGCATGACCGGGTGTCGGTACGGAGCCAAGAACTCGATCGACCTCAACTATCTCCATCTCGCCGAGGCCGGAGGGGCCGAGGTGTTCCCCGAGCACGAGGTGGTGGATCTCGAACGTGTCGACGGCAGGCTTCTCGTCACCACGGATCGACCGGGGGCGCGGTCCCGTCGGCATCGGAAAATGTTCACTGCTGACCAGGTGGTCGTGTCGGCGGGCCCGATCGGCACCAACCGTCTATTACTGCGCCTACGGCAGATGGGCCGCTTGCCCGGAATGTCGGATCGGCTGGGACACACGGTCCGGACGAACTCGGAGGCCCTGATCGGTGCCTCGGCCGACAGTCTCGACATCGACTACTCGAAAGGCATCGCCATCACCTCGTCGATCCACACCCACAGTGACACTCACATCGAGGTGGTGCGCTACGGCAAGGGCAGCAACCTGTTGGGCCTTCTGGGAACGGTGATGGTGGATGGCGGCGGACGGATCCCCCGACAGATCCGTTTCCTGGGGACAGTCATCCGGCATCCCGTCGAGTTCTTGAAGTCGCTATCGGTGCGCCGCTGGTCGGAGCGGACGGTGATCCTTCTGGTGATGCAGAGCCGGGACAACCGGCTGCGAATGAGACTTCGGCGTGGTCGACTCGTCTCCGACCACGACGGCGGAGAGAAGCCGCCGACCTTCATCCCGGATGGGAACCGAGCGGCCCGCATCGCCGCCAACCACATGGGCGGGATCGCCGGCAGCGCCCTCAATGAGGTGTTGTGCGATCGGCCGACCACGGCCCACCTGCTGGGTGGCGCTTGTGTCGGTGCCGACTCGTCGTCGGGGGTAGTGGACGGCTATCACCGGATGTTCGGCGAACCTGGTCTCCATGTGGTCGACGGGTCCGCCGTGGGGGCGAACCTAGGCGTCAACCCCTCGCTGACGATCACGGCGATGGCCGAGCGGGCGATGTCGATGTGGCCCAACAAGGGAGAAGCCGACCCGCGCCCGCCGCTGGGAGAGGTGTACCGGCCGGTGGATGCGGTGCCGGCTCGACACCCGGCGATCTCC
>JBFHRE010000046.1:0-18184 GCA_041591895.1 Acidimicrobiia bacterium
GCCCTCCTCGGTGACGAGCACCTGCCGCTTGCCCTCGTCGACCTCGTAATGGTCGTCCCTGCGCATGCGAGCGACGATCCGGGCGAAGTCCTTGTACCAGCGGGCAGAGTCGGCCACCCGACCGGAGATGATGAGTGGCGTCCGTGCCTCGTCGATGAGGATGGAGTCCACCTCGTCGACGATGGCGTAGTGGTGACCGCGCTGAACCATGTCGGCGGTCCTCATGGCCATGTTGTCGCGCAGGTAGTCGAACCCGAACTCGTTGTTGGTGCCGTAGGTGATGTCGGCCTCGTATGCAGGCCGGCGGTCGGCCGGTTGGAGGCCGGACTGGATCAGCCCGACCTCGAGGCCGAGGAAGTTGTGGACCCGGCCCATCCATTCTGCGTCCCGGGAGGCGAGATAGTCGTTGACTGTGACGAGGTGGACGCCTTTGCCTTCGAGCGCATTGAGGTACACCGGCAAGGTCGACACGAGGGTCTTGCCCTCACCGGTTCGCATCTCGGCCACCATGCCCCGATGGAGCGCACCGCCGCCGATCAGCTGGACGTCGTAGTGACGCTGACCGAGCGTGCGTTTCGCAGCCTCGCGCACCACCGCGAACGCTTCGACCATGAGATCGTCGAGGGGCTCGCCATTGGCGATCCGCCCTTTGAACTCCACGGTCTTGCCCGCCAACGCGTGATCGTCGAGCTTCTCGAGATCGGGCTCGAGGGCGTTGATCGCATTCGCGATCTGTTGGAGTTCCTTGATGGCGCGGCCTTCTCCGGCGCGGAGAACCTTGCTGAAAACAGACATGTGGCTACGGAGGTTATCGGGTCGTGAGCGCTGTGATGTCAGTCGATGGTGATGAGCTGTTCGCGGAGGGCATACATGACGGCCTCGTTCCGCGAACGCATGCCCAGCTTGTCGAGGATGTTGCGGACATGGTTCTTGACCGTGTTCTCGGAGATGAACAGCTTGTCCCCGATCTCCTTCGAGGTGAGACCCGAGGCGATGCTCTGGAGCACCTCGACTTCGCGGCCCGTCAACGTCGGCCTGCGAGCACTGCTCACCTCCCGGTGTTTGAGGAGATGGGCGACGGTGTCGAACAGTTTCCCACCCATCTCGGGAGAGACCACCGCCCCGCCCTGAAGCACGAATCCCACTGATTCGACCAACGTGGGAAGTGGAGTCGTCTTGACGATGTAGCCCCGAGCCCCGGCCTTGATGGCTTTGAGCAGGTCCTCACCCGACTCTGACGACGTCAACAAGATCACCTTGCTCCGGGGAGACGCCTCCAGGATCTTGTCGACCACATCGAGACCGGAGATCCCCGGCATCAGCACGTCGAGCAGGACGATGTCCGGCTTCTTCACCTTGGCGATCGCGACCGCTCCCAAGGCGTCGGTGGCCTGACCGGTCACGTCGAACCCCTGCTCCTTGAACGCCGCCGACAATCCTGCCTGAAACAGGGGCGCATCGTCGACGATCACCACGGTGGGCTTGGTCATGCGGCCTCGATCATCCCGAGACGACCGTCGGCGCGCCGGTAGAGAACCGATTGCTTGTCGGTGGCCGCGTTGAGGAAGAAGAAGAACGAGTGTCCGAGCATGTCCATCTGCAGCGAGGCTTCATCCACAGTCATCGGCTTCATTACGAATTGCTTGACCCGAACGACTTCGTAGTCGCTCTCAGCCGCCTGCCCCGAGGAGGCGATCCCGGGACCCTTTCGGTGTCCGTCGATGAGGCGTTCTTTCATCCGCTTGAGCTGCCTCGAGAACCGGTCGGCGGCATCGTCGAGGGCCGCTTCGGCCGTTGCAGCGTCGGAAACGATCCTGACGAACCGGCCATGGACCATCGTGTTGACCTCGAGCCGGAATCGATCATCTGTTCGGCGATTGTGGCTCTCCGTCAACTCGGCGTCGATCGAGTCCACGGCGTCGAACACCTTCGCTGCCCGCCCCAGCTTCTCCGCTGCCATCTCCCGAAATCCGTCATCCAGATCGGCGTGACGCCCGGTCAACCTCACTTCCACCCTTGCCCTCCGATCCCGCCGGCCGTTTCCCGGCAGACTAGTCACTTCGGAGGTGAGGCGAGTGGCAACCGGGCGTCGCGATAGATGCGGGACGGTGCGGCTGTGAACGTAACCGCCACGTCGACTCCGCACGCCAGGGCGGCCGCAGCCAGCGTCGATCCACTCGTCAACACATCGTCGACCAGCACGACACCAGGCTCGAGCACACCCCGCGCCCAGAAGACGGGCGCCGAACGCGCCGCCCGGGTCTTACCGGCGTGGGGTCGGTGAAACGGTGCCGCGCCGAGACCGCGCACCACCGGGGCGCCGGTCAGCCTCGACAGGGACACCGCCAGGGCTTCGGCAGCGTCCACACCGTAGGTCAGTCTCCGCCACGCCGCCCGCGGGATCGGGACCCAGGCGGCGGAGGTCGGCAGATGGGGCAGGAGCAGGCCCGCCATGCACTTCGCCGCCTCGGCGATCCCCCGGTACTTGAGATGGTGGACCAGTTGTTTCGCCGCCCCATCATGGATGAAGCCGGGATGGACCGTCACCGGGCAGTCGGAGCCGCCCGCCAGCCGCGCCGGGGCCCTTCGGAGACCAACGAGACAGGAGTCGCACAGCCCCTCTCGGCCTCCGGGGGCGAGCGACCATCGACCACATCCCAGGCAAGCCATCGTGGTCCCAAGGTACAGGGGACCACCGACGTCCCGATCAGTGGGTTCCCTCGCGCCAGTTGCCCAGGTACGACACCTGCTCGGGGGTGAGCTTCTCCAACCCGCCGCCCAGCGCCGCCAATTTGATCGTGGCCACCATGTCGTCGAGTTCCTTGGGCAGGGTGTAGATCTGCGGTTCGAGCGATCCGGCGTTGGCCACCAGCCATTCGGCGGCCAGTGCCTGATTCGAGAAGGACATGTCCATGACGTCTGCCGGATGACCCTCTGCCGCCCCGAGATTGACCAGCCGGCCCTCGGCCGCCACCAGGACCCGCCGTCCGTCCGGGAGATGATATTCCTCGAGGTTGTTGCGAATCGGGCTCTTGCCGGTCGACATCGCTCCGAGCGCCTCCAGATCGATCTCGACATCGAAATGTCCGGCGTTGGCGAGGATCGCTCCGTCCTTCATCTTCTCGAAGTGGGTCTTGCGGAGCACGTGCTTGTTCCCGGTGACTGTCACGAAGATGTCGCCCTTCTGAGCGGCATCGTCGGCGGTCAGCACCTGATATCCGTCCATCGCCGCCGACAGCGCTCGAATCGGGTCGACCTCGACGACCACGACTTTGGCGCCCATGCCGTCGGCCCGATCGGCGACCCCCCGACCGCAGTTGCCGTAACCGACCACCACCACCGTTTGGCCGGCAATCAACACGTTCGACGCCCGAATGATCCCGTCGAGCGCCGACTGGCCGGTGCCATAGCGGTTGTCGAAGAGGTGCTTGGTGGCCGACTCGTTCACCGCAACGACGGGGAGCCGGAGGGTGCCGTCCTCGGCCATCGCCTTGAGGCGAATCACGCCGGTGGTGGTTTCCTCCGTCGAGCCGATCGGGTTCAACTCGGTTCGGTCGGTGTGGAGGATCGTCGCCAGATCGGCGCCATCGTCCATGGTGATGTCGGGCTCCATGTCGAGCACGGCGTGGATGTGTTCGTAATAACGGGTCGAATCCTCACCCCGCACCGCGAACACAGGGATCCCCTCGGCCACCAGGGCGGCCGCCACGTCGTCCTGGGTGGAGAGCGGGTTGGAGGCGCACAGCGCTACCTCCGCTCCACCGTCCCGAAGTGCCAGCATCAGGTTGGCGGTCTCGGCGGTGACGTGGAGGCAGGCGACCACCGTCCGCCCCTCGAGCGGCCGTTCCTCGCGGAACCGGTCCCGGATGGTGGCGAGCACCGGCATCCGGCGCCCGGCCCACTTCATGCGTTGGTTGCCCTGCTCGGACATGGTGGGGGTTGCGATGTCGTAATTCATTGGCTGAGACGCTCCATTGGGAAGGCGGACAGGCGAGGGTACCGCGGCCGGGTACCAAGCGGAAAAGGCCTCGATGCGCGGGCCAGAACGGAGAGACCGGGCTATTCCTCCTCGTCGAGGACCATGTCCGGTATGCCGTCCACCACCGGATACACCGAGCCACACGACCCGCAGACCAACACCTCTCCGTCACCCTCGGTCAGGTCGCCGTGACAGCGTGGACACCACATGACCTCGAGGAGGCGAGGATCGACCGACATCAGAATCCCGCCATCAGAGCGCGCACCTGCGACACCAGTGCATCGACCGAGTCCCGGTCCGGACCTTCGGCGTTCAATCTCACATACGGCTCGGTGTTGGATGGGCGGAGGTTGAACCACCTGTCGTCCCACGACACCGTGAGGCCATCGAGCCGATCCTGGGCGGCATCGGAGAATCCCTTCGAGACGGCCTCGATCGCTCCCAGCCGGTCTTCTACCCGCAGATTGATCTCCCCGGAGGCGACGTATGGCTCCACCTCCTTACGGAGCTCCGAGAGCTTTTGACCCGACTCGGACAGCACCTGCAGCAGCACCAGCATTGCCAGCATTCCGGAGTCGGCCTTGAAGTTGGCTGCGAAGTAGTAGTGACCGGAGTGCTCGCCACCGAACACGGCACCGGTCTCCGCCATCACCTGCTTGATGTACGAGTGCCCGACCCGGGTCTTGACCGGATTGCCGCCGTGTGCCCGCACCACCTCGGGAACGGCGCGGGACGTGATCAGATTGTGGACGATCGAGGCCCCGGGGTTTCGCTCGAGGAACCAGCGGGCGACCAGGGCCGTCGTCGTGCTCCCGGACAAGGGCACTCCGGTGTCGTCGATGAAGAATGCCCGGTCGGCATCGCCGTCGAACGCGACCCCGAGATCGGGCTTCCGGTCGGCGATGAGCGCGATGAGGTCGACGAGGTTCTCGGGTTGGAGCGGGTCGGCCGGATGGTTCGGGAACGTGCCGTCCGGTTCCAGATACAGCCCGATCAGCGAAGCGGGAAGGCGGTCGAACACCTGCTCGAGCACGACACCGGCCATGCCGTTGCCCCCGTCCACCGCCACGGTCAGCTCCGAGATCTTCGATGGGTCGACCACCGAGAACAGGTGATTCACGTAGCCAGGGACCGGGTCCAGCTGGCTCACGGTCCCGTTTCCGTCGGCGGGCTCGAGACCGTCGAGAATCATCGATTTGATCTCGTCGAGGCCGCTGTCCGATCCCACCGGAGCGGCGCCGGACCGGCACAGCTTGATCCCGTTGTATTCCGGCGGATTGTGCGAGGCGGTGACCATCACCCCGGGCACGGAGAGCGTGCCCGAGACGTAATAGACGGTGTCGGTGGCGACCTCACCCAGTTCCAGCACGTCCACGCCCTCGGCGGTGATACCACCAATGAGAGCCGAGGTGAGACCGGGCGAAGAATCTCGACAGTCACGGCCGACAGCGATCCGGTCGGCTCCGGTCAGCCGGGCGAAACCGGCACCAACCTTGGCGGCGAGATCCTCGTCCAGCTCGCCCAGGTCGGTGCGTCCCCGGATGTCGTAGGCCTTGAAGACGGTTTCGATGGATGCCATGAGGAGCCCTTTTCCGGAAGACACGGCATTCTAAGGACCTGGCCGGGCGGTGGGCTCCGCGTCGGCGCCCCGGCGGAGCACGGTCGAGACCGGACCTACACTCTCCGGCCGTGTCAGGCACACCCGGGGTAACCATCGTTCTTCCCGCCTACCGGCTCGGCGAAGTCATCGGCGCCAACGCCAGGCGAGTGGTGGCCGCTTGTGTCGACCTGGAGCCACAGGTCGTTGTGGTGGACGACGGATCGGACGACGACACCTACGCCGAAGCGATGGCGGCGTCCAAGGAGGTGCCGGAAGTCGAGGTGCTCCGGCATCCACGCAATCTCGGGAAGGGCGAAGCCCTGTTCTCGGGGTGGAAGGTGGCCAGGGCGCCGTGGGTGGTCTTCCTCGACGGCGATCTCGACCTGCCGCCGGAGCAAGTGCCAAGGGTTGTTGCCCTCCTCGACACAAGCGACGTCGTAGTGGGCGCCAAACAGACCCATATGTCGACTGGCGGCTATCCCCCGCTGCGAAGATTCATGAGCCGGATGTACGCGGTCGGGACGTCGAAGCTGTTCCGGCTGCCCATCCACGAAACTCAGACCGGACTCAAGGCCTTTCGCCGCGAGGTGCTCGAGGAGATTCTCCCGCGAGTCGGCATGCGAGGCTGGGCGTTCGACCTCGAGCTGATGGTCCGGGCGCACCGCAGCGGCTACCGGCTGACAGAAACCGACGTCGAGGTGACGATCTCCGACAAGGGCGCCCCCGTCCGACCCTCCATGATCTGGGCGCTGGCCCGTGATTCTCTCCGGCTCGCCTGGAAACTACGCCGCTGATTCCGTCTTGCGACGCCGGGTGGTGACCCACCAGCCGGCCACGATCGCGAGACCGGCGATCGTCAGCGTATTGCCGGTCGCCTCCACCCACGTGTTCTCGAACCTGATCACCACACGCTCATCGGTGGGCACGACCACCATCAGCGACGGTGCCGCCCGATAGGGCCCAGTCGCCCCTTCGGCAGTCCAATTCGGGAAGTACGAGACCTTGACGAGGTGCGGGACTCCGATCGCGGTCGTGTCGAACGAGATCTCCTCCTCCCCGATCACCACGTTCGAGACCTGCCCGGTGGTGGACAGCGGGCGTGCCGACTCAGCCTCGGTCACGTCCTGGATCCGCTCCCACCCGGGTAGCCCGTCTTCGAGCACCCACTTGTCGAGGAGGTCGAGACGGCCGTACCAGTCGAGCGCCGCCTCACCAAAGGGCTCGTCACCGTCCTCGAGAACCGACACTTCGTGCGTGGCGAGTTCGACCGTGGGAGGCGGCTCGATCAGTTCATACACCTGGAACGGCTCCGACTCGGCCACCAATTGGAGTCGCCCGTCGACGCTCGCCTGTTCCTTGGCTTCTTCGGTGACTGCGACGTAGTAGCGAACGCCGTACACCCGGAGATGCGGGATTCCGCGATCGAAGTCGAACGGGCGGTAGGACAGGCCCGGCACCGGCTGCGAGGGCTTGAACGACATCTCCGCCTGATTGAGGAAGTGGAACGGAACGGTGAGCGAACTCTCGAAGAAGAGCCCCTCCATCGACGGGTGGTCGGGCCCCGTCCAGTACGGGATCAGCATCAACGCCATCGAGGTTCCGTACTGGTCGATCGCCTCCCGATTGTGCTCCCACATGACTCGCCCCGGAGGCAGATCGTCGATCGTGCTCATGAGCGCCTGATACTCGGGGTACGCGGACTTTCCCTCGTAGCCCGAGAAGTTCCAGCGCGCCCACCCGCTGGCGAAATTCATGGCGCCGAGCGAGCCGAGAATCAATATGGCAGCAACCATCGCGGTGAGGAGCGAACGGGTGGAGATCGTCCACTCCGGCAACACCCTGACCGCGACCGAGTACGTGACGACGAGGACGAAAACGACCACCCCCGCCCCGATCGCCGCCCGGTCGGGCACCCGGTCGACCAGCGGTGGGCGACTCAGGGCCGCTACCGCCACCCCGCCGATCAGGGCGATCACGGCCGGAATCGACCACGCCGACAGTTTGTCGGGGAGCCTACGGGTCAGGGCATTGATCCCGGCGCCTATCGCGATTGCCGCCAGGACGGTGACCCCGAAGTACCAATACGGCAATAGGCGACCATTCCACAACTTGAAATTGAGGTCGCCGAAGCTGTCAGGGAAAGCGGTGCGAAGGGCGGGCGGGATCGGGTAATAGATCACCGGGAGCAGCGTCACGACGAGTAGCGGCAGAGACCGCTGGGTGCGACGGGAGAGCCAGAAGGCTCCGAACAGGGCGAGCGGGAGCAGCAGCCAGATCTCCAGCGGGAAGACCTCCTTCCAGCTGCGGAGAGGCACCCAGGCCATGTCCGTCGAGTACCTGATGCGGGTGATGAACGGGATCGACCAGAACCCGGTCACCATGAACCCCACGACTCCGATCCCGGCTGCGAGGCGCAGTTGACGGCGACTTGTGATCACCGCCAGTGATGCGAATACCAGCACGACCATGGTCAGCACATGGGACAGGGCGGTGACCGCCAGCAGTGCAGCCGCGACCGGGGCCCAGTGATGGTCGTCCTTCACCGCCCGAATCAACGCCGCGAGATAGAAGAAGCCCACGCTGAACGAGATGGCATACGCGTACTCGCCGGCCATGGTCGAGGCAACGTTCGCCCCGTAGATCTTGAAGCTCTCCATGAGCATGAACGGCACGGTCGCCGCCGCTCCGATCGAGCAGATGACACGATCCAGGCGCATCGCGCGAAGGAACGTGTAGACCGCCGGCGGCAAAAGGAGCAGCCCGGAGATCGCCACCAGCTTGAACGCGACTCCGTACGGGAGAATGGTGTCCAATGCGACGATGGCCAGCGCGGGCAGCGGGAAATAGAAGTAGTACAGCGGGAAGCCCGCGAACCAGTCGTTCGACCAGCCGTGGAGCCGACCATCGGGAATGAGCACGTCACGCATGAACGCCGGCCCGAAAACGTGTGCGCCCATGTCACCGCCCGCCGGGGTGTTGGCTGAGAACACCAGCTGCGGGTTGACCACCGCCAGGATCACCAGCGACGCCACCAAAACGATGATGGGCGGGACCCACTGATTGGAGGGAGATGACCCCCTGATCGAGGTCATAGCCTCAGGAGGACTTGCGGGCGAGCTCGAGCACGTCCTTCAGCTCGACGACCCTGCCGTCCCGGTCCCACCACCGTTCCTCGCACCGATGGCAGGAGAAGAAGTACAGCTCGATGTCGCCGGGCAAGCGGTGCTTGATCTCGATTACGTCATGCATTCCGCACTGCGGACAATCCATGGGATCTCTCTCGTGTTCGCCGGGAACATGCTACCCGGGCCGGTTACTTGTTCAATCGACCAGGACTTCGTCCTCGTCCAGCAGGCGGCCGACGTAGCGGCTTCGGCGACGCCCATCCTCGGTCCAGTACGCATACCAATACGGCCCATGCGGGCACGACGTGCAGCCGAGCTTCCCGCATTTCACCATTCGTTGACGTAACTTCACCTTCGGCTCCTCGCCGAGGCCGATGCCGTTGCGCTCGAGGCGGGCCCGGGTGAGGATCATCAGCCGTCTCAGGCCATGTTCGTCCAGATCTCGAACCGCATCGAGCAGATCACGATCGAGCGTCACGACTTCAGGCGACGACGCTCGACTGGGACGGGGCGAACAGCCGGGTGACATTGCGCCGGTCGGTCAGCGTCCACCCCACCGGAGGGGAGAGCCGATCGGCGTGCTCGTTGCACATCGGATACACGCGTCCAACTTCCGGCGCCTCCTCCATCTCCTCGATCCACACCGAACGGTCGTCGTAGTCGAACGTCATCGATGCAGCAGCGGGACGGGAGCAACGGGTACAGGTCACGGGCATCGGGCCACGGTAGGCATTGCCCGCACCCGGATCAAGGACCCAGCCAGCGGTGGATCGCGCCGGCCCCCGGGTCTCCGAAGGCGAGCCAGCTGTTCGTTCCGGCAACCCGGGCGATCGCCGGGACCTTGGAGATGCCCAAAGTGTCGAACCTCTCAGGGTCGAGCTCGAACGTGATCTCGGTGTGGGTGACGCCGGCGGAATGAAGGCGGGCACGGACCGCCGAGCATGAACCACAGGTGCCGGAGGTGAACAGATAGACGCCGTCTTCGAGCCCCGGAAGCGGCCGCCGGTGCCGGATCCACGCCCTCCCCCGCCGCCACAGCACACCGATCACCAGCGCGCTCACGCCTACGACCACGACGACGAGAGCCCGGGCGATCGGATCACCCATCCAGAGGCACACCCGATGCGTAGGTCAGGCCGACTCCCGAGGTGAGCCAAGCCGCGGCTACCGGCGCACCGGCTTCGAGGATGAAGCCGGGTCCTTCCCTGGTCAGTTCGATTTCCCGCAGCGCACTGCCCGGAACCTCGACCCGCAGCTCGGGAGAGCCGTCCAGCGGCCGCAGCACCACCGAGATCCGATCCTGCTGCGGGTTGAACACGCGCACCAAAGTGGTACCCGGCAGAGATCCGGCCCCGGCGAGCAGCCAGCGCGTGGAGACACCCCGCACCGCGGGTCCTCCGGCGACCGTTCCCTCGCCGTCGATCGCGATCCCGACCACGGACGGATTGGCGGTGATGATCCGCATGACTGTGGCTGTCCCGATGTCCTCGTCGGTCAGGTCGATCTGCCCACCCGACGGCACCACATCGTCGAACGCGGCCTCGACAGCGCCTTCCGGCGACCAGGTGTCGATCTGGAATGCGACCGTCCCCGGCTCGGCGGGAACGATCGTGACGTTGCGGGCGACTCCCTCCTCTGGCGGCAGGAGTACCCACCATTCGTCATTGCCGGGCACACCTTCGATGGCCCTCGCATCGGTCTCGGACGCCTCGAATGCGACTGCATGAACGGTTCCCTGGCGAGGCGTCAGCACAATGGAGAGATGACTTCTGAGCGGAAGGATCCGGGAGAGCTCCCGAACCGCAACCCCTCCGGCCGGGACGACGAGCGATTCGAGCTCGCCCGCAGTGTCGGCACCGACCTCGCTGATGGTCTGCACATCGATTACCGCATCCAGCGCGTACGGATTCGCCACGACCAGTTCCACGTCTCGGCCGTTGGCGGTCGAGATCCCCGTGAGGACCATTGAACCGCCGACGCTGCGCGAACAGTTGGCGACCATCGAGGAGATGTCTCCTCCGATGACGACCGTGGCACCACCGGGTCCGTCGAGCTCGACCAGAGCCGATCCCACTCCCGACGGAGTGATGTCCTCGAGGGCCACGGCGCCGAACCCCGACTCGATGTCGGCTTCGAACCCGATCATCTGCTTCGCGCCACCGAACACCAACGAGCCCGACTCACCTCGTCCGACTGAGACGACACACCCGACAGCGGGGGCGGACACCCCCTCGACGGCGCCGGTACCGGACGGCGGGCTCAGCGGCGGACGTGCGACGTAGATCCCAAACGCCAGCACGAGGACGATGGAGGTCCAGATGACCCGTCTCATGGGTTCCGCCCGATCCAGATCGCAACCAGTGACCCGAGCAGGGTCAGCGCCGCCAGGATCCCGAGACCCAGACGCCGCGGATCCGGGGAATACTCGATCACACCACTCGCCGCCGGGATGGAGTTCGCCCACTCTTCGGCCGTTCCGCCCCAGCCCGCATCGCGATTGTCGGCGAGCCGGACGTGGTCCTGGGGAGGTCCGGAGTACGAGCCACCCCCACCCGACCAGCCGGACGTGTTGGCGAGCACTCGCGGGGCAGACGACATGTTCTCGAACACCCGCACGCCCGGCGCCACAGAGACCTCGCGGATGTCGAGCTGGCCATCGAAGGCTCCCGGCCAGACATCGTCGCCTACCAGGACGATCCAGCGGATGGCGAACGGTGCGAGCTCGCCCCCAGGACGGAGCACACCCCCGGCAGAGACCTGCTCCAGGGCGTCGGCCAGGGCCCGATCACCGGCACGGGCTTCGGGAAGCCACGCCTCGTCGAGTTCGAAGGCCGCCCCGTTCATGAGGCGGTAGGAGAATCCATCCGCCGACCGGGTATCACCCACCAGCGAGCCGGCCGGTCCTACCAGGAGCGTCCGCTCCATTTCGGCGTCGTCGGACAGCGCCGAGACGAATTCCAGGCGGTCGGCCCAGTCCGTGTCCACCAGACCCCAGGATCCGTCGACCACGCCTCGGGCACCGACGACGAGCACAGTTGCCGCCGCGGCCGCGGCCAGGATCTCGAGACCTCTACGTCCCCTCGAAGCTTCGTCGTCACGAGAGAACGCAGCACCGACAGCCGCGCCGAGTCCCAGGCTCGCCAGCAGCGCACCGGCGGCCTGACCCGGCCGGCCGATGTCCGCGATCCTGGCCACGAGGCCCCCAGCCAGCGCAAGCACCCCACCCCATGCGGCCACCCGCCAGGCCCGTTCCGATCCCGCCACGATGGTGAGCACGATTGCGGTGACGCCCGCCAACGCGACGACGGTCGTCGTCTCTATGACCACCGACCCTCGGGTCAGCGTGTCCATGCCGATCGCCGACAGGTGAGGCGCCATCGCGGCGACTGCCCCGGCGACCACGAAGGCGACTCCTGACACGATGCTCCGCCACCGCACTTTGAGGACCAGACCCCCGAGCACCGTCGCCACTACATACAGGACCGGGAAGAAGAGGGTGCCCGCCACACCGAGCATCCCGGCCAGAACGAGCCTTCCGGCCCGACCCACGAGGCGCCTCGGCTCGACGGTCCAGACCAGAGACCACACCAGCGGCGCGAAGGCCAGCAGGATTTCCCAATGACCGGTTCGGCCCAAGGCCAGTGCCAGCGGACCAGTGGCAAAGACGAGCCCGGCAAGATGCCGGGAGGGCCCGGCTACTCCGAAGTAGGCGAGCAGCCTGCCCAGTCCAAGGACCGCCAACCCCGCCGAGAGAACAACCGCTACGGCCCTGGCACCCGACCACCCTAAGAGCACGCCCTGGAGCAACGACAGGCCGGCAACGACCGGCGGCACGGGTTCCGGGGACCCGAGGCCCGCCGGATTCCATCCGCCGGCGTATGACACCACAGTCCGCCATGGGTGCTCGCCGAGCGGAAGCCAGAACCCCGAGAGCCAATCCGAACTCCACCACAGTCTCCGGGTGACGAGGGCGACGATGAACAACGAGAAGGCCAGCAGGAGGGTGCTCACCATCTTGGTGTCGTCGTCCATCTCCTCCTCGGTGACGACGCCCGGCTCTCGATCGATGATCCATCCGTACCGCTCTCCGTAGTCGGTCAGGAGATTCCGCATTCGGATGGAACCGGCGACCTGATACCGGAACAACTCCTCGTCGCCGGTCACCCTGACCGGTCTGAGCGCCCGGCGCGCACCAACCGTGGACAGCAGGTGGATGAGGTTCCATCCCAGGGCACGCAAGTAGTCGAACAGCGGCCGGAACTGCCTCAGACCGAATCGAGCCAGCCCGTCGATCAGGGCAATCGTGAATCCCATCGGCACCACCCAGAGCAACGTGACGAGGCGGTAGGCCTTGAACATCGAACGCATCCGGGAGGCCTGCTCCCGCCAGTCCGCTACTTCGTGCCTGCACTCTCGAGCGTGAAACACCTCCGAAGACGGCACGACCATGACACGGGCTCCAGCCAATCGGGCCCGTTGCGACAGATCGATGCCGGCGGCTCCCGGCGCAAGCAGCGGGTCGATCCCCTGGAGGCCGCGCAAGAGATCGCGTCGGATCAGAAGGGAAACGGCCGACACGTGACCGACATCGCGGACGACGTCGTACTGCTCGAGATCGACCTCGTCTTCGTCGAGACCGAAGTACGGCTCCCCGAACACGTCAGACGCCCCTCCCACGTTCTCGAGGCGGTCACGATGAGTGGCATCGAGGATCTTCGAGCCGACCAACGCGGCGTCGCTCCGGACCGTCTCCGCGACGAGGCTGGCCAGGGCGTCGGGGCGCGGCTCGGCGTCGCCGTGTACGAGCCACACGAACTCGACGGACGGGTCGAGCGACTGCACCAGCTTGGCCAGCGATTGCGCGCTGAGAACGCCCTCACGCGTGACCGGTTCCGACGCGATGACAAACACGGACTCTGGTTCGTAAGCTTGCCGCGAGATCGCCTGCAGGGTGGTGTCGAGCGCGACACCGTCGACGGCCACGACCGCCGCGACCACGATCGGCCCGACGGCGCGTGCAGGCACCTCTTCTAGGGGGATGGACATGAGTGGTTCATTGTGCAGTCGAGAGGGCGAGAGGTGCAATCTCAGACGAAGGTGACGTTGCTCGCGGGAGGCGTCGGGGGCTCGAGGATGGCCCTCGGATTCTCGCTGCTCGAAGAGGTCGAACTGACCGTGATCGTCAACGTCGCCGATGACGATGTCGTCTACGGGCTCTACGTCGCGGCCGACATCGACACCGTGGTGTACCGCCTCGCAGGGATCGAGGGGCAGGCTGGTTGGGGGAGACGGGATGAGTCCTGGACGGTGATGGAAGAACTGTCGCGACTGGGCGTGGAGACCGACTTCCGCCTCGGAGATCGGGACCTGGCCATCAACCTGTACCGGACCGAAAGGATGGCCGCCGGGACCCCGCTGAGCACCATCACCCACGACGTGGCTCGCTCGCTCGGAGTCGAGACCCGGGTTCTCCCGGTCTCCGACGACCCGATCCGTACATATCTCGAGATCGCCGACGGTTCGATGCTCGACTTCCAGACCTATTTCGTGCGGAGGCGCCACCAGGATGCTGTGGCCGCGGTGACGTATCGGGGAATCGAGCTGGCGAAACCGGCGCCCGGAGTCATCGAAGCCATCGACGGCGCCGACATCGTGGTGTTGGCACCATCCAATCCGATCCTGTCGCTGCGACCGATCCTCGGGGTCCCATCGCTGGGAGCCGCTATCTCGGCGAAGGAGACACTCGTTGCGATCAGCCCACTGGTGGACGGAACGGCGGTCAAGGGCCCCACGGTGGACCTCCTACTGGCGGCCGGGTACGAGCCTACGAACGAAGGCATCGTCTCCGCCCTGGGAGTGCTGCCGAGTCACCTGGTGGCCGACGTCCAGCCGGAAGGACACCGACCGTGGCGGACCCTGGTGACGGAGACGCGCATCGCGTCGCCGGACGAGGCGGCGCGACTCGCCCGGGAGGTGCTGGTATGGGCGAGGTGAGAATCATCCCGATCACGGGAATCGGAGAGGTCTCGCCCGGCGAAGACATCACCGGGATCGTGATCGATGCACTGACCGACAACGGCGTTCATCTGGTGAACGGAGACGTCGTCGTCATCACCCACAAGATCGTTTCGAAGGCCGAGGGACGCATCGTTGAACTCGACACCGACGATCCCGACGCCCACCGGCACCTGGTGGAACGAGAGGCGGTGCGAGTCGTTAGAAGGCGGGGGAACCTGGTCATCGCCCAGACTCGCCACGGCTTCATCTGCGCCAACGCCGGAGTCGACCGATCGAACGCAGGTCCTGGCAGGGCGATCCTGCTTCCGGAGGATCCCGACCGGTCCGCCAACCGGGTGCGGGTGAGAATCGAACGCAGCCTGGATGTGAAGGTGGCGGTCATCATCAGCGACACATTCGGACGCCCGTGGCGACGGGGCCTCACCGATGTCGCGATCGGCGTCGCCGGCATGGAGCCGGTCACCGACCTCCGAGGCGAGACGGACTCGTTCGGCAAGGTGCTGGAAGTGACCGAGGTGGCGACCGCCGACGAGGTGGCCGCGGCGGCGGACCTCGTGATGGGCAAGGCGGAGGGAATCCCGGTCGCGGTGGTCCGCGGCGTGAGGTGGACAGCGGGTACAGGGGGAGCCGCGGCGATGGTGCGCCCTCCCACAGAGGACCTCTTCCGATGACCCTCGGCCGGCGATTCAAAAACCGGCGAAATCGGCGCCCACGATGACAACCGCGTCGACGCCGTCAGCCAGCGTTCCGCTCTCGATTACGCCGTACCCGAGGGATTGCACGATCACCTCCGCCCGTTCGAAATCGCCCGGGCGCACGATGATCACTGTGGAGGGAAAGTCCTTCCGATCGGCATCTCCGACCCGCACAATCGAATACCCGGCTCCCTCCAGCGCCTGCGCGGCAGCGGCCGCACTCCCGGAGATGCCGTTCCCATTCAGGACCTCCAGAGCCCTCAAGGCTGACGCGTCCGGCTCGAGCGGCTGGCCGCTCACGAAACGCTGCAGCATCTCGGTGGCGGCAGGCTCATCCCGCCTCAACACCGATGCCTGCCCCACGGTGTCCCCGTACGTCGGAAGGGTGGCAGCGTCTATGTCCGACCCGGTGATCCCGCGCATGGCGAAACCGAGCTCGATCAGCGACGAGTTGGCCAGGTTCGAATCGAGGGTCAGGTGCTGGGCGAATGTCCCTGCGATCTTTCCTGCCTCGGCGACGTTGGAAGGACGCTTGGCCGCCGACAGGATGGCCAGCAGGAGTTGCTGCTGGCGCCTGGTTCGCCCGATGTCGTTGGCGTCGATAGACACCCATCCGCCATCCCGGCTCTCCTGGTAGCTCCGGCTCCGGGCGTAGGCCAGCGCCTGGTCCCCGTTGAGTGTCTGGCGGCCCGCCTCGACGTTCAACCCCGATTTGCTGTCCCGGGCCGCATACGGGAAGTCGATGACGACCCCGCCCATTTCGTCCACGATGGCCTTGAAACCGACGAAATCCACTTCCACGTAGTGGTTCACCGCGACTCCCAGTTCTGCCTTTATCGTCGAAACCAACAAGGTCGAGCCACCGAAGGCGTAGGCGGCGTTGAGTTTGTTGTCTCCGTAGCCCTCAATGGAAACCCACAGGTCCCGAGGGAGGCTGAGCATCACAGCGCGACCTTCACCCGGATCGACCCGGAGAAGGATCATCACATCCGACCGCTGTCCGCCCGCATTGCCGAAGTTCTCCAGGCTCTCGAGCCCGGCACGCGTATCCGAGCCGACCAGCAGGAAAGTGACCGGCTCATCCGGACCCGTCCGGGGATCGAGTACCTCCACCACTCCGGAGTCCTGGGTGGCGTTCTCCTGGACCGCGTCCTGAACTGTGACAAGACGCCATAACACGAGGGCGACCAGCAAGTTGACTACGACCAGCAGGCTGATCACCCAGCGTCGGAAGACGCGGCGTTTGACCGGGGGCGTGGAGGGAGATGGACTGGTCATGAGGGAACGGGTGCGATGCTATCAAGCTCTGGCGCGTTCTTCGCCGCCGGGTCACCCTCCGACTAGATTCCTCGCCGTGGCTGTTCTCTCACACGAAGGCACGTATTCGATCATGTACGGGGCATTCCCCGTCCCGGTTGGCAGCGGTTATCGGAGCGGGTACCTCGCCCGGCCCGACAAGGCCGGCCGCTACCCGACCGTGTTGCTGCTCCCCGGCCTCGAAGGGACGACGGCCCACGAGAAGTCGGTGGCCCGCGGGTTCGCCCGCAAGGGTATCGCCACCGTGGTGGTCGATCTCTACCCGCCGGATGCGGGCACCGGCCATGCCACAGGCATCGCGGCCTACAACGCGCTCACCGATGGCGAAGCCCTCCGGAGCCTCGACGAGGCCGCCCAGTTCCTCGAGAGCCCGGACGTCGATTGGTCACAGTCCGACCGACTGGGCCTCCTCGGCTTCGACGTCGGAGGCCGCTTCGCGCTCATCGCTGCTGCTCATCGGGCGTGGGCGGCGAGTGCGGCCGTGATCTCGACCCCCTTGACCGGAGACGAACAACGCCGCTATCCGGTGGCCGACATGCTTGAGCACGTGCCGGTCCCAGTGCTCGGTCTGTACGGCGCCGCCGACGATCTCATCGCGGCCGAGAGCGTCGATGAGGCCCAATCCCGAAACCAGTCCGGCTCGTGGCTGCTCTACGAGGGAGCCGGGCATGCGTTCTATGACGAAGCCGCCGACGAGTTCGACCCGGCCGCAGCCGCCGATGCATCCACCCGCCTGGCCGGGTTCTTCACCCAGACCCTGCCGGCGGCAGTGTTGTCCGAACTGGGATAGCGTCGGTCGTAATCCGTCTTGAGTCTTGCGTCGACCGTCACCGCTCATGCCGCTTCCGGCTGCCGGCTGCCGGCTTGAAAGACGTCGAGGCTCGAAGAAGTGATCCGGTCGAGCCGGTGGCCTGCTCTGGCGGATGCGCGGGTGGTTCGGCTAGATCGGTCGGTGGGCTTTCAGGACCAGGGGCGCTTTGACGCCGATGGGCGACGGCGGGTCAGGGTGGGTCGAGAGGGCGCACACTCGACGACGGAGCTACACCGACCGCAGGTGCCTCACCGCCCCCGACGTCAAACGGGCGACTCCGTCCGGGGTATCGACAACAAGGGCGCCGTCGTCGTCGACCGAGACCGCCCTGCCCCGGCCCTCCGGATCCCAGGCGATCTCCTGCCCGACAGTCAGGCACAGTCGCAGGTAGCGGTCGCGGGGCCATGCCGGAGCATCGAGCAACTCCAGCAGCCATCGGGCCCACCCGTCCGCCAAACGACCCGCCTCATCCCCGACCGGCCGCTCGGAGTACAGCGCACCGATCGCGGCCGGGGGGTCCGGCCACCACAGGTTCAATCCCAAACCCACCACGACCACATCGCCCGACGCCTCGCTCAGTATCCCGCCCACCTTGCGATCTCCGAGGATCAAGTCGTTGGGCCATTTGAGGCGGCCGCC
>JBFHRE010000047.1:0-17804 GCA_041591895.1 Acidimicrobiia bacterium
GACGGGGCCGGTTTCACCGGCCTGTGGACCGCCTATTACCTCAAGACGCTGCGGCCCGAGCTCTCCGTGACAGTCCTCGACTCGGAGATCGCGGGTTTCGGGGCGTCGGGCAGGAACGGAGGCTGGGCGTCGGGAGAGTTCTCGCTCAACGTCGAGAAGACGATCGCCCAGCATGGCATCGACCAGGTCCGGCGACTGTTCCAGACCGTCTACTCCTCGATCGACGAGATCGGCCGGGTGGCGGCGGCCGAGGGAATCGAAGCCGACTTTCACAAGGGTGGGACGGTGACCCTGGCCACCTCCGCCGCCCAGGCCGAACGACTCCGCAAGGAGGTCGAAAGCTCCGACCGCTTGTTCGAGCCGGGTGACCACCGTTGGATGGATGCGACCGAAACCGCTCGGCATGTCCGATCGGACAAGGCGTACGGAGCGGTGTTCACTCCGCACTGCGCCGCCATTCACCCCGCGAAGCTCGTGAGGGGTCTTGCGGACGCCGTCGAGCGTCTGGGAGCGACCATTCATGAAAAGTCCCCGGTCGTCGATATCGCTCCCGGCCTGGTGACCACTACCGGAGGCACGGTCGCGGCCGGGACCGTCCTCCAGTGCACGGAAGCCTTCTCGGCGGGTCTGCCGCGTGGTCGCCGCTGGGTGGCGCCGGTCTACTCGTTGATGCTCGCCACCGAACCGCTGCCGCAGCCGGTGTGGGACGCGATCGGCCTCGATGACCGGCCGACCTTCAACGACGGCCGGCACCTGATCATCTACGGTCAGCGCACCGCCGACGGGAGGCTCGCATTCGGGGGACGCGGCGCTCCGTATCACTACCGGTCGGCGATGTCCCCCGACTTCGAACGCGACGCCGAGACCCACACCAACATCGATCGGGTACTGCGGTGGCTGTTCCCGCAACTGGGAGAAGCTCAGATCACCCATCGTTGGGGTGGGGCGGTGGCGGTGCCACGAGATTGGACCGCCTCGGTGGTGTTCGATCCGGGCAGCAGGATTGGCAGGGCCGGCGGCTATGTCGGCGCCGGAGTGACCGCGTCGAACCTGGCAGGGAGGACGTTGGCCGACCTTTCACTGGGGAGGGAGACGGATCTGGTGTCCCTGCCGTGGGTCAATCATCGGAACCGGCGTTGGGAGCCCGAGCCGCTGCGATTTCTCGGCATCAACCTCGGCAGACAGCTGGCGCCTCTCGCCGACTCGATCGAGTTCCGGCGCGGACGCCCCGCCCGTTTGACCGGAGGTCTCTTGCACTGGCTGACCGGGCATTGAGCCCGGCGACGATCCGCCGGGCGGTCTCGTCGGATCTCGACCGATTGCTGGTTCTCTGCGCTCGATACTGCGAGGCCGACTCCCACGACTTCGACCACGACAGGGCGAAGGACGGCTTCGCTCCGTTGTTGGAAGACGACCAGAACGGTGTCGTCTGGCTGGCAGAGGAAGGCGACAACGCAGTCGGATATGCGGTGGTGACCTGGAGCTGGTCGATCGAGTCCGGGGGGCGAGATGCGCTCCTGGACGAGATCTATGCCGAGCCCCAGGGCGGCGGGGTAGGCACCTCGTTGGTCGACCACGTGGTCCAAGACTGTCGCGAACGGGGACTGCCCCGGGTGTTCCTCGAAACCGAGTCGGGCAACGTCTCGGCGCGCCGCTTCTACGGACGGCTCGGGTTCGTCTCCGAGGAATCCGTGTGGATGGTGCTCGACCTCTGACCGTCGGCGCTCAGGCGACCGTCACGTAGAGCTTGCGGGTGAACTCGAGGATGTCCCACCTTCCCGACCAGCCTCTGGGAAGCACCATCACATCGCCGGCGCCTATTTCCCGGGTGGACCCGTCGGTGTTCGTCATCCGCACCCGTCCTTCGAGGATGTGCACCACTTCGGTGTCCGGGCGTTCGTGGATGGCCCAACCACCCGGTGTGCACTCCCAGACTCCCACCTCGGTCCCGTCGGCGGAGTAGAACTCAGCCAGCGACATCTGAGGATCGCCGGTGTCGGCGCCTGCACGGGGGCCGATCGGCAGGGTGTTCGAACTCACAGAGGCGAAGGTGGCATTCATCAGCCCATCTTGGTCGATCGCGCGCCCTGGCATACTCGGCGGATGTCGCTGTGGTCAGCCCGTTCGTTGGTGTTCTCGACCAGCGCGGCAGTGCTGGTGCTGGAGATCCTGGCCGGGCGACTGCTGGCGCCCTACGTCGGGGTGAGCCTGGAGACGTTCACAGGCATCATCGGAACCGTGCTCGCCGGTATCTCCGTGGGGGCGTGGGCCGGGGGGAGAGCAGCCGACCACCGTCCACCCCGTTCCCTCCTCGGCCCGCTCTTGGTCGGGGGCGGCCTTGCGTCGCTCGCTTCTCCGACAATCGTCGACAGCGTGGGCTCCGGCCTGCGCGGAGGTGGGCCGGTGACGATCGTCATCCTGGCCGCGTTCGGCTTCCTCCTGCCGGCGATGCTCCTGAGCGCGGTGACGCCGGTGGTGGTCAAGATCAGGCTCCAGCAACTGTCCGAGACGGGCTCGGTGGTGGGCGCGTTCTCGGCGGTGGGAACCGCAGGTGCGATCTTCGGGACGTTCTTCACGGGATTCGTTCTCCTCGCTGCCCTCCCGACGAGGCCGATCGTTCTCGGACTCGGGTTCCTGCTGGTTGTGGTCGGACTGGTGATGATGCGACTCGGTTCCGGTCGAAGCATCCTGACGCTGATCTTCGCCCTGGTCCTCGCCTTCCCGCTGTCGGTGGCTGGCGGCCCGTGCGACGTCGAGACCACCTATTACTGCGTGGATATCGAAACCGACGGAGAGAGGCCCGACGGTCGCTTTCTCCGGCTGGATGACCTCCGCCACTCCCACGTGGACCTGGCGGATCCCACTCACCTCGAGTTCCGGTACATCGAAGTGTTTGCCGACGTGGTCGACAGTCAGTCGCATCCGGGTTCGCTCGACGTTCTCTCGATCGGTGGAGGCGGCTTCACGATCCCCCGATGGGTGTCGTCGACTCGCCCGGGTAGCACCAACACCGTCCTCGAACTCGACCCGGGACTCGTGGATGTTGCAGTCGCCGAACTGGGGCTCGATCTCAGCACCATCGCGCGGGTCGAGACCGGTGACGCCCGCCTGACCGTGGCTGGTTTGCCCCAGGGCGCGTTCGATGTCGTGGTGGGGGACGCCTTTGGCGGCCGGGCCGTCCCCTGGCACCTGACCACTCTGGAATTCGTTTCGGAGATCCAGGCTCGGCTTGCCAGTGACGGGGTGTATGTGCTGAATGTCATCGATCGCCCACCCAACCGGTTCGCCCGGGCGGAGGCGGCGACCCTGCTGGCTGTGTTCGGCTACGTGGGAGTGGTGGCACCGAGCGAGTTCTTCGCCGACGAGTCAGGCGGTAACTTCGTCCTGGTCGCCTCCGACCGACCTCTCGAAGTACTCCGCCTGCGCGATGCAATCGCGGAACGGGCCGGTGAGGAGTCCGTTCTGACCGGTACCGCGCTCCTGGATTGGCTCGAGGAAGCGGCTGTGCTCACCGACGACTTCGCTCCGGTCGACCAGCTGCTGAGTCGCTGACGCCGGGATTCGCTCGGCGGGCGGTCAGCGCGGACCGACCAGCCAGAACGTGAGAGCGGTCCCCAACCCGAACACGAGGTGGGCGGTCCAGTCGTCCGTGAGCGTCTTCCGGCCGTACTTCCACAAGGGCTGGTAGATCCCGAGTGGAGCCAGCGCAGCGTAACTCGTGAGCCAGGCGACGGTCCCGGTGATCGGTCCGGCGAGCCACGGCAGGGACCGCCCGAACACGAGTGCATGAGCGGCGCCCCAACCGACGCCGGTGAACCAATGAACGATGTTGTTGACCAGGGCTGCCGAGGAGTCGGGAAGTTGCAGTCCGAGCTTGGTGGCGACGAGCCGACCGACCTGAGCAGGTGCCGGTGCCCCATCGAATGAGTTCACCGTCGAGGAAAACTCCCACCCGACGAAGCCGGGTTCACCTCCTCTCAGCCGGTACCGGGTGTACCAGAGGCTGTCCATGGCCAGGGTCCCGGCCGACCCGGCGACTGCGCCCAGCAGAACGACGATCACGAAACCCAAGGTCTGGCCTTTCCCATGCGACTGTCAACGCCGAGTTCGAGTAGCGATATTCCGGGCGGTCGGCAGGGTCGGCTAGCGTCGCCACGATGGGAAAGATCCACGGTGGACGGGTGATCGCCCGTGCCCTGCGAAACCAAGGCGTCGACACGATCTTCACCCTCACCGGGGGGCACATCCTCGGCATCCTCGATGGGTGCGTACAGGAGGGAATCCGGGTCGTCGACTTCCGGCACGAGCAGGCGGCAGTCCACGCCGCCGAGGCGTATGGGCGACTCACCGGCCAGATGGGAGTGGCGGTAGTGACCGCCGGACCGGGGGTGACGGACGCAATCACCGCAGTGGCAACCGCCTGGTACGCAGGAACGCCGATGCTCTTGCTCGGAGGCCGCCATCTCTTCAGGCAGGAGATGAAGGGTGGCCTCCAGGAGATGGACCACCCGAAGCTGTTCGAAGGCATCACCGCATGGGCCGCTACCGGTTGGGACCCGCGTCGCCTCTCTGAGTACATCGACACGGCCGCCCGGCACGCGTTCACCGGTCGAGGGGCGCCGGTGTTTCTCGACGTGCCCATGGACGTGCAACTCGACGAGACCGATGGAGACTCGATCAGACTGGCTTCCGCTCCCCGAGTGAACCCGCTGGGCGGTGCCGATCGGGAAACGCTGGATCGCATCATCGAGGTGTTGGCAGCGAGCGAGCGGCCGATGATCTTTGCCGGAGCCGGATCGCGAGCCGCGGCCGCCAACCGTCTTCGTGAGGTGGCGGAGGTGCTCCAGGCGCCCACCCATCTCAACAGCCGGGCGAGAGGCTCGCTCCCTCACGACCACCCGCTGCTCGGCAACCACACCCGCACCCAGGCAATGATGACTTCCGACCTCGTACTGGCTCTCGGGGTGGACTGGGACTTCCGTGCCAAATATGGGGACGTGATTCAGCCGGGGACCGTCGTCGTGCATGTCGACGCCGACCCGACGAAGATCGGTTGGAACCGGGAAGCGACGATCGGCGTCCTGGCCGATCCGATGCAGGTCGTGGGACAGCTCGCAGATCGTGGCGACGAGTTCCGACGGGCATCCCGACCCTTTGCCGACGAGTTGGGCGACGAGGAACGTCAGATTCAGGCGGTGTTCGATCAGCAGGCCGGTGACGACTCCATCCCCGTCATGCCCCAGCGGTTCGGCCGTGATGTCGCTCGATTCTTCGGGACGGATTCGATCGTGGCGGTCGACGGGGGCGATGTCGTTTCGACAACCGCCAGGTGGCTTCAGGTCTCCACACCCGGACATGTGCTCGACCCGGGACCGTTTGGATCGCTCGGCACCGGCCCGGGATACGCCATCGCCGCCAAACTGGCCTTCCCGGACAAGCGGGTCGGGATCGGGTTCGGCGACGGCGCATTCGGATTCAACGGCTTCGAGTACGACACGATGATCAGACTCGGCCTGCCTGTGATCGGTGTGATGGGGAATGACGGGGTGTGGTCGAACATCAAGACGATTCACAAGGCATTCTTCCCCGAGCGTCTGGTTGCGGCCGACCTGGGCCGGCGGCCTTACAGCGCCATCGTGTCGGCGATGGGAGGTCACGGTGAGCTCGTCACCGACCCGACCGACATCATCCCGGCCCTGCGACGGGCAGAGGCATCGGGCCTTCCGGCGCTGGTGGAGGTGCACCTGGCCGAGACCGCCAGGGCATCTTCGAACTACTCCCAGTGATCTTCAGAGAGCCCCGGACGCGACCAGCCCGAGGATGAGCAGACCGGCGATGATTCGATATACGGCGAACCCTCGGAAATCGTGCCGAGCGACGTACTTGAGCAGCCACCCGACCGCCACGAAAGCGGTCACGAACGAAAACAGGATCCCGACTGCGAACTCGGCGGTTCGACCTGCCGCCGAGATTGCGGACAGATTCTGCAGCAGGTCGAAGAGCGTCGCCCCGCCGAGCACCGGGATCGCAAGGTAGAACGAGTAGGCCGTGGCGGTCTGGCGGTCGAGGCCGACCAGCATCCCACCGATGATCGTGGCCCCGGATCGGGACACGCCCGGGATCATCGCCGTCAGTTGGATCAACCCGATCCGTAGTGCGGTTGCCACGTCGATCGAGTCGAGTCCGCGTGGACCGGAGGCATCCACGTCGACGATTCCGCTCCGGTCGACCTCCACCTCATGGCCGTTGGGCGGCTGAGGCCTACGTTCAACCCACCATATGACCAAGCCTCCGACGATCAATGCGATACCGACCGTGGTGGGCGTGAACAAGGTCGCCTTGACGGCGTCGATGAACAGGAACCCGAGGACGCCGGCAGGAAGCACACCCACGGCGAGCGCCGTCCAGAAGCGCCTGTTCGCCCGGACCTGAGTGATGCGCCTGCTCAGGTCCCGTCGGTAGAACCACACGACCGCGAGGACGGCGCCCAACTGAATCACGATCTCGAAGGTGCCGCCCGAATCGGTCACGGCCAGGGCTCGCGAGGCCACGATCAGATGCCCTGTCGAGGATATGGGTAGAAATTCGGTGATGCCCTCGACCACCCCGAGCATGGCCGCCTTTGCGAGTTCGAGCATGCGGGGACGATAGATGCCGGGCCGTCAACCGCCGAGCAGGACCTCTAGTTGGCCGGTCCGGTGTGCGACGGCGACGTCGATCGCCAGATCCGGCGGCACGGCGATGGTCGTGAGCGCCGCGTCGAAACTCCCGCCCGCCGCAGTCCCGGTCACTACTCCGGGCACCGTGATCGGGACCATGTCGACTCCACCGACCACCAGAACGACCTCTGAACCGGGGGCGGCGTCGAATGGAGTCTCCACCGCGATCGACGGCCAGCCTTCGGGAGCGGTGACCCCCGGCCCCGTGTCCCGGGCGGTGATCGGCGCTCCGGCGTCGATAGGCCTTGCTGCGAGTGCGGGGAGGTCGACGAGGGGGAAGACATCCGGCGGGATCGGTTTCATTTCCACGTCTGTCGCCGTGATCTCCGATCCGGCCGCGATCGAGTGGCGAGCGAACGGGTGCTGTACGGTCGGAGCCGGGCGGAGGTCGCGGGCCAGAGCGAATACGGCGATCATCGCTGCGAGGGCCATGCGGAGGTAGGGGGGACGCGCCAACCAGTACACGAGGCGAACGTATCGGACGTTCCCACCGCTGAGAAGGGGACTGTCAATCCGAAGAGGTCGAGGATCCGGAGGAAGAACCGGAGGATTCGGACGACGAGGAACCTGGCGACGAGGAACCTGGCGACGAGGACCCGGATGACGAGGAGTCCGAGCTCGAGGGGGTCG
The DNA here is from genome assembly GCA_041591895.1 of Acidimicrobiia bacterium. GTDB lineage: Bacteria > Actinomycetota > Acidimicrobiia > Spongiisociales > ZC4RG35 > JBFHRE01. The sequence goes on from JBFHRE010000047.1 coordinate 7,350, forward strand.
TGGCCGAAGACGATCCCCGCGAATCGGTCACATAGAAACCCGAGCCCTTGAACACGATCCCGCTCGGGTGGAAGACCTTCTCCAACGAGCCACCGCATCCGTCGTGTTTGCGGAGCGGCTTGGCTGAGAACGACTGGAACACTTCGATCCGTTCGTTGCACTTCTTGCACTGATATTCGTAGGTCGGCACTGATCCACCAGGTCGTTCCGCGGAAGGACGCCATGTTATGGCACGGCACGGACCGGTGCGAAACGAACGCTTCGCCGATCACCAGACACTCCCGGTATAGGCTGCGCAGATGCCTGTCTGGTTGGCGTTGATCGGCGCGTACCTCATCGGATCTCTGGACTTCGCCGTCGTGGTGTCGCGTGCCCATGGATTGGACATCCATCAGGCAGGCTCCGGCAATCCGGGGGCATCGAACGTTCTTCGCACTCTCGGCCGGGGGCCGGCGGCAATGGTGTTTTTGGGCGACGCGCTGAAAGGTGTGATCGCCGCCGCCATCGGCATGCTGGCATCCGGGCGGGCCGACATGTCGGCAACCGCGCCTTTGGCTTTCGCTGCCGGGTTCCTGGCCGTGGTCGGCCATTGCTTTCCCCTGTATCACCGCTTCAAAGGCGGGAAAGGCGTCGCGACGGCCGGCGGGGTGCTGCTCTTCACGATCCCGGAGGTATTTGCGATCCTGGTGCTCGTGTGGGTTGTGCTGGCGAAGCTGTTCAAGGTGGCCTCGATAGCCTCGCTGGTAGCGGTGTTGCTGGCAGTGCCCTTGGCCTTGTGGCGTGGGGTCACCGGGTGGGCCCTCGCCGCGATGGTGGCGATGCTCGGGTTGATCGTGTGGCGTCACACACCCAATATCAGACGAATGATGGCCGGATCCGAGGAGCGTGTCCCGACATGATCGAAGTAGCAGTCATCCCCGCCGCCGGTCGGGGAACGAGGATGAGACCGGCGACGAGAGTGGTCCCAAAGGCCCTCATCACCGTCGTGGACCGGCCTGCGATTCAATACGGCGTCGAGGAGGCAGCCCGGGCGGGAGCCAAGGAGGTGATCCTGGTGGTCGACCTGGATGCAGGCCGCCTGATCTCCGACCACTTCGTCGTGGAGGGCCCTCTCCCGGGACTCGAGGACGTCCGGATCAGGCTTGCGGTTCAGGAAGAAGCCTTGGGCCTCGGCCACGCCGTGTCGGTCGCCGAGGAGATGGTGGCGGGGAGGCCGTTCATGTGCCTGCTCGCCGACAACATCGTCCACCCCGAGCAAGATGTGATGACTCCGATGGCGACCCTGGCCGACGCCCACGGATCCTCCGTCGTGTGCCTCCGGTTGTTGACCGACGAGTTCCTGTCTCGGTACGGGGTGGTCAGCACCAACGACACAGATCCACTCGAGGTCCGTGGGGCCATCGAGAAGCCGGGCCCCGAGCGGGCACCCTCGCGGTTGGGACTGATCGGGCGCTACGTGTTCACGCCAGAGATCTTCGTTGCGCTGAGGTCCATATCGCCCGGTCATGGCGGCGAGCTCCAGTTGACCGACGCCATCGACCATCTCGGCAAGATGGAGAGGTGCCTCGGTTTTGTGGCGGATGACGATCTGCTGGATGTCGGCAACCCCGAGGGCCTGCTCCACGCGTCGATGATCCTCGGCACCGCCCTGTACGGAAACGGATTCGCGGGGGACTCATGAGGCCGCTGGAGGAGGCGCGAGCCGAGGTGCTGGCGGCGCTGACACTCCTGCCCGCCCATCAGGTCGGTCTCGACGAAGCGATGGGTTTGGTTCTCGCGGAGGAAGTCACCGCTCAGCAGCCGGTGCCGCCGTTCGACAATTCGGCGGTGGACGGTTTCGCAGTGCGCTCGAGTGACCTGGTCGGACCTCGCTCGGGACTGACGGTACTGGAGGATGTTCCGGCCGGGAGCGTCGCCACCAAGGCGGTCACGGAGGGAACGGCGATCAAGATCATGACCGGGGCCCCTATCCCGGCAGGCGCCGACGCGGTGATCAGGGTCGAGGACACCGCCCAGGACGGAAACCGCGTCGATGTGCACGTGGCAGTGCCGAAGTCGACTGCGATCCGTCCCGCCGGTGGCGATCTTCAACCCGGTGCCACCGTGTTCGCCCCGGGGACCCGTCTCGGCCCTGCCCACCTGGGCGTGCTGGCGTCGGTCGGTGTGACCGCGCCGCTGGTCCATCGTCGGGCGAGAGTGGCGATCTTCTCGACCGGAGACGAGCTGAGGTCCCCCGAGGTCGCCGATTTGGCGCCGGGGTCGATCCGAGATTCGAACCGGCCGCTGCTTCGTGGATTGCTGACGGAGGCGGGCGTTGACATCATCGACCGAGGAATCATTCGGGACGATCGCCGCGCCCTGACGGAAGCGTTCGAGGCGTCTGCGGCCGAAGCCGATGCGATCGTCACCTCTGGCGGCGTTTCGATGGGTGACTACGACCTCGTCAAGCAGGTGCTCGGAGATCTCGGCGGGGTGGAGTTGTGGAAGGTGGCCATGCAGCCGGCGAAGCCGTTCGCCTTCGGTCACATCGGATCGACGCCGTTGTTCGGTCTCCCAGGGAATCCGGTTTCGGTGTTCGTCGCCTTCGAGCAGTTCGTGAGGCCCGGTCTGCTCGGGATGATGGGAAACACGGCGATCTTCCGACGGAGGGTGGAGGGGATTGCCGGGGAGCGGATCGATACCGACCCTGAGAAGACCGTGTTCGTACGGGCGCGAATCCGCGAGGAGTCGGGTCGGCGGGTGTTTGTGATGTCGGGCGGCCAGAGTTCCAACGTGCTGTCGGCGATGGCCGAGGCGGACTGTTTTGCCGTCGTGGAACGTGGTCGGGGGGTCGTGGATCCGGGTGAAATGGTCCCACTCGAGATGTTCAAGTGGCCGGCGGAGGAGACAGAGCGATGACCGACGGCTTCAGCCACCTGAATGAGGACGGTGAGGTGCGGATGGTGGATGTCGGGTCCAAACCAGAAAGTGAGCGGGTGGCCACGGCCGAGAGCACGCTCACGATGGCGGCAGACGTTGTCGAACGCCTCTTCGCCGGCAAGCTCCCCAAGGGTGACGCCTTGGCGACGGTGAGGGTGGCGGCGATCATGGCAGTCAAGCGAACGCCCGATCTCATCCCGCTGTGCCATCCGATCGCAGTGACTGGCGTGGACGTGGTTATCGAGCGGGAGTCGACCGGAGCAAGGATCGAGGTGACGGTCCGCACGGTCGGATCGACGGGTGTGGAGATGGAGGCGATGACCGGGGCATCGGTGGGGGCACTGGCTCTCTACGACATGATCAAGGGATTGGACCGTTCGGCACAGGTTCGCGAGGTACGATTGCTTGCCAAGTCCGGTGGCGCATCCGGAACCTGGCGAGTGGACCAATGAGTGGGACCCGATCAATTGGGACCCAGCGAGTGGGACACAGCGAGTGACACGAGTGAGCGGAGGGGTAGTGAACGAATCACACCTGACCGGGGGGAGTCACACGAGGCGTAGCCGGCGGCCGATCACATGCGAGTTGGCGGCCCCGCGCCTCCTTGGGTACGATTTTCCCGGTCTTTCGCCGAGTCCGGACTGCTCGTTCGGCACCGGACCCGGCAATCGCTCGCCGATCGCGCCGATGCGCGGCCGACGGGATCGTCAACAGCGGAGTCGAACGATATGGACATGACCCCAATCCTCATCGCCCTGTTGGTCATCGGTGCCATCTGGGGTGCCTATCTGTGGCCCAACCGTTCCGGTGGACGCCGGGAGACACCCATCACCTCGACGGAGCGGTTCGATCAGTGGACCCACGTGATGGCAGACGTCCAAAGGCGCGGCTCGGCCGGCGGCGGGGTTCGTGACACGGTGAGGCTCAGGCGCAAGCGAGCACTCGTCACGCTGGTCGGCCTGTCGGTGGTGACCCTCGGAGCTGCCGTGGCACTCCGGAGCCTCAATTGGTTGCTGGTGAGTCTGGCGATCGACGCGGTGCTGGCGTGGTACGTCGGGATGCTCCTGCAGATCAAGCAGCGCGAAGCCAGCCGGTTGGCAGTCCGCCACGAAGAGGTCCGACCCGCAGCCGCGGGGGAGCCGCCGGTCAGGATCGTCGCGGGCAACTGATCTGTGACGCTCGGCGACTTCGAACAGATCGCCGACTCGGTTCGCCCGATTCTGGACGACCGCTTCGATGCACGGGAACAGGGGATCTCCGGCAGTCGCAAGGTCATCCGTTTCTCCGCCAACGCAATCCGGGCACTCCATCGCGGTGAGGCCGACCAGGCCGAGGTGCTCATCGAGCAGGCGGCGAGCTTGCTGGCCGAGATCACCGCGGGCCTCTCCGGCCACCCGGACATCCTTCACGCCGGCTTCATCTCCGATGCTGCGAAGGAGTGTGCTGAAGCCCACCTGACGCGGGCAGCTCTGGCGGGCGATCGTCTTCCTCTCGCCTCTGAGCTGGGAATCGATCCGGTTCCGTATCTCCATGGGCTGGGCGAGACGGTCGGCGAGTGCCGTCGCCGGCTCCTCGACTTGCTCCGAGCCGGCGACCTGCCCGGGGCGGAACGGCTGCTCTCGATGATGGACGGCATCGTCGATCTGCTCGCATCGCTCGACTACCCGGATGGGATGACATCCGGTCTCAGGCGGACGACCGATGTGTCCCGCTCCCTCGTCGAGCGATCTCGGTCCGACCTCACGGCCACAGTCGTCCAGGAGCGGCTCCGAGCCGAGCTGGCGGATCGGCTTCGTTGAGTGGTCCCGGGCTCGGGCTAGAATTCCGAACCCTCCCGGGGGTGTAGCTCAGATGGCAGAGCGCTTCCGTCGCATGGAAGAGGCCAGGGGTTCAAATCCCCTCACCTCCACGTGGTGAATCCGGGTCGTTGGCGACCTCGCAGTTCAAGGTCGCGGTCTGACGGCGATCCGTCTGGCCGCTGGGGGCGTTCCAGGGTCGGGTTCCGGCTCCATGTCGCCTTGTGGGTGGTGTTGCTGACCGGTGTGAGCGCTTGTTCGCCGAGCGTCGATCCACCGGTGACGGTCCCTCCCGCCGGCACCGGCGACACGCAAGGCTCGACGCCCACCGTTCCGGCACCCTCCACCACCGCCGGCTCCAACTTGCCACCCGGTCTCCGGTCGGAACTCGACCGGCTGATCGAGGTGACCCAGGAGGTGCGAGGCCTTCAGTTCATCGAGCCTCCCAAGATCGTCGTCGTGACGGACGCGGAGTTGGAGCGCCGGGTGCGGGAGGACCTGGCCGAAGAGCTCGATGACATCGAGATCGACCAAGCCGTCTTCGAGCTGCTCGGACTGCTGGAAGAAGAGAGAGATCTCGAGCGCCTCTATCTCGACCTCTACGGTGAGCAGGTGGCCGGTTTCTACGACGGCGACACCAGGGAGATGGTGGTGCCGGTCGGAGACGGGGACCTGACCGCGCTCCAACGATCGACCATCGTCCACGAGTTGACCCATGCGTTGACCGACCAGCATTTCGGCATGTGGAAGGACTATCGCGCACTGGTCGATGCGGAGCGTTTCGACGAGGCAGCGGCCATGCTGGCCGTTGTGGAAGGCGACGCGGTGCTGGCCGAAGTGCTGTACGCCCAGCGACTGGACACCGACGAGCGGGAGGACCTTCTCGAGGGGTCTCTGGACGTCGATACGTCGGCTTTCGATGCCGCCCCCCGCTTCATCCGGGACTCTCTGGTGTTTCCGTACACCGACGGATTCGAATACGTCCTCCAGGTGTATCTCGATGAGGGACATGACGGCGTCAACCGGCTCTACGACGAGGCTCCGGCATCGACCGAGGAGATCCTCGCTCCGGGTTCGAACCTACCGGCCGAGATCTCGGTGCCAAACCTCACCATCGAGGGCTACCAGGTGGACTCCGACGGATCCTGGGGCGCCCTGTCGTGGAAGCTCATGTTCGACCAGGTGCTGGGAGGCGCGCCGAGCGCAGTCGACGGATGGGGCGGTGACCGGGCCTTCGTCCACACCGATGGAGCGAATGTCGTGCTGTCCATCGTCTATGGCGGTGACGCGGCTTCAGATGTGAGCGAGATGCAGGGAGCGCTGGAAGACTATTTCGTGGTCGTCAGCGGCTCACCGACGGTGAGTTCAGGAGTTCTCGAATTCGATGACGGGCGCGTCCGCATTGCTACCCGGACCGACGGGTCCCTGGTGCTCGTGGCGGGCAACGACGCGGCCGCGGCCGGTGCGGCGCTCGACGTGCTGCTCGGTATCTGACCCACTTCCACCGCGCCCTCGATCGTCATACGGTGGCCGGGTGGACACAGTCGAGATCGTCGCGGGCGAGTGGCGGTCGGGCCCGGTGCTCGTGGCTCGATCGTTCATGGAACGCTGGCAAGGTCTGCGGACGCACCCGGCGGGGCGGGCCATGGTCTTGCGAACGCGCTCGGTCACGACCATGGGTATGCAGCGGCCAATCGTCTGGATGGCGCTCGACCGCTCAAAGACGATCATCGGAGCCGGGGTCGCCCGCCCCGGGCGCATCGTGTTCATCAGGGGTGCCGAGCACATCGTCGAGTTCGCGGTGGGTCGGGACCTTCCCCCGGTCGGGACATCGGTCTCTATCGTGGACCGGTGCCCGGAAGACTGATCCTCTGCGCCACCCCGATCGGAAATCTGGGTGATGCTTCGCCCCGGCTCGCCGAAACCCTCGGATCCGTCGATCTGGTGTACGCCGAAGACACCCGCCGGGCTCGCACTCTCCTCGATGCACTCGGTGTGAGCGTCCCGGTTCGGAGTTACTTCGCCGGAAACGAGCAGGCCAGGTCGAAGGAGCTCGCCGATCGGCTGGGGGCTGGAGACGCGGTCGCACTGATCACCGACGCAGGTACCCCGGCCGTGGCCGACCCCGGGGTGAGCGCCGTTGCGGCGGCGAGAGCGGCCGGGGCCGTGGTTGGGATGGTCCCGGGACCGAGCGCCGTGACCGCGGCGCTTGCCTGCGCCGGCTTTGGCGGCGACCGCTTCGTATTCGAGGGGTTCCTGCCCCGAAAGGGCGCCGCCAAAGCGCTCGAGACCCTGGCTGGGGAGACACGCACCATCGTCTGTTTCAGCTCGCCCCACCGTCTCTTGGACGATCTCGCCGGGCTGCGCCAGGCGCTGGGTGCGGAGCGTGAGGTGTGCATCGCTCGCGAGATGACAAAGAAGTTCGAGGAGTTGTGGTGGGGCGATCTCGAAGGAGCGATCGCAGAATGGACCGATCGGGAACCCCGCGGGGAGTTCACGATCGTGATCCGAGGAGCCGATCGGGCGCCGGCCCCGGGGATCGATCCGATCGTGCTCGCCCGAAAACTGATCGAAGAAGGCATGGGGACATCGAAGGCGGCCCGGGTGGCAGCGGGGATGACCGGCGCCAAGAAGACGGAGATCTATCGGGCGCTGTTGTAGGAGGGGGTGGCCGAGGCCGGGACGGGAGACGCTGTCAGTCGACCAGTTGATGCTTGCAGGAGACGCAGACGCCCTTGCCCCGGAACGTCTGGACGTGGGCCGTCTCGCCGCAGAAGACACAGGTGTCATCCAGCTTCCGGAGGACGATGTTTGCCCCGTCGATGGAGATGGCCAGCTGATCGCCCTCGCGAATGTTGAAAAGGCGCCGGGTTTCCGCCGGAATCACTATCCGGCCCAGGTCATCGATCTTGCGAGCAATCCCCGAGTCCATCGAACCTCCAACGGCGGCCAACCTTACCGCCGGGCACGAGTCCGCGTCGGGCTGGTGAGTAGATTGCTCGGACCATGTTCTGGGTCGACACCCACTGTCATCTTCAGCTCGATGAGCGGCCCGCGCTCGAGCTCCTCGACGCCGCCCAGGATGTGGCCTGGGTGGTGTCACCGGGGGTCGACCTCGAAACTTCACGAGCGTCCGCCGCTCTCCGGGACTCCTTCCCTGGGAGGGTTCACGCCACGGCCGGACTTCATCCCCATGATGCCGAGCACTGGCGCCTTCAGGAGGCCGGGATCGTCGAGCTCGCATCCATGGCTGCGGCGGTGGGGGAGACAGGGCTCGACTTCTACCGGAACCTCGCTCCGGTCGAGAGGCAAAAAGACGCCTTCCGGGCTCAGATCGACCTCGCGCTCGACCTCGGAAAACCGTTGATCGTCCACTGCCGAGATGCTTTTGCCGACGTGCACGAGATGATCTCCGAATCCGGCGCCGGTCCGCAGACGGTGCTCCATTGCTGGACCGGGGGACCGAACTGGAGTCGGCGCTTTTTGGATACAGGGGCAACGTTCAGCTTTGCCGGCCCGGTCGCGTTCGAAACCGGCGACACGGTCCGGCGGGGGGCGGCGGTGATTCCGCCGGAGCGGGTGATGGTCGAGACCGACACGCCCTATTTGGCCCCGCCACCCCATCGATCGGAGTCAAACCAGCCTGCCTGGGTTTCGCTGGTCGGCGAAGCCCTGGCGCGTGTGTGGTCGCTTCCGGTCGAGGAGGTCGCACGACTGACGACGGAACGGGCGAGCGCGGTGTTCGGTCTGCCGTGAGCCAGACCCGAAGCGAGATGATCGACCTGTTGGCGAGACACGGTCTCTCTCCGGCCAAACGGTACGGGCAGCACTTCCTGGCCGATCCCAATCTGATCCGGAAGATCGTCGACACGGCTGCGGTCGGATCGGGTGACGACGTACTCGAGATCGGAGTGGGAACGGGCACCCTCACTCGGGCACTTGCGCTCACAGGGGCCCGGGTGGTCGGATACGAGATCGATCGGCGTCTGGAGCCGGTTCACCATGAAGTCTTCGCAGGCATGGAGAACGTGGAACTGCGGTATGCCGACGTTGCCGCCATCGACCTCGGTTCGGAGCTGGACGGCGAAGGCTGGGTCCTGGTCGCCAACTTGCCCTACAACGTCGGCACCACTGTGTTGCTGGACGTCCTTCGTCAGGTACCGCAGGTGCAGAGGATGGTCTTGATGCTTCAAGACGAGGTGGGCAGGAGACTGGCGGCTACCCCCGGATCGAAGGTCTACGGGCTGTCAAGCGTCGTGGCTCAGCTGCACGCAGATGTCCGGGTTGCCTTCCGGGTCCCGCCCCAGGTGTTTGTTCCTCCTCCCAAAGTCGACTCGGCGGTGATCGTTCTCGTCCGAAGACCGGCTCCTCCGGCCGTCGATCGTGCCATCGAGCTCGCAGCCAGGGCGTTCAGGCAGCGGAGGAAGATGATCAGGACCTCTCTGGGACTTCCACTGTCGGTGGTCGAACGGGCCGGGCTCAACCCGGCGGATCGGGCCGAGCGTCTGGCCCCGATGGACTATGTGGCGCTGGCCGAGGCGAGCAGTGGCTGACTGGACGGCGCCGGCCAAGATCAATCTCTCGCTCGAGCTGGGCTCGGTGGATGGATCCGGGTACCACCCGCTGCGATCGCTGGTCCAGACCATCGACTGGCTCGACCGTCTGACGGTGGAGGCGTCCGATGAGGACCGGCTCGAGATCGAAGGAGCCGCCCTTCCCCACGATGGCGACAATCTCGTCTGGCGTGCGGTCGAGGCCCTGGCGCCCGGATCTGCCACAGGACCGGCCGGTCGTCCGCGGCTCGACATTCGCCTCATCAAGAGGATCGGTGTGGCCGCCGGTCTCGGCGGGGGCAGCTCCGACGCTGCTGCCGCCCTGTCGGCGACCGCCGAGATCGTGGGACGATCTGCCGAGGATGTGGCTCGGGTGGCTCCGGCGGTGGGTGCGGACGTTCCGCTCTTCCTCGTCGGAGGAACGCTGATGATGGAAGGGCGAGGGGAGCGTATCTCCCCGCTGCGTCCGCTGGCCGGGTTCGCGGTTGGGGTCGTGGTGCCGCCGTTCGAGCTGTCGACTCCGATCGTCTACCGCACCTGGGACCGGCTGGGCGAGCCTCGCGGCCGTGACCTGCCTGACCGCGGTTTGCCGCCCGCGCTGAGAGCGTACGGCGGGCTTCGCAATGACCTGACCCCGGCCGCGCTCCATCTCGAGTCCGAGCTGTCGGATTGGATCGCCGACATGGAGAAGCTCTGGGGGAGGCCGGTGGCCATGAGCGGGAGCGGGCCGTCTCTGTTCGCCTTTTTCGCCGATCTCGATGAGGCCTCTGCAGCAGCCCGTGAGGCTCCGCTCCTGTCGAGAGCCGCGATGGGAGCAGATCTTCGACCATTCGGGGTGGCAAAGGTGGGCTGAGGCCATGGGAGTAGCATGCTGTTCGCTCCGGCCTCCGGCGGCGACCACCTGCGATGGGGGGTGGTGTAACTGGCAGCACAACGGATTTTGGTTCCGTCAGTACGGGTTCGAGCCCTGTCCCCCCAGCGATGTCAGTCATGACTCCACCGATTGCAATCCTGCTGGCCGCGGGCAAAGGGACCCGGATGGAGTCCGAACTGGCCAAGGTGCTCCATCCGGTTGCCGGGCGGCCGATGGTTCGGTGGGTGCTCGACGCGGTCGAGGGCTTGAGTCCGTGCCGGACCATGGTCGTGCTCGGGCATCGGTCCGAGGAGGTGGCTGCGGTCCTGCCCCC
>JBFHRE010000048.1:0-17569 GCA_041591895.1 Acidimicrobiia bacterium
CGGGTCGCCGGAGATGTGGCCACCAAACAACGGGCGCCCCGACCTCTTCGAATTGGCGAGGGCGAGGATCGAGCGGGCGATCTCGGTGACCTCGGTCGCTACCGCTGTTGCTCCGCCAGGACCATTGGTCCCGTTGCTGGCCACGATCAACAGCTCCCGAACTCGCTGCAGCTGATCACCGATGGTGCCGAGCCGGCCGTCGGCGGCCTCGACCCACGCCCGGCCGTCGTCGGCGTTGCGCTTGGCCTGGGCATTGGCGGCGAGGGTGGCACGAATGGACAGTGCCCGGGTCATTCCGACGGGGTCGTCGGAAGCCACCCTGATCCGCTTTCCGGTGTTGAGGTCGGTCTGCGCCTTCTCGAACGACGCGAGACGCTCGTTCATCCGGCGCACGCCGAAGTCGGTCATCATCCGATTTGTGATCCGGAAGCTCACAGCATCACCTTCCGACCAGGCCGGTGCGGTTGATGAGCACATCGAGAGCTTCGTCGACCGCCGTGATCACCCGGGCCGCAGCCTCGTACATTCGTTGATACTCCATCAAGGAAACCATTTCCTCGTCGACGGAGACGCCGTGAGCCGACATCCGGCTCCGCTCGGCGGCCACGGCCAAACCCTGCTGGGTTTCGGCCACGGTGGCGAACGAGGACACATCGCGTCCCAGCGCCGTGACGATGGTCGAATAGGCGTCCGACAGGGTGGCTGTGCCACCAGCAGCCGACAGCGAGGTCCGCAAGGCGGCGAGTTGTTCGGCGATCCCACCGTCGTAGATGGGGAACGGAGGCCCGGAGGAGCTGGCGGTGGCCACCTGGGCGGGATCCGTGAGCGCCCGAGCCAGTGACTTGGCGGGGTTGCCGGGGTCGTAGGAGAGCAACGGACCTCCGGTCCCGCCTGCGTGATAGCCAGACGTGTGGATCGTATTGAGCGCAGTGGCCAGATCGACGGCGAAATCGTCGATCTTGGCGGCGAAAGCAGGGAGATCCGTGGTGTACGACTGTTGCAGACCCAGGATCTCGCCTCCGGGCACCACCACCAACCCGGATGGGTGGAGGATCTGGCCACTCGCATCGACCGCCAGGGCCCGGACGCCGGGGCCGGAAACGAGCGAAATCCCGCCGAGGGACACTTGAACAGCTCCACCATCCGCCTGGGTCACCCGGATTCCGAGCATCTGGGACAGCCGGTCCAGGATCACGTCGCGCTTGTCCATCAGGTCGTTCGGGCTCCCCGAGGCCACATTCGTCTCGAGAATCCCTTCGTTGAGTTTGGCGACCTGACCCAGCAGGTCGTTGACCTCGGCGATCCGGCCCCGGAGGGTCGCCATCGCATCGGATCGCAACGCCTCTACCCCGGCGTGGGCTTGGTTCACCCGCGTGGCGAGGGCGTCGAGCTGGACGAGCACACCCATTCGGGTCGATGTATCGGCCGGGTTGACCGCAAGTTCCTCGAATGAATCGAGCAAATTGCTCAGCTCCCGGGTCACTCCGAGATCTGGCTCGCCGAGCGCGGCCTCCGCCCGACGGAGGAAACCGGCCCTGACGTCTGCCTCGGCAGCGCCTGCCATCGACGTCCGCACCCGGGCGTCGAGGAACAGATTGCGACCCCGGGTGATGTCGGTGACCGTCACCCCGGTGCCGAGCTGGCCGAACGGCCTGGTACGAGGACGACGGGCGGTGAAATCCACGCGCTGCCGGGTGTAGCCCTCGGTGGAGGCATTGGACACGTTGTGCGAGGTCGTGTCCATGCCGAGTTGGGCGGCGCGAAGTCCGCTGAGAGCAACATGGAGTGCCGAGAAATCAACCATCAGAGGACCTCGTCGACCCGGATCGGGCCGTTGTAAAGGGTTTCGTGCCGTGATCCGCGGGCGTCGTAGACCGCCATCGGCCGTTCCCCGAGAAGCACTCCGAGTGAGGCGGCGACGCTGTCCATGGCCTGGGAAGCGAGTCGTCGGTTCTGGGCCAGGGCTTGCTCTATCTCGTTGGTGAGGCGTTGGAACTGGTCACGGTGGTCTGCGATCATCGTCCGGTACGGCTCCGGGGCCCAGCCGGCCAGAAACGAGAGAGTCACTTTGTCTCGAGGCTGACCGATTGCATCGGCCAGATCCGCGACCATCCGGGTTCGCAGCGACTCTCCGGCCCGGATCCGCTTGACGGCGGCGTCCACCTCAGCCATCGCCTGCGGCACGAACCGAGCCTCGTCCGCCGCCAGGACGAGCCGGGCCTCCACCAGCTTGAACAGCAGGGTTTCGAGCAGCAGACGTTCGGCCGACAGCGTGTCGGCCAACTCGACGAGTTGCCGACGATAGGGAATGCTCATCCCATCACCTGTCGGCCGAATCGACCCGGGGGATAGGCCTCGAACGCGGTATCGGAAAGCGGTCTGGTGCCGGCCCGATATTGCACTACCGTAAAGTCCCGAATGGACATCGACTCCCTCCGGCGACAGCTCGAGGAAGCCGAGGCCTCCCTCGCCCAACTCAGGCTGGTGATGGAGGTTGTCGGCACGACCGACCTGACGACCGGGATCAGCAACCGCAATGGGGTTCTCGAGGCAATCGAACGCGGCCGCAGGTGGATGAACCGTCGCGGCGACATGTTCGGCGTCATCGTCGTCCGGTTCCCGAAAATGCCGGTCCTCGACCCCGGCAACGCCGAAGACATGGAACTCGTCAAGCACTTGGCGGCGACTATCGGAGCCGGAGTCCGGGAGGTGGACGACATCGGCCGCCTGGACGACCTCAGCTTCGCAACGGTCTTGGCGGATGTGAAGCCGGGCTCCATCACCGTCGTGGTCGAGCGGGTGACCAGCCACCTCCTCGAGGCGACCGACACGTTGGGACGCGCCGGGGGAGTGTTCCGGATCGGAGCGGTCGAACTGCTCAGCAGCGGCCACACCTCGGACGTGATCCTCGACGCCACCGAGCGTCTGATCGCCAAGGCACCCGACAACGGGTCATCGATCGCCCAGCTCTGAGATCCTCCTGTGCCGGCCTGCTCCTTCAGCCGGCCCCCGATCGGCCGACAGGACCTTCATGATCCGCCTTCACCGCATCCGTGGCGAGGAGATGTTCTTGAACGCCGACCTCATCGAGTCGATGGAGGTCACGCCTGACACCGTCCTCACGCTGATCGACGGAAGGAAGATGGTGGTGTCGGACCCGCCCGACGTCGTCATCGACGAGATCGCACGTTTCCGCGCCCGCGTCCTGGCTGTCGCCGACGATATGCGGCGGGGCGAGCCCAGCCAGTCGGCTGAGGTCGTGCGACTGGTCCGGAGCGAGTCGGAAGACTGATCCAGCGGGCGCTGCCCTCCCCAGATCCGGTCACTCCGGCCGGTTGGTCGGAAAGAGCATGACATCGCGAATGTGGGCCCGGTCGGCCAGCAGCATGACCAGACGGTCGACCCCGATCCCCAGCCCGCCCGTCGGTGGCAACCCGTATTCGAGTGCCATCACGTAGTCCTCGTCGATCGGATGGGCCTCGTGATCACCCGCTGCCTTCGCCTTCGCCTGGGCAACGAACCGCTCCCACTGATCGAGCGGATCGGTGAGCTCGGAGAAAGCGTTGGCGTACTCCCGCCCGGCGATGAAGATCTCGAAGCGCTCGGTCAGCCCGGGATCGTCACGATGGCGCCGGGCCAGCGGCGAGATCTCGACCGGATGGTCCATCACGAAGACTGGTTCCCAGATGGTGTGCTCGACGAGATCGTCGAACATCGCCTCCACCAGCTTGCCCGGGCCCCACCCAGGCTCATGGTCGACGTCGTGCTCGTCGGCCAGAGCCCTCAGCTCGTCGACCGAGACATCGGGCCACACCGGCCGTCCCACGGCTTCGGCAACCAGATCGACCATCCGGGCTCGACGATAAGGCGGTGTGAGATCCAGGTCCCGGCCCTGGTAGGAGATCACGGTGTCCCCGGTGGCGGTGATGGCGAGATCGGACACAATCTCCTCCACCATCCCGAGGATGTCGAGATAGTCCGCGAAGGCCTCATACGACTCGAGCATCGTGAACTCGGGGTTGTGGGTGGAATCTATGCCCTCGTTTCGGAAAATCCTGCCGAGCTCGAAGACGCGCTCCAACCCACCGACGACGAGGCGCTTGAGATGGAGCTCGGTGGCGATCCGCATGTACATGTCGAGATCGAGGGCGTGGTGATGAGTGACGAACGGTCTCGCCAGCGCTCCTCCGGCCTCGAGCAGGAGGACAGGAGTCTCGACCTCGATGTATCCGCGCTCCTCGAACATCTCCCTCAGGCGCGAAACGATGCTCGACCGCAGTCGTGCGATCTTGCGGCTGTCAGGGTTCATCATGAGGTCCAGGTACCGTCGACGCGATCGGCTCTCGGGGTCCTGGAGGCCGTGCCACTTGTCGGGGAGCGGACGCAGCGACTTGCTGAGGAGCGAGAACGACGCCACCTTCACCGAGATCTCCCCCTTGCGGGTGGTCACAACCTCGCCCTCGGCTCCAACCCAGTCACCGAGATCGAGTTGTTCGAAGATCTCGAAGTCGGCCACCGGCAGATCGCCAGAGGCACACATCAGCTGAATCCGTCCACTTGGGTCCTCGAGCGTCGCAAAAACCAGCTTCCCGAAGCTGCGGTGGAGCATGACCCGGCCGGCGACCGAAGCCCGTTCACCGCTCTCCCTCCCCGGACCGAGATCCTGGTGCCGTTCGTGGATCTCGGCTGCCAGATGTGTTCGCTCGAATCTCGGCGGGTACGGGTCGACCCCTGCGGCCCGCAGTTGGTTCAGTTTCGCCAGACGCGCCGCCGTGAGCGGGTGGTCCGCCAGCCCAGCATCAATCGGGCCAGCATCAATCGGGCCAGCATCAATCGGGCCAGCATCAATCGGGCCCGCGTCGATCGGGCCGGCATCAATCGGCGTGGTGTCGATGTGGCGATCGTCTTCCATCAGCCGGCAACTTTGGACGGCGAAGGGCGGCGGTTCAAATCGGATTCCTCTCGCCGATGATCCGGAGGCCGTGCAGGGTCAGATGATCCTCCACGACGTCGATGCGCGGGCACACCTCCGCCACCTGCCGTGCGTTGGTGCCGGTTGCAACCACCCGCACCCCGTCCACCTCTTGTTCCGATTCGATCCGGCGAATGATCCCCTCCACCATCGCCGCCGCTCCGAACACGACCCCGGACTGGAGCGCCTCGACCGTGTTACGGGCCACCACATGCGGCGGGTGGACGATCTCGACGTGGCGCAGGGCGGCCGCGGAGACGGCCAGGGCATTCATCGATACTTCCAGCCCGGCCGCAATCGCCCCGCCCCGGAAGACGCCTTCGGCGTCCACGAGGTCGATTGTGGTCGCGGTCCGAAAGTCGACCACCACCACCGGGGCCCCGTGGAGAGCGACCGCCGCCACCGCACCCACCACACGGTCCGTTCCCACCTCCCTCGGGTTGTCCACCGCCAGTGCCAATCCGGTCTTCACACCGGGCCCGACGGTGAGAATGTCCGGAACCTGCCGCGCCACCGCGGCCCTCAACGGTTGAGTGAGAGCCGGCACGACACTGCTCATCACGGCCCTCCGGACGTGGCGCGCGGAGAGCGCAGGCTCGAGCATCCAGGTGTACTCGTCGGCAGTCCGCGGGGAGGCTCCGAAGGTCCAGTGACGAGCGAGCTCGGGTCCGTCGAAGAACCCGACGGCGACGGCGCGGTTTTCCACGTCGAAGACGAGCAGACTCACGATCCGGGCTCCGTGTCGTCCATCCACACCCCACGATCGGGCACAAACGGGTCTCCCCCATCGAACGCCACGTTGTCGATGAGCCGGACGTCGCCGACGTAGGCGGCGACGGCGAGGAACGCCGGGCGGTCCAGACGGTCGAGCGGCCGCGCACGAACCTGATCGGCTAGTTCGACGTAGTCGATTCGAGGCATCTGCAGCCTGGATCTCACAGTCTCCACCAGCACATCCCGGTCGGTCTCGCCCTTCTCGACGAGGTCGGCCGCATCCATCAGACCCCGCGACAATCCGAGAGCCAGCGACCTCGTGGACGCGTCCAGAAACACATTTCGACTCGAAAGGGCCAGGCCGTCGGGCTCCCGTACCGTCGAGCCCCCCACGATCGCCACCGGGAGGCTCAAATCCGCTACCAGGGTTCGCACCACTGCGAGTTGCTGAGCGTCTTTGCGCCCAAACACCGCCGCATCCGGCTGGATACCCGCGAGCAGCTTGGTGACCACGGTGGCGACGCCGGAGAAGTGACCGGGCCGGTGCTCGCCCTCCATGGCGGCCGCTACGCCCTCGACGGTGACCCTGGTCTCAGGCTCCGACGGATACATCACCGTCATCGGAGGGGCGAACAGGACATCAACTCCCTCGACCGCACAGAGTTCGGCGTCGCGGTCGAGGTCACGCGGGTACCGGGCCAGGTCGCTCTGGCTGTTGAACTGCAATGGGTTCACGAACAGCGAGACCACGAGGGTTTCCCCCAATCGTCGGGCGAGGCGGATCAATGACAAGTGGCCCTCGTGGAGGGAGCCCATGGTCGGGACCAGAACCGTCCGGCCTCGCCGAGCAGCCCGCGCCGCCTCGAAGGTCTCTGCCACCTTCAACGGAAGTCACCGCTCCTGCCCGCCCTGATCGCCAGAGCCTCAACCAACAGTCGGTATTGATCTCCAAGGGCCGGATCGACCTGTGACGCAGCCCCGATCTGGCCCAGAACCGTCGCCCGGTCACCCCGGGCCACCGGTCCTGTGAGCGCCCTTTCCGCACCCATCGTGTACACGTTGTGGACGATTCGTTCCACGAGCGGTCGGGTCGCCTCCAATGGAACCTGGGCCGACCTCAGCAGGTCACCGGCCACCCCGAGGCACTCGACCACGAAATTTGCGGCGGCCGCGGCAGCGGCGTGATAGGCCGGCTTGGCGTCGTCCGTGAGCGCGAACGGCGTCATTCCCAGGTCGGCGGCGAGGCGCGACAGCAGATGAGACGCCGATCCGGTGACGGCTGCCCATGCGCCCCGCAGCGCCTGCGATCCCGACAGCGGGTCGGGGAGGGTCTGCAGCGGGTGAAGGGACCCGAGCGCCCCGACCCTGGGCTCGAGTGGTGCCAAGGCGCTCACAGGGGTGAATCCGGACAGGTGAGCGGCGGCGGAGATGTCGTCGCAACGTTCCACGAGTTCGCCAGACACTTGCTCGATCTGGCTGTCGCGAGTGGCAATGAGGAGCAGGTCTGCAGCAGGCAGCGAACCGCGCGAGACGACGAAGTCCGCCAGTTGGGGTGGAACCGAGCCGCTCGGCCCGGGTACCACTCCGACCACCGAATGACCGGCAGCGAGAGCAGCGATCCCGACAGATCCTCCGGCACGGCCCGGCCCGGCCACGACGATGCGAATTGGATCCATCGGTTCTCGTCCTCGCTCCGGGTACCAGACCGGGCCTGAGGCTAGCCCGGCTCTGCTGCGAGGAGGCCAGTCAAGTCAGGCCGGCGAGATCACCAAGCCTCTTCCGGCTCGGCCGTGACATCGGCCCACCGGGCGTCGAGAGACTCCTTCATGTCTCGGTAGGACTCGCGCCGCTTCCAGAACTTCGTCTTCCACACCCGGAACCGCCTCCGTTCGACCTCGGAGGCTCCACCGACCTGCTCCCGGACCCGGTTGCGGCGGATCTCGGGGAGAGAGATCTCGTCGGGGTCGTCGACGGTGGCGAGCAGTTGATGGGCAGCGTGGCGAACCTGGCGATGCTGCCGGCGGCGGTCTTCTCGACTCGGCCGCTCGTCATATCCGGGGATCGAAGTGCGATTCTGGCGGGAGCGTTTTGCCATGCGGAGCCTCCTACTTTCACAGGCGTCTTGCGGCACTCTGGTGCGGACCTGATGGCTGTCCGCATCACCTGTCGTGGGAGGAGCACGCTCCTTCATTGCTTACGAAGATAGTCCATGGTCGGCCTTGTGGGGAATGGGCAATCGGTCCTTTTCTCAAATGAGGAACGGCAAGAACCGTTTCCGAACCCGGCGGCGGTAATCGGGATAGTCCGGGAACGCCAGGGTCAGCGCACGCTCCTCGAGGTCGACCTTGGTGACCAAGACCGCACCAAGCGCCGCCGCGGGCACCAACGCCCACCAGCTACCGGAGATGACGACCATCGCCAAGGTCCCGAGAATCACGCCCCCGTAGATCGGGTGGCGGGCACGCCGAAACGGTCCGCTCTCGATGAGCCCATCACCCGGCCGTGGTTCCGGCAGGGCCGAGAGCCGGGAGCCGAGGGCCAGAGCAGCCGAGACCACGAGCCAAGTACCCGGAACCGCCAGGGCGGCTGCGATCGCGGAACGCAGCGGGGACACCGGACTCACCAGGGTCGCATATCCGACGACGACGATCGTCGCTATCAGCCCGACCTGAGCGCCCACGAGGGCTCCGCTCCGCCAGCCGAGGTTTGGTGCCCCGACCTCCCAGTCACCGCTCCATCGGAAAGTGCCGCCGGGTTCGACCCCCGCCAGAGCATGTTCGGCCGTGACGCCCTCCCCGAGCGGGGCCTGGGGCCAGATCTCGGCCAGCGGCTCGAGGACGAAGCGGCGTTCCGCCGCCAGGGGGTGGGGAATTGTGAGGTCGGGCATGTCAACCGGATCGGCTCGATGGGCGATGATGTCGAGGTCGAGGGTGCGCGGGCCCCAGCGCTCCGCCCGCACCCGTCCCGCCGCCTCCTCGAGGCGATGGAGCTCGGCGAGAAGCGCATGCGGTTCCAGGTCGGTTTCGATGAGAACCACGGCATTGAGATACCGGTCCTGGTCCGGCCCACCGACCGGCTCCGTCTCGTACAAGGATGACACCGAGATGACGGTGCCCAGCCGGCGGATTCCTGCGATACCCGTGCGGATGTATCCGAGCCGATCCCCCTGGTTCGACCCGAGCGCGATCGCCGTTCGGGTCATCGGGAGCGTCGAACGGTCACGGCCACATCTTCGAATTCGACCGGAATCGGCGCCGCCGGTTTGTGGACTGTCACTTCGACCGATTCGACCCGCGGGTCATCGAGCACCAGGTCGGCCACCCTCTCCGCCACCCGTTCGATGAGATCCCACCGCTCGCCGGCAACACGCTCGTGGATACGCCGGGCGAGGGACCCGTAGTCGATCGTGTCCTTCAGGTCATCCGACTGCGAGGCGGATGTGAGGTCGGCGTCCAGCCGGACGTCGACCAAGAACGTCTGGCCGTCGATTCGTTCGTGGTCGAGCACACCATGGTGAGCAAAGACCGAGATCCCGGTGAGCGAGATCGAGTCCGTCACGTTTCGCTGTTGGTCTCCGGAAGGAGCGCCCTCGCCTTGGGTCCGAGCGGCCGGCCGAGGATCTCCTGGATCACCGCCGCAGCCAGGATTCGGTCCTCGACCAGCCCGGATGCGATCAGGTATCCGCCGAGGAGGCCGGCCATGTCGTCGTCGACGATCTCCCGGTGCACCAGCACACGGGCGGTCTCGTCGGCCAGAGCCTTGTCGAGCACCTCGTAGAGCTGCACGGCATCCTGCCGGGTGATCTCGGGCCCCATCGGGACCGAATAGGTCTCGAGGCCGGCAGCCCGGTACGCCTGGAGATTCTGGTTACCGGCCAGCAAGGTGATCACGGCAGTGACCTTGCCCTCCCTGACCAGCCAATTGATTTCTTCTTCGCGCCGAACACGCCGGTGTTGAAAGCCGTACCCGCCGATTCGTTCCGAAACGGCCAGCCGATCGGCGATCACCCAGGTGAAAGCGCGCGGTTTGAGTCCTGTGATCATCGTTCTTCGCGAACGATAGCCCACGACAGGCGGGCTGCCTCCAGCGAGGCTTCGACGTCGTGGACACGGAACAACCGGACTCCGCGCGCCACCCCGAGGGCGACCACCACAGCCGACGCCCGGTCGCGGTCGGCGGGATCGTCCACTCCCAATAGCGTCTTCAGGAAGCTCTTCCTGGACGCTCCGAGAAGCACAGGTCGGCCGCCACCGACGGTGTCGAGCCCTGCCAGGAGGGCAAGATTGTGGTTCAGTTTCTTCCCGAACCCGATCCCGGGATCCACGACGATTCGGGATGCGGCGACACCCTCGGACTCGAGAAGGTCTGCCTGAGCGGCCAGATACCCGGCCACGTCCTCGACGACGTCGGCATAGGCCGGGTCGTCCTGCATGTCGGCCGGGGTTCCCTGCATGTGCATCACGACCAGCCCGGCTCCGGTCTCGGCGGCGACGCGCCGCATTCCCGGGTGCCGGAAACCACTCACGTCGTTGATCACCTCCGCCCCGACCTGAACCGCTGCCAGGGCAACTTCGGGCTTGGACGTGTCAACCGATACCACGATCCCATCGCCGGCCAGCGCCTCGACCACCGGAACCACTCGCCCTATCTCCTCCTCGGCCGGGACCGGCCGGGCACCCGGCCGGGTTGATTCCCCACCGACGTCGACCAGATCTGCGCCTTCTTCGACGAGGCTTCTGCCGTGATCGATTGCAGCAGACGTCGAGGCAAATCGACCGCCGTCGGAGAACGAATCGGGGGTGACGTTCACGATCCCCATGAGGCGGGGACGATCGAGATCGAGACCTCGCGTCCGGAGCGACCAGGTCACGAGGATGCCTGGAGCAGCCGCATCCCCTCGCTGCGTGTCGCCGGGTTCGAGCGGAAGATCCCTCGGACCGCAGAGGTGACCGTCATCGTCCCCGGCTTGTGGACCCCCCGCATCGACATGCACAGATGCTCGGCTTCGATCACCACAAGTACCCCTCGCGGCTCCAGCGCTCGCTCCAGTTCGTCCGCGATCTGGACCGTCATCCGCTCCTGGACCTGAAGTCGGCGGGCGTGGGAATCGACCAGGCGCGCGAGCTTCGAGAGCCCGGTGATCTTTCCATCTTTGTTCGGGATGTAACCCACGTGGGCCTTGCCCATGAATGGAACCAGATGATGCTCACACAGTGAGTAGAACGGGATGTCACGCACCATCACCATCTCGTCGTATTCCGAGTCGAACTGGATCGCCAGGTGCTCGCCCGCCCCCGACTCGAAGCCCGACAGCGCCTCGGCATAGAACCGGGCAACCCGGGCGGGCGTGTTCTGGAGGCCGTCGCGATCGGGATCCTCGCCGATGGCCTCCAGGATCTGACGAACCGCCTGTTCGATCTTTGGGAGGTCCAAGGGCGTCGCTCGCTCAGCTGCGCCCGGTCTCGGCCTGGGCGGCGGCGGCGATCCCACCGGCGGCGGTCGACGACTGCTCCGGGATCTGAATCCGCAGCGAACCGCTGTTGACGTGCTCCCACTTGGGAACGTCGTACAGGATCTCGGCCACCTCCTGGCGATCGAGCGTCTCACGCTCGAGCAGCGCGTTGGCCAGCCGCTCCAGTGCGTCCGCGTGAGTGGTGAGGATCTCACGAGCTTCGTCATGGGCTGCGGTGATCAGGGCCCGCACTTCCTCGTCGATCCGGGACGCGACCTCGTCGGAGTAGTCGGCCTGGCGTGTGTAGTCCCGACCGAGGAAGACCTCGCCGGCTCCCTGCCCGTATTTCATCGGCCCGAGTCGGTCGCTCATCCCGTACTCCATGACCATCCGGCGAGCGGTGCGGGTTGCCTTCTCGATGTCATTGGAGGCACCCGTCGAAGGATCCGAGAACACGAGCTCTTCAGCCGTCCTGCCACCAAGGGCGTATGCGAGCTCGTCCACCATCTCGCTCCGCCGCTTGTAGTAGCGATCCTCGGTCGGCAGGGCCAGCGTGTACCCACCCGCACGGCCTCTGGGGATGATCGTGACCTTGTGGATCGGGTCCACGTTGGGCAGCGCGAATCCGACCAGCGCATGTCCCGCCTCATGGAAGGCCGTGATCTTCTTCTCCTCGTCGGTGATGATCCGCGACTTGCGCTCCGGACCGGCGATGACCCGATCGATCGCCTCGTTGAGCTCGTCCATCCCGATCTGGGTCTTGCGGCGGCGGACGGTCAGCAACGCCGCCTCGTTGATCAAGTTGGCGAGGTCGGCGCCGGTGAAACCGGGGGTTCCCCGGGCGAGCGAGTCGAGGTCGATGTCCGTCCCGAGCGGTTTGCCCTTCGCGTGGACGTCGAGGATCGCCCGCCTGCCTTTGATGTCCGGTCCATCGATGGTGATCTGGCGGTCGAAGCGTCCCGGACGGAGGAGCGCCGGATCGAGGATATCAGGACGGTTGGTGGCGGCCATCACGATGACTCCCACGTTCCCCTCGAAACCGTCCAACTCGACGAGCAACTGATTGAGGGTCTGCTCGCGCTCGTCGTGGCCCCCGCCCAGACCGGCACCGCGATGACGGCCCACGGCGTCGATCTCGTCGATGAAGATGATCGCTGGCGCCGACGCCTTTGCCTGTTCGAACAGGTCGCGCACCCGGCTGGCACCGACGCCGACGAACATCTCGACGAAATCTGAACCCGAGATGGATAGGAAAGGCACGCCCGCCTCACCGGCCACGGCCCGCGCCAGCAACGTCTTGCCGGTCCCCGGAGGTCCGAAGAGCAGCACTCCCTTGGGGATGCGGGCCCCCATCGCCCGGTACTTGTCCGGGTGCTTGAGGAAGTCCTTGATCTCCTCCAATTCCTCGATCGGCTCCTCGAGTCCGGCTACATCCTTGAAGCTGACTTTGGGTTGATCCTTGGTGACCGTCTTCGCCTTGGCCTTGCCGAACTGCATCACCCTATTGCCGGAGCCCTGCATCTGGGTGAAGAAGAAGACCATGAGACCAATCAGGATCAGCCACGGCAGCAGCTGCCAGAGATAGTCGGCAAAACCCGGGGGCTGGTTGTCGACCTGATACTCGACACCGGCGTCGTCCAGGCGCGGCTCCACCTGCTCGCCGTACCGGTCTCCGATCTGGACGAAGAAGTCGACCGCATCCTCGGGACTGTCGGAGTCGACGAACCTGCCGTCCAGACGCTCGGAGCGGTTGCGGATCGTGACCGACTCGACGTTGCCCTCTTCGAGTTGCGCGTAGAACTCGTTGAGGGTGAGCTCGTCGGGTGCGGACACCTGCCCGAGCCACTGGGAAGCCGCCACCACCAGAAGGAAGATGACGAGGCCGTAGACGAGCAGCGTTCTGAGGGATCGGTTCACTGGGTTCTCTTCGGGATATCGGGGCTGGACATGTAGGCGTAGGCCGACAACGGTGGGCCGCGCTCAGGCGAGTCGAGGCCCCGGCCTCGGCTTCATGCTACGAGGCCGGGAGTCCTATTGAAACCCAAGCCGCGGCCATCAGTCCAGTGAGCCCTCGACCACACCTACATACGGCAAGTTCCGATACTTGCCTCCGTAGTCGAGCCCATAGCCGACCACGAAGTCGGGGCCGATGTTGAACGCCGCATACCGGACCTCGATCGGAACCCGTTGGATGCCTTCCTTGACGAGCAACGCCGCGATCTCCAGGGAGGCGGGCTTGCGCACCCGCAGGCTCTTCATGAGATAGTTGAGGGTGAGGCCGGAATCGATGATGTCCTCGACGATCAGCACATGACGATCTGCAATCTCCTGGTCGAGGTCCTTCAGGATGCGGACCACACCCGAGGTTTGGGTCGAAGCGCCGTATGAAGACACGGCCATGAAGTCGAACTCGACCGGGACGGCGATGTGGCGGGCAAGGTCGGCCATGACCATGAACGCCCCCTTCAAGACACCGACCACCAGGAGATCCTTGTCCCGATAGTCCTCGCTTATCTGAGCGCCCATCTCGGCGAGCTTGGACGCGATCTCCTCACTCGAGATCAGCGTGTTTATGTTCCCCAAACGGACTCCTCAGATGCGACCAGCGAAAGGTAGCCGGTTTCTGGTCGGCTCTCCCAACCGACCCGGCGGACACCGGGAACCCAGACCACTTCGCCGCCCATCTCGACCACCGGCCACCGGACGGCGGGGGCGACTCCGGCCGCTTCCAAGAGATCATCCACCGTCGTCGACCCGATCACGTCCTCCGGCCTTGCCCATCGCATGATCAGCCTGTCCGGCAACGGACCCCCGGGCACGGTGAGTTGCCAGAGGCTGAGCGGGAACTCGGCCGGTCCGTCGCCGTGCATCGCATCCACCCGGAACCTCCCCAACCGGAAACTGGCCGGCCGGGCGTGGCCGGGCCCGATCTCGACCTCATCCGGGCCATCGTCGAGCCGGATCCGGAGGCGGCCGTCCCGAACCTCGGCTACCGCCCGCCCGCCGAGTTGGGCGGCCCGGGACGACCCGGCCAGCACCGACATCACCCGTGCCACGGGCTGGGCTTCGAGTGGATGCTCGAAGCCCAGCATCATCCACATCCGGCGAAGGACCCTCGAGACCAATACCGGGTCGATGGAGTCGAGGGCGGAGAGAACGACCGAAGCCTCACCGGCTGCCACCTCGACCTCCACCTCGACCGCCAGCCGATCCAGAAACCCGCGTTCCCGCTGGAGTTCCAGAGCCGAAGCGGCGAGCTTCTCGGAGGGATCCGTCCCGAAGGCCTCGACCAGCACCGGGATGAGACGCCGCCTGATGCGGTTGCGCAGAAACCGTTCGTCGGTGTTCGTCGGGTCGTCGTAGAAGGGCAGGCCGGCGAGCACGCACAGTTCCCGCGTTTCGCTTCGCCTGACACGGAGGAACGGACGCTGATATGGAGGCCGAGTCTCTGGAATGCCGGACAGGCCGTCCAGCCCGGAGCCGCGCGCCAGACGCATGAGCACCGTCTCGGCCAGATCGTCGAGCGTGTGGCCGGTGAGAATCCAAGCGGGCGAATCGATGCATGCGGACAGCGCCCCGTATCGAGCCGCGCGGGCACGGTGCTCGAAGCCGGACCCGGCAGCAACGTCGACCGTGACCACATCCAGAGACACCCCCAGCATCCGGGCGGTGGCCGCCGCGGCGGTGGCCGCTCGCTCGGAGTGCGGTTGACCGTGGTGGATGTGAATCGCCCGTACCTCGCGCTGCTCGAGAGCTGCGATCGCAAGCAGTGCCGACGAGTCGGCCCCTCCCGAGAGCGCCACGACCATCGATCCGTCGGGAAGCCGGGTTCGCTCCAGAATGTCGGCTCGGATACGCGCTAGGCGACGCGTCGCAGCCATCGACCGGGCTCCTTGATCTCCGCCAGGGTCGGGAGCGCTTCGACCTGGCTCCAGGCATGGTCCAGGCTCTTCCATCCCGCCTCTCGCTCGACGGCGAGGACGAAACGTTCCCCCTCCTCGTACTGGCGCATCTTCAGCTCCAATCCTGTGAGCCGGAAGAACGCCGCGGTACGCGGGTCGGAGCGGCGCGCCTTCAGCAGCGAGGACATCCGCTGCCGCGAAACGAGTTCCCGGTCGCCGAGCCGGTCCATCACGACATGGCCGTGCCCCTCGAGCAGTGACATGAGCGCCTGAACCCGGTCGAGGGCTCGCCGCTGATCGGGCGCGGCCACCAGGCCAAAGAGACCCCGCTCATCGATGATCGGGCGATTGTTGCGGCGGGCGTCGAGGACCTGCTCGACGAGACGGCCAACCCGGCCTTCGTCGGGCACGGAAGCCTCCACCATCTCCGTGACCAGGCCTTGGAAGTAACCCCGCATCCAGGGCACACCGACGAACTGGGCGCGGTGAGCCGCCTCGTGGAGAGCCACCCAGGTCCGGAATTCGGCCGGTCGAAGCTGATGGGCACGCTCCATGTGGAGGAGGTTTGCTCCGACGAATGCGATCGAGTCACCGTCGTCCCCGCCCGGAACCACCAGTTCGTACTGGCCCAGGACCCGCCGAGCGAGGAAGCCGAGGAGAGCTCCGGTCTGGGCGGCCACGATCCGTTTGGCCAGTGTCGGCCCATCGCCACCGGCCGCCTCGATCCGGGCCGACAGCTTTCTCTCGGCGGGTTCCAGCATCGACGAGAAGACGGACACGTTGCGCTCCACCCAGTCGCGCCTGGAAACCACGATCACCTCGGGCGACCCGGGAAGATCCAGGCCGGTCTCCCCCGCGACGGCTTCGTTCGCCTGGCAGACAACGCGCGGTAGCGAAGCTTCGAGATGCTCGATGTGATAGGAGCCGGCCAGCGGATGGCTCCCGGCGACCAGTCCCCCGACCCGCTTGGCGAACGGCCAGGGGATGGCGGTACTCACTCGACGACCTTGTACCGGTTCCTCACGACTTTCAGGAAGTACTGGACAACGGTGCCGAACACGGCGAGCGCCCCGAGGATCAGAGTGGTCGGGATGAGGAACTTCGTCGTCCACGGCGCCTCGGCGTCGTCGGCGGCGGGAGGGGGCACCGAGACGGCGGGCATGTCGAACTCGAGAGCCCCGGCCTCCGTGGTGGCCGTCGTCTCCTCAGTGCTCTCCACCGCCGTGGCCGCGGAAGCGAAGCCAAACACCATCAGGGCGAGCAGGAGGAAGGACACGAGTCGGTGATATCGCATGGCGGGTTTCAGACTACAACCCGACCCTGGGCCCGGCGAACCAAGTCGGACGGCGGCAAGTCAGGTTTGGCGGGCCTGGCGAAGGACGGTGCGGAAGCGATCCATCAGCGCGTCGGGGACCTCTTCCGCCAGTCGCTCCCGAACGACCCGCTTGAGCCGCTCCTCGAAAGAGAAGGCATCGCAACACGGGGGGCAGTCCTCGAGATGGGCACGGATCCGCTCGACGTGAACCCGGGCCAGTTCGGAGTCGAGATACGGATAGAGGTTGGCAAGCGCTTCGTCACAGATTTCGCTCATGGCCTGACCTCATCACTGAATTCATCGTCGGGACGCCTCGTCGGAGATTCGCTGCCGGTCTCGTCTTCTTCCGGAACGAGTCCGCGCCGCATTGCATACTCCCACAACGACTTCTGCAACGCCTTTCTTCCCCGATGAAGCCGACTCATCACCGTGCCGATCGGGATGTCGAGGATCTCGGCGATCTCCTTGTAGGCAAAGCCCTCCAGATCGGCCAGCAGCACCGGCACCCGAAACGTCTCGGGGAGGTCCTCGATGGCGGCTTTGACGTCGCCCGCCACGAGGCCGTCGAGCACGAGATCCTCGGTGGAGCGGGCGGCCGCCGCCGAGTGTTCCGAACCGACCTTGCGATACAGGAACAGGTCTTCGACGTCGCCCAGATCGACCTCGTCCGGACGGCGGGCATCACGACGGTATTTGTTGATGAACGTGTTGGTCATGATCCGGAACAACCACGCCCGAAGGTTGGTGCCGGCCTCGAAGCTCGCATAGGCCCGGTATCCCTTGAGGAGGGTCTCCTGGACCAGATCCTCGGCATCGGAATTGTTCCGGGTCATCCGACGGGCGGCCGCGAACAGCTGCGGGACGAATACCATCGCATCCTGCTCGAAATCGGCTTGGTCGGCCATGAAGCCAGACACGGTAGCCGCTCACACCAAGCCCGAATCTGGCCCTGCGGCCCGGGATTAAGCTCTGCGGCTCCGCGCCGGAGTAGCTCAGTCGGTAGAGCAACGCACTCGTAATGCGTAGGTCAGGGGTTCGATTCCCCTCTCCGGCTCGAGGCCGGGCTACGCCCGGCGAGTCCCGAGTCCCGAGTCCCGAGTCCCGAGTCGCGAGTCCCGAGTCCCGAGTCCCGAGTCGCGAGCTTCCGCGCGGCAACGGGGAAACAGCGGACGAAACCACCCAGCCAGGCCCGGCCGGACCACGAACCACTCACC
>JBFHRE010000049.1:0-17551 GCA_041591895.1 Acidimicrobiia bacterium
AAGGCGACCTCTTCGGAGTCACGACTCCAGTTCTCGGTGGAGAAAGTGAACGCCGTCAGCCATTCGATTCCGAGTTCGAGCGCGCCCCCGAACCCGCGGTCGCGCCGCTGGTACTCGACCACTGCGTCGAGAAGAGCAAGACGGTCGAAAAACGGCCAGAGGATGCCGGGGCACCAGAACTCGGCGTATGCCGCCTGCCAAAGCAGGAAATTGGACAGCCGGTGCTCCCCTGAGCTGCGAACGACGAGATCCACGTCTGGCATGTCCGGTATCGCGAGATGGCGGGCGAGCGCGTCCTCGTCGATCGACCGCGGGTCGAGGGCTCCGGAGACGGCGTCGGCGGCCAGCCGGCGGGCGGCATCGACGATCTCGCGTCGGCTGCCGTAGTTGAAGGCGAACACCATGTTCATCCGGCTATTGCCGGCGGTGAGCGTCTCGCTTTCCCGCATGTAGTCCCGGTTCTCGTCCGGAATTCGGGGGTCTTCGAGGTCCCCGGCAAACCGGATTCGCACCCCCAGCTCATTCAACTCGTCGCGGCGCCGCAACAGCAGGTCGCGATTGAAGAACATCAGGAAGGCGACCTCTTCGGAGTCACGACTCCAGTTCTCGGTGGAGAAAGTGAACGCCGTCAGCCATTCGATTCCGAGTTCGAGCGCGCCGTGGACGGTGTCGAACAGCGCCTCCTCCCCGGCCTGGTGGCCGGCGGTGCGGGGCAGACCGCGAGCATTCGCCCAGCGGCCGTTTCCGTCGAGGATCAAACCGACGTGCTGCGGCACTCGCGTGAGGTCCACCCGGGAGAGGTCGAGTTCGGGCATCAGAGCTCCATCGCCACCAGGCTGGCCAGCCGCCGGTCGAGATGATGCTCGACAAAGCGTCGTGTCACGCCGAGGGCTTCACCGGACATGGCCGTGTCGGCGGTGGGGAGTTCGGCGAGCCGGGTCCGGGCCAGCACGGCCAGATATGCGGTCAGTCCAGATCGGAGCCGCACCGCCTGCTCGGTCCGGCATTCGGAACAGACCACTCCCCCGCCCACGAACGAAAACCGGGTGAGATCGTCGGCGCGCCCACACGAAGCGCACTTGTCCAAGGCTGGTGCCACACCGACCACCCCGGCCAACTGGAGGAGGAACCCGGCGGTGACGTCGGGATTGAGCGGCCCGGCCTCCAGCGCCGCCAGCCCCTCGGCCAAGAGCCCGAACAGCGCGACCGACGGCTCCTTCTCCTGGGCGACGGCGTCGATCGCCTCCACCATCGTCGAAGCCGCCGTCACCTTGTCGAGGTCGTCTCGAAGGTGGGGAAACGCCGCCACCACCTCGACCTGGGTGATGGTGTCGAGGTTGCGACCCTCGTACATGACGAGCTCGACATGGGTGAATGGCTCGAGGCGCCCACCGAACCGGCTGGTGGTCTTTCTGACGCCTTTGGCCACCGTTCGGAGCTTGCCATGCTGGGGGCTGAGCAGAACGACCACCCTGTCGGCCTCACCGAAGGGATACGAGCGAAGGACGATCCCGGAGTCGTGCCGCAGGGCCATGGAGGGGAGGTTAGGGGTACCGCGGGGCGGTACCCCTGCTTCCGGCCACCAGCCACCAGCCTCCAGCCACCAGCCGATAGCGGAATGCGCGCCATTTCCTGGCCCCCGCGCACAGCGAGCCTTCGGAGGAGACCGGCCCCGGCCGGACCAAGCCGTGAAACGAGGGTGTGGACTGGGGCTCAAAGGACCCCCCGACCGCCCAAGCGCCGGTCGCCGGAAGCTGGGAGCTGGGAGCTGGCAGCTGCCTACCAGGACGCATCCGGCCCGGTAGGCTTTCCCTATGTCCCTCCTGAGCGAGATGCAGCGGCAGGAGTTCGTCGCTTCCTACCCGAGTTGGACCCTGGACGGCGAGACCATCACCCGCACGGTGCGGTACCCCGACTTCGTCGAGGCGATGGGGTTCGTCACCCGCGTGGCGCTGATCGCCGAGAAGACGAATCACCATCCGGACATCGACATCCGTTGGAACAAGGTGACGCTGAATCTCACCACCCATTCCGAGGGCGGTCTCACGTTTCGAGATGTCGACATGGCTGCCGCGATCGACCGCGTGATCTAGCGGCCGATCGCAGACCTCACAGGAGTTCGAGGCAGGCGGCCACCCAGGCGGCATCCTCGGACGCCTCGGTCTCCTCGTAGATCGACTCGAGGTTCCTCAACATCCGTCGCACGAGGTCCACCGAACCGACCGGCTCCAACCAGCTCTGGTCGAGCCGGGGCGGACCGCCCAGGGCGGTGGCAACGAGGGATGCCGCCTCGTCGAACCCAATCGCCTCGCCGTAGTGAAACGGGTCGCACATCTGACCGGCGGCATAGACGACGAAGTGCCCCGGCAGCCCGACTCCCACCACATCTATGCCGCACCGCCGGCCGACCTCGATCCAGATGAGCGACAGGGTGATCGGGACCCCCCGGCGAGTGTCGAGGACCCTGTGAAGCATCGAATTGTCGGGATTGCGGTAGTCCTCGACATTCCCGCCGTACCCCTCGGTGATCGAGATGACCCGACGCAATGCCAGGTGCGTGTCGCCCTGCACCGCGGCCGCCATGGCGTCGATCTTCCGAAGGTACGGCCCCGGATCGAGGCTCGGATCTACGAACCGGGCAAACTCGAGTGCCGCTCGACCCGGCTCGTCCGCATGGGCGAGCTCGGCGACGCTCTCCGGCCGGGGGGTCAACAGACGCGCGGTCATGTTCGAAAACCTAGTCCCGGCTTCCGGCGGATTGTCAATCGTCCGATTCGCGAAATCCGAACCGGTCGAGCATGTCATCGCGTTGTTGCCAGTCGCGTTCGACCACCACTCTGAGGTCCAGATGGACCTGGGTCCCGAACACGGTCTCGAGCTCGTGCCGGGCTTCGGTACCTGCTGCGGCCAGCATCGAGCCCTTCTTGCCGATCACGATCCCCTTCTGCGAGTCGCGCTCCACCACCGCTCGGGCCGTCACCACGAGCGTTCCGTTGTCGGCGTTCTCGAGGTCGTCGACCACCACGATCAACGAATGAGGCAGCTCGTCATGAAGACGCTCGAGGAACTTCTCCCGGATCAACTCTGCGATCAAAACGCTCTCGGGCTGGTCCGAGCCGACTCCCGGCGGAAAGAACGGTTGCCCCTCGGGCAAGATCGTCACCAGTTCATCGAGCAACGGAGCGAGATTCTCTGTGCCGAGCGCCGAGATCGGAACGTAGGCGTCGAAGTCCCACTCGGCGGCCTCTGCCAGCTGACTGGCGATCTCGTCGCGCGGGGCGGCATCGATCTTGTTCACCGCTACGACCACCGGAGAACCCGACGATTTCAGCCTCTCGGCCACGAGCCGGTCGCCCGGTCCGATCGGGGCGGTGGCGTCGATCACGAACACGATCCCGTCGGCGTCCGCCAGGGTGCGATACACCAGCGTGTTGAGCCTGTTCCCGAGCGACGTGCGCGGCTTGTGAACACCGGGGGTGTCGATGAGGACGATCTGGTAGTCGGGACCGTCGACGACACCCCGGATGCGGTTGCGGGTGGTTTGAGGGCGGGTCGAGGTGATGGCCACCTTGCGCCCGACCAGCGCATTCACCAGAGTCGACTTGCCGACGTTGGGCCGGCCAACCACCGGCACGAATCCGCTGCGCACTATCCGGCGACCCCCAACGGGCCCTCGCTGGCCTGCCGACGCTCGACCTGCACCGCCGTCACCCGCCTCCCCTGGAGGGAAGCCACCGTGAGCTCGACTCCGGCCACGTGGAACCGCTCCTTTTCCTTCGGGACCCGTCCCGCCAAACCGAGGAGCAGCCCGCCAACTGTGTCCCAATCCTCGTCAGGGAGCTCGACCCCGATCAGATCGGACAACTCATCGATGTCGAAACGCCCGTCGACCAGCCAGTGCCCGTCGCCGAGTTCTGAGAACAACGGCTCCTCATCGTCGTACTCGTCCACGATCTCCCCGACGAGTTCCTCGAGGAGGTCTTCGATGGTGACCACACCGGCGGTCGACCCGTACTCGTCGATCACGACCGCGAAGTGGATCTTGGACTGCTGCATCTCCTGGAGCAGCTCCGAAACGCGCTTCGTCTCCGGAACAAACATCGCCGGGCGCATGATTTCCTCGACCGAACCAGTCAGCGCCTCCTGGGTCTCGGACCCGGCCGCCAGCCGTTTGAGCAGATCCTTGACGATCACGATGCCGACGACGTCGTCGATCCCGTCATCGATCACGGGTATCCGCGAGAAACCGTGCTCGTTGACCAGATCGATCAGCCGGTCGAAGCCTGCCCCTTCGGACAGCACCACCACCTCCGTGCGCGGCACCATGACTTCGCGAACCAGTGTCTCGGAGAACTCCAGCACGGAGCTGATCATCTGCCGCTCGTGGATCTCTTCCTCCTCCGACGGGTCGTGATGGTCCTCTTCTTCTTCGTCGGGCGCCACCACGTCTGTGACGACAGAACCGATGGCCACCACCAGGGCAACCAGCCTGCTGAGGCGGAAGCCGATCCGGCCAGGTCGCGCTCGCCCGAGCACTCGCGGCAACAGGTCGCCGACCGCGACCACGACCACCGCCACGATCGCCAGGACCACCCCACGGATCACGCCCGACTCGGTCTGGCTCACAGCCCACACCGCCGATAGGGTTGCCATCACCAGCAGAGCCGAATGGACCACGGCGACTGCCTGCACGGTTCCGTCTCGATCTTCCAGCAATCGCTCGGCGACCCGCGCTCCCCGGTCGCCCTCGACTGCAGCCCGCATGGCGTCTGCCCTAGCCGTGCGTGTGAGCGACGAGGCGCCGAGTCGCACGAGGGCGGCGACGGCGAGAATCACGCCTGCCAGGGTCCAGGTCATCTCCGCTCCAACCCGAACTCGCCCAGGATCCGGCGCTCTCGCTCCTCCATGATCTCGGCGTCGGCGTCGTCCATGTGGTCGTAGCCCATGAGGTGGAGGATTCCGTGCACACACATCAGTGAGATCTCGGAACGGAACGAGACCCCGTACTCGGTGGCCTGGCGTTGGACGAGCGCCGGAGCGATCAACACATCTCCTAGATGGATGGGCGGTCCAGCCGGATCGACTACCGGTGGACGGCCGGGGACCAGCATCTCCAAGGGAAAGGAAAGCACGTCGGTGGGCCCGTCGAGACCCATCGCCTCCCGGTGGTGTCCCGTCATCTCCTCGTCGGAGATGAGCGTGACCGAAACCTCGGTCTCGAGCGGATAACCCTCGGCCTCGATCACCGCCGTCGTCAGGCTGCGGAGGTGATCCAGGTCGACCTCGAGTGATTGTTCGTCGACGACGGTCATCGACGAACCTCCGGTTCTCGGGGGTCGTCCATCAGCTTCCGGGGAAATTCGGGTACGCGATACGTTGATGGTAGTGACCGACCAGTGCGTCGAGGAAGGCGGCCTTGACCTTCGTCAGCTCTCCCATGGTCAGGTCGCACTCCGACAGCTGGCCGTCCACCAGCTTCTCGTCGACCACCCGGTTGATCACCTTTGCGATCACGTCCGCCGAGGGGTCCTCGTCCCGGAAGGCTGCCCGACACGCCCCTTCGACCGAGTCGGCCATCATCACGATCGCCATCTCCTTCGACTTCGGCTTGTGTCCGGCGTGGCGGAAGTCGTCGATGTCGACATCGCCCCCCCGGCTGGATCGCGCCTTCTCGTAGAAGTAGCGCATCACTCCGTCGCCGTGGTGGGTGAGAATGCCCTCGGCCACCTCGGTGGGGATCCGGTACCTGCGGGCCAGTTCCAGTCCGTCGATGACATGCCGCCGAATGACATCGGCCGACTCCTCGGGACTCAGCTCATCATGCGGATTGGAGATGCCGAATTGGTTCTCGATGAAATACAGGGCGTTCTCCGTCTTGCCGAGGTCGTGGTAGTAGGCCGCCGCTCGGGCGAGGAGGTTGTTGGCGCCGATCTGTCGGGCGGCGCCATCGGCCAGCGTCCCGACCATCAGCGAGTGGTTGAAGGTTCCGAAGGCCTTCTCTTGGAGCAACTGGAGCGCGTCGTGGTTGCGGTCGGTGACGTCGAGCAGCCGCAGGGTGGTGGTGATGTCGAACCAGACCTCGAGTGATGCCAGCACCGGCTGGATGAGGAGGGCGGCGGCCAGAGAAACCCCGAAACCCCAGACGCCGGCGGTCAACACCTCCGACCACGGCGAGATGTCGGGGTCGGTATAGAACAACCAGGCAGTCGAGGCGGCTATCAGAGAAGCAGCCACGGCCGACACGACCACCGAGTTGCGGTAGGCGTGACGGCTGCTGGCGGATGACACGAACCCGATCGGGGCCAGCGTGGCGAGGAGGGCGTAGACCGTGATCCCGGTCTGCTGGGTGCCGGCTGCCGTGAGGACGGCCATGGCGAGCGCCATCAGGGTCCCCATCCGGTTGTCGAACAGGACCGCGGCCAGGTAGCCGAAAGCAACCGCGGGGAGGGCGTAGACGGTGAAGTCGCGCGCCTCCATCGCCAGTGCTCCCCGGACGGCGAGAGCACCCATCACGAGGAGGATCCCGAACAGCGTCACCATCTTTGGGCGCTCCCAGAACTGAGCCCTGAAGCGAGCGAGGTAATAGCCCAGAACCGCGACCAGGACAGTGAGGACCGCAGCGAGGGCGAGTTCGGGAATGGCATCCCCCTCGGCGGCGCCGGTGGCCTGGATGGCCTCGATGTGGAAAGCGTTCAGTTCCATACCCTGGTCCACGATCAACTGACCTCGCCGGACCGGCACCATGATCGGGTCGACCTCGGCGGCCGCCGCCTCCTTGGCAGCCTCGGTCGCCTGATCGTTGGGGATCAGGTTGTGGACCAGGTAGTTGTCGATCACACCGGCGGCCGCGGTCCTTGCTGCGTCACGCAGGTCGGCCGGGAATCCCGGCTGGATCAGCGGCGGGTTGAGACTGAGGGAATCCTTCTTGGCGAGAAGGTCTTCCTGACGGATCCCGATGTTGAACTCCCCGCCCAACCAGGTCTCGATCGAGAACTCCACCTGGTCGAGAAGCAGATTCTCCCCGGCCCCGGCCAGACCGGACACGAAATCGCGCCGGGCGAGCGTGACCAGTGTCGAAAGGCTCTCCGGGTCGTCCATTTGATTGCTCTGCGACACGTCGGCGACCACGTCGTCGATGATCCGGAAGTCCGCCTTGAGGACGAGCGACTCGGACTGGCATTCGGCCGTCCGTCGACAGTCGACCTCCCGGGTGTCGTCACGCGGAATCACTCCGGACGGTGGGACACCACCGGTGGAGTCGAGCACAATGGTCAGCGTCACCGGGGGCACCTCGAGCGAGTAGGTCCCGTCGGACGCCGTGGTCGCCCTCACCACCACACCGTCGGCGATCGCCGCCACGCCGATCCCACCGACGCCGAAGTCGTTCCGGTAGGCATCCGACTCCGTCTCTTCGAAGATCCCGTCGTCATCCACGTCGAAGAACACCCGTCCAGTGAGCGTCGCCGTAGGTTCCTCGGCGGCGGTGGTGACCGTGCTCTCGTCCGTCGTCACCGCAGGCGGCTCCGGCTCGGGAATCGCGGCGATGCCGGTCGGTGTCGCGGCGAGGATCGCCGATTCGAGCGACGTGAACAGTTGGGCGATGTTGTTCGAGATCAGTTGCTCCGTCTCGCCCAGTCGCCGGTACTGGATCGGCACCTCCGCCGCGGCGGCGTCCCGGGCGGCCTGGGTGGCAGCGGGATCCTCGACGTTCTCGTCCCGGGCGGCGTAATAGGCCCGCCGTGCGAGATCGCCCTCGTTGAACGCTCCGGCCGAGGCCGAACGTCCGAACGAGAGCGCGCCCCAACAGAGCACGACCGTGGACACGAGTGAGATCCCGCGGACCAGCGTCGCCCTATTCACGGCCATTGTCCTCGTAGCGTTGGTATGCCTCCACGATGGCGGCCACGATTCGGTGACGGACCACATCCTTCGAGCTGAGCTCACAGAAGGCCACGCCCGGGATCCCGTCGAGGACCCGGCGCGCCATTGCCAGGCCCGACATCTTCTGACTGGGAAGGTCGGTCTGGGTGACGTCGCCCGTGATGATCATCTTGGAATTGAAGCCGAGCCTGGTGAGAAACATCTTCATTTGCTCCTGCGAGGTGTTCTGCGCCTCATCCAGCACCACGCAGGCGTCGTTGAGGGTGCGGCCGCGCATGTATGCGAGTGGAGCGATCTCGATGGTGCCCCGATCGAGGAGGCGGCCGGTCTCGTCCGGCCCGAGCATGTCCCAGAGGGCGTCGTACAGGGGCCGGAGATAGGGGTCGATCTTCTGGGTGAGGTCGCCGGGAAGGAACCCGAGCCGCTCACCGGCCTCCACGGCCGGACGAGTGAGGATGATCCGGTGTACAGAACCGGATACGAGCGCCTCTACCGCCGCCGCCATGCCGAGATAGGTCTTGCCGGTACCGGCCGGGCCGATCCCGAAGGTGAGAGTGTTGTCACGGATCGCCTGGATGTAGCGCGCCTGGCCTCTGGTCTTGGCCCTGACCACCTTCCCCCGTCCAACCGGAATTCCCTCCTGGAGAACCCCCGACGGGCTGGGCACTCGGTCTCGAACCATGTCGAGGACCTGCGAGACCTTGCCGTGGCCGAGGTCCTGACCTTCCTGGACCAGTATCAGCAGCTCGTTGAGGACGGTTTCGACCGCATCGACGGCCTCAGCCGGGCCGGTCATACCGAACTCATTGCCGCGCGCGATCAGGCGCACCGAGGGAAAGGCGGCCTCGATGGTCTTGAGATGCGCGTCCGCCTGACCAAGCAACTCGAGCATGAGGTGGTTGGAGGGGACCCGCAGACGACGTTCGGTGAGTTCGAGTGTCACGCGTTGAGAGAGATGATACGGGCGTGCCCGGATTTTTCGAAGACCGGATTGCTCCGGCAGTCCCTCAGCGGTCTTCGAATTCAGGCATGGACGACAGCCGTTCCTCCGACAGCATCGAGGAGAGCAGCCTGAGATCGGAGCTACGGATGGCCAGTTCGCGAGGATCGCCCCGCCGCATCATCTGGATCGTGCCAAGGTAGCGGTCGATGAGTGCACCGTCGTGCGACTCATCGAGATCCTGTGCGGTCAGATCGATCATCGTGTCCGAAGGCTCGGACGGGCGCGGGAGGAGCGAGTCGAGCGGCACGTCGTACGTGGCCGCCAGACGAACCAGCCGCTGGACGGTGAGCGAACGCTCCCCGCGTTCGTAGGCGCCGACCACCGATGCCTTGAACTCGCCATCGGAGATGGTCTCGACCTCGCTCAGCGACCACCCGCGCGAACGGCGCGCCAAACGCAGCCGGTCACCCAGCGACTGGTTGAAGCCGTCGCCGTCTACTTCACCGCTGGCCACTGAGCCCTCCCTGCTTCCAGCCGATTGATGGTCAGTGTACGCACGGGAGGGTGCGCCGTGTTGGGCGATGCCAGGTTCGGATTTGGCGATTTCAACTGCAAAGGAACAGGGCGGCGGCGCAAACCGCCGCCGTCTCGACCCGGAGGATGTTCCGACCGAGCCCCAGGCGGATGGCGCCGGGAGGTGTCTCGGCAGGATCGAGACCGCCTTCAGGCCCGATCAGGACGGTGGCCTCGGTCGGTGCCGACCGCAGCGGGGCACCGCCGGGATCAGCCACGAGGAGAGGCTGGGCAAGGTCACGAATGGCCGACTCCCGGATCGACATCGCCCATGCGCCCCGACTCTGTTCGAGGGCCGACCGCATCCAGGCCATGGCCTTGTCGGCCGATGGCGGCCTGCCTTCGGTGTGTTTGGTCCTCACCCATACCAATTCGGCCGCTCCGAGCTCCGTCAATTTCTCCACCAGAAATTGGGAGCGATCCTTCGCAGCGGGAGGCGCCACGGCCATCGTGAGCCGCACCGCCGGCGGGGGAACGTCGCGCTCGGATCCACGTTCGACCGATCCACCCTGGTACGTCCCTTCGCCGACCCGCCCTGCCCCGTCGGTGTAGGACACGGTTTCTCCGTCTGTCATCCGCAACACCCGTTCGAGATGATGCTTCTGCACCGGGTCGATCGGGATCGAGCTTCCGGACCAGCTCCCCGCCAGCAACAAGTGGGGAACGTGCGCCACTATCTGCGACGGCGCCGGCGAGAGTCCGAAGGCTGCTCCTTCCGCAGCTCGGCGAAGCGGCGCAGCAAATCCTCTTCTTCGACCGACAGGTCGGAGGGGATCGTCACCCCGATCTCGATGATGAGATCACCGCGACCGCGGCGACCGAGCCGCCCCATGCCCGCCCCCGCAACTCGACGAACGGCTCCCGGTTGGGTCCCGGCAGCCACTTCGAGCCGCTCCGAGCCCCCCTCGATCAACGGCACCTCGACCGTCGTACCCAATGCCGCCTCTGCGATTCCGATCGACACCCTATGGATAAGGTCGTCTCCGTCTCGTTCGTACCGTGGATCCGGCCGAACGGCCACCTCGACATAGAGGTCGCCCGGTACACCTTGCCGGGGAGCGGACTCGCCCTCGCGGTTGAGTCTTAGCCGGGTGCCGGTCGAGACGCCTGCCGGAAGCTCGACTTTGACGGATCGCGTCTCCGGATGGACCCCCTGCCCGCCGCAGGCGCCACAGGGAGTGGCGATCAGCTCCCCGGATCCCTGACAAGTGGGGCAGGTACCGACCGTCTGGATCGTGCCGAGCAGGCTGCGGCGGGCCATCCGCACGACACCGGTCCCACTGCAGGCGCCGCAGTCGATCCGCCGGCTTCCTGGCTCGGCGCCATCGCCGTTGCACGTCTTACACGTTACGTTCGTTCGGAACGAGACCTCGACGTCACCACCAAAGGCTGCCTGGGCCAGGTCGACCTCGGCCCTCGCCAGGATGTCCCGGCCTCGGGGGGTGCGGGATGTGCCACCCCCCTGCGAGAACAGCCCGCTGTCACCGAAGACCGAACGAAGCAGGTCGTCGAACCCGCCGAACCCGGCGCCGAACAGGTCGCCGAGATCGATCGTGTCACCCCGGTCGTACCGTCGGCGGCGGTCGGGGTCGGAGAGCACCTCATAGGCCTCGGCGATCTCTCGGAACCGTGAATCCGCGGCCACATCCCCCGGGTTGGCATCCGGATGGGTCTCGCGGGCCAACCGGCGAAATGCCTTCTTGATCTCTTCCTGCGAGGCGTCGCGCGGAACCCCCAGGACGGCGTAGTAATCGGTGGC
This sequence comes from Acidimicrobiia bacterium, assembly GCA_041591895.1. GTDB lineage: Bacteria > Actinomycetota > Acidimicrobiia > Spongiisociales > ZC4RG35 > JBFHRE01. Next base: position 11,157 of record JBFHRE010000049.1, read on the forward strand.
CATCGACTCAGGAGCCCATCCGGTCGCCAAGCTCCCGGCTCACGCCTTCCACGGTGGAGATGACCTTCTTGTAGTCCATGCGCATCGGGCCGATCACACCGACGCGGCCCTGCACCCCCGAACCGGGGACGCTCGACGACACCACTGCCAGGTCCGTGTCCTCAGCCAGGCCCAATTCGCTCGCGAGCTGGATGGAGGTTCCGGGCGAACGGGCGAGGATTTCGAGCATCCGGGCCTCGCCTTCGAGAACCTCGAGCACTCGCTGAACCGTGTTGAGGTTGTCCCACACGCTGGCCATCTGATGGGTCCCGCCAACATACAGGTCGGCCGACCGAGTCTCCGCCTTGCGCAGAGCTTCAACGACCTCCTTGACCACCGGGCGCAGATGGGGATCGACGTCCGACGGAGTCGGCATGACCTCGGCGCCCAGGTCGCAGCCGACGACCGCCTGCCCTACGCGCTCCTCGACCCGGTCGAGCTCTGTGGCCGTGACCGGGGCCTGAAATCGCACCAGTTCCTGACAGACTCTGCCCGAGTTGGTCACAACCACCAGGAGAGCGGTATTGGCCGCCAACTGAACCACGTTGAACGCCCGAACCTGTTCCCCGATCGGTCCCGACGTGACTGCCACAGCCGGAAAGTGGGTCATCTCGGACAGAAGATCGGCAGTGGCCTTCAGCAGCCTCCCGAGCTCCAACTGCACCGACGAGAAGAATCCGGCGATGCGGTTTTGGGTTGCCACCCGGAGACGGGTCGGTCCGAGGTGATCGACGTAGTACCGATACGCCTTGGAGGTCGGCACCCGACCGGCAGATGTGTGCGGCTGAACGGCGTATCCGTCTCGCTCAAGAGCGGCGAGGTCGTTTCGAATCGTTGCGCCCGAGACTCCCAGGCCGGTTGCGTCGAGCACCGCGCGCGAACTCACAGGCTCTCCGGTGCGGATGTGCTCCTCGACCAGAGCCTTGAGAATGTCATCTCGACGGTCGTCGAACACGTCTTCCATGTCCGGGGTCAGGTTAGCGCTCGACCATGGAGAGTGATAAGACCCGGGGCCGGACCATCGCGTCCCGAGGCCGGATGCCGTTGGTGCGAGTGGTTGTGTACTGCGCCTCCAGACCCCTTGCGTAATGATGTAATAACTATTACATTTCCACCATGGCGGAAACTTCACTCAGCGGATGGTTCAAGGGTCAGATCCCCAACTCCTGGTTCGAGGGAACCCCGGAGATCACAACCGATCGGGACGAGATCTGGGTGGTGGGCCGGCTGGCCGAACCCGACTTCACGGATGACGACGGCGATGACCTGCGCCGCGATGCCCGGCTGGCGCGGATCGCAGCGTTCCGGGAGGACACCCGGGCCGACCGGGTCACCATCGCCCGCCGGGCCGAGCGGGCCTTCGACCGCAAGGTGTCGTGGGGTGCTCGCTGCGGTGATCAGGAAGCGATGTTCACGATTCTGGCCAGCCCGGCGATGACCCGGCTGCGGATGCCGGAACGAGAGGTTCTCGACACCCTGGTCGACGTGGGGGTGGCGAGAAGCCGGAGCGATGCCCTGGCGTGGTGCGTGCGGCTGGTCGGGGAACGGCAGGAGGACTGGCTGGCCGAATTGCGAGAGGCACTCGAGCAGGTGCGAGAAGTCAGACGGCGCGGTCCTGCCGCCTGACAGCCATCGGCTCAGAGATCGAGAACCGCCCGCACGACCTCATCGGTCAACAGGGGACGCGCGACCTTCAGCCGGTTCCCTTCCAACTCGAGAACGCCGGCGGCGATCAGGCGACGACCCGGCTCGGACTCGACCAACTCTGCTCCCAATTGCCCCGCCTCGACCCCGGCGGTCCTCCGGAGACCGACCATCAGACGCTCTTGCTCCCACACCCGACCATCGATCCGGTCGCTGGCTTGCACCGCTCCCAACCCTGACTCGATCCGACGGAGGTAGGTATCGATCCTTCGAACCCGCCGGGTGCGGATGCCGTCGCGAAAGCCGTGTGCGCCGAGTCCGAACGCCAGGTATTCGCCCATCCCCCACACCGATAGGTTGTAGGCGCAGGCCTGGCCGGGCCGGGAATGGTTCGAGACCTCGTACCGAGTGAGGCCTGCCGCGGCCAGCAACCGGCTCGCCTTCTCCCATTTGTCGGCCTGGTCGTCGGGATCGGGCGCCGCCGCGCCCTGACGAACCGCCCGCCCCAATGCGGTGGGCGGCTCGACTGTCAGGGCATAGGCCGAGACATGGTCCGGTTCGAGGTCGAGGGCGCCGAGCAAGGTGCGCTCCCAGCTCTCGAGGGACTCCCCCGGCGTCCCGTAGATGAGATCCAGACTGACCGATTCCACACCCGCTGCGCGGGCCGCCTCCACGGCCGACGCAACCTTCTCGGGGGTGTGGCGACGACCAAGCGCTCGAAGCACCGAGGCATCGAGCGACTGGGCTCCCAGCGAGACGCGGGTCACCCCGGCCGAGGCAAGACCGTCCGCCGACTCGGGGTCGATGTCCTCCGGGTTCGCCTCCAGCGTCACCTCCGACCCCGGCCGAATCCCGAACCGGCGGTCGAGCGCTTTGAGCAACCGACCGATCGATCGAGCCCCGACCCGGGACGGAGTACCGCCCCCGAGGAAGACCGAGTCGAGCTCGTTCCACGGAGCTTCGATCTCGATCTCTCGTTCGAGCGCGGCGAGATACCGATCTGAGAGGTCGTCGCGACCGGCCACTACTGCGAAGTCGCAATACGGGCAGACCGCCTCGCAGAACGGGATGTGGAGGTAGGCGGACTTCCAGCTGGAGGCGAGCTCGGCGAGTTCCACGGAGTCGGGCCCCGGTTGGATCGACACCGGTTGGATCGCCACCGGTCGGATCGACGCCTCACCGATGTCAGTCATCCACCCTCAGGGCGGCCACGAACGCCTCCGGTGGCACCTCGACCGACCCCACCATCTTCATCCGCTTCTTTCCTTCCTTCTGCTTCTCGAGCAGTTTCTTCTTTCGCGTGATGTCTCCGCCGTAGCACTTGGCCAGCACGTCCTTGCGCTTGGCCCGGACGGTCTCACGGGCGATGATTCGAGACCCGATCGCGGCCTGGATGGGAACGTCGAAGAGCTGGCGGGGGATGAGTTCTTGAAGCTTCTCGACGAGTTTCTTGCCGTACTCGTACGCCTTGTCGCGGTGGACGATGGCACTGAACGCGTCGACGGGAACCGCGTTGAGCAGGATGTCGACCTTGACCAGGTCCGACTGGCGGTAACCGGAGATCTCGTAGTCGAGCGAGGCATACCCCCGAGTGCGCGACTTGAGGTTGTCGAAGAACCCGAAGACCACCTCTGCGAGCGGCATCTGATAGGTCAGCTCCACCCGCTCCGGCGAGAGATAGGTCATGTTGACCATCTCGCCTCTTGCGTTCGTCACGAGTTCCATGATCGAGCCGATGTACTCGGACGGAGCGATGATCATGACCCTCATGTAGGGCTCCTCCACGGATGCGAGGTCCCCGGGAGCAGGCAGGTCCTGTGGCGAATGGATCTCGACGACCCGCCCGTCCGGGTGGGCCACGCGGTAAGCCACCGAGGGGGAAGTGGCCACCAGGTCGAGGTTGTATTCCCGTTCGAGCCGTTCGCGGACGATCTCCATGTGGAGGAGGCCCAGAAAGCCGCAGCGAAACCCGAACCCGAGGGCACGCGAACTCTCCGGTTCGTATTGGAGGGAGGCGTCGTTGAGACGCAGCTTGTCGAGCGCCTCTCGCAGCCGCTCGAAGTCGTCGCCGTCGGTCGGGAACAAACCGGAGAAGACCATCGGCTTCGGCTCCGAATAGCCGGGCAACGCTGTCTTGGCCGGATTGGCGGCAGACGTGACCGTGTCGCCGACCTTGATGCGATCGATCTCCTTCACCCCCGTGATCAGATACCCGACCTCGCCCGGGCCCATCACCGACACCGGGACCGCACGCGGCGTGAGATAGCCGACCTCGTTGGCGTTGTGTTCCTCGCCGGTGGCCATGAAGCGCAACCGTTCGCCGGCGGACATCCGCCCATCTTTGATCCGCACGTAACACACGACTCCGCGATAGGCGTCGAAATAGGAGTCGAAGACCAATGCCCGGAGAGGGGCATCGGGGTCGCCTTGCGGCGGCGGCACGTCCCGCACCAGACGGCCGAACAACTCGTCTACACCCTGGCCCGTCTTCGCCGAGAGTTGGAGCACGTCGGCCGGGTCGCCTCCGAGGATGCCGACGATCTCCTGCGCCACCCGCTCCGGCTCGGCAGCCGGAAGGTCGATCTTGTTGAGCGCAGGGAGGACCTCCAACCCGGCCTCGATCGCCATATAGGCATTGGCCAGCGTCTGCGCCTGCACCCCCTGGGCGGCATCCGCCAACAGCAACGCCCCCTCGCAGGCGGCCAGCGATCGGGAAACCTCGTAGGAGAAATCCACGTGACCCGGAGTGTCGATGAGGTTGAGCACGTACTCCTCGCCGTCGGGGCTCTGGTACGTGAGGCGGACGTTGTTGGCTTTGATGGTGATGCCGCGTTCGCGCTCGATGTCCATCGTGTCGAGCATCTGCTCGCGCATCTCCCGCTCGGTGATCGCTCCGGTCCGTTCGAGCAGACGATCGGCCAGAGTCGACTTCCCATGATCGATGTGGGCGATGATGCTGAAGTTGCGTATGCGCGAAGGCGGGGTCAAGGCGATCCGGAAGGGTCGGGGAACGTCGGGGATTGTACCGGGGACCGCCGCCCTGCTAGATTTCCACCGTTCCCGGACCGGCATCGCGTCGTCGCGTAGTCGTGCCATCCGGCAATCAGCACTCTTTCCGATCCGTGAGAGGACCATGGCCAACATCAAGTCTCAGATCAAGCGCAACCGCCAGAACGAGACGCGGCATGAGCGCAACAAGGCGGTTCGTTCCGAGCTGAAGACCCGTATCAAGAAGACCGCCGCCGCGGTCGACTCGGGCGACCTGGATCAGGCGGCCGAGCTCTACAAGGCCGCTCAGAAGCGGATCGACATGGCTGCGTCGAAGGGCGTCCTCTCGAAGAAGACGGCCGCTCGCCGCAAGAGCCGGCTCGCCAAGAAGCTCGCCGGCTGACCGAGCCGTCGGGCTCGCCTTGCATCCCGACGTCCACTCCCAGGCACTCGACCTGGCCGAGGCGATCTCGGACCTGACCGGTGTGGTGCGTCATGACGTCGCCGTCGTCCTCGGTTCAGGATTCGGCGCCTACAAGGACCACGTCCAAGGCGTCGAGATCCCGTACTCGAGGCTGCCGGGAATCCCGACCCCAGCCGCCGCCGGGCACGGGGGCGCACTCGTGTCCACCTCCATCGGACCCAACCGGGTCCTGCTGTTCTCGGGTCGCGTCCATGCCTATGAAGGGCATCCGATCGACCAGATCGTCGCCGGCGTGCGAGGGGCGATCATGTCCGGCTGCAAAGTCGTCGTCCTCACCAATGCCGCCGGCGGATGTGGGCCTGGTCAGAAGCCAGGGGACATCGTCCTGCTGTCCGATCACCTCAATCTGACCGGAATCAACCCGCTGGTCGGGCCCAACGACGACCGCCTCGGCCCCAGATTCCCGGACCTGACCCGCACCTACTCGCCCCGGCTGCGAAGCATCGCTCGGACCGCGGCCGCCGCCGAGGGCCTCGAGGTCGGCGAAGGGGTTTACGCCTGGTTCCTGGGACCGACCTACGAGACTCCCGCCGAGGTGTGCATGGCCCAGGTTCTCGGAGCGGACCTGGTCGGGATGTCCACGGTCCCCGAGGCGATCGCCGCCAACCACATGGGCGCAGAGGTTCTTGGGGTGTCTCTGGTGACCAACCTGGCCGCCGGGATCTCGGCCGGCCCGCTGTCCTCGGACGAGGTGATCGAAACCGCCGGCGAGAATCGGGGCCGTTTGATCAGGCTCCTCGACGCGGTGCTGGCGAACGTGTGACCGAGGGCCGGGCCCTCGGGCTGCCGGCTACCAGCTACCAGCTACCAGCTACCAGCTACCAGCTACCAGCTACCAGCTACCAGCTACCAGCTACCAGCGAAGATTCCCTCACAAGTCCCGTTGAGTCGAAGCCGGGGAGGGCGGCTCGAGGCTGGGGGCTGAAAGATCAAGACTGAAATCTGGAGACTGGCGACTGGCGGCCGGGTGCAAGGAAGCTGCCGGGCCGGCAGCTGGAGGCCGGCGGCTGGCGGCTGGTTCATCGCCCCGACAGCCAGCGGCACATAGCAACCGTCAGTCGTTCCATCGTCACCTGGTGCATCTCCTCCGGTGCCGACTTCAGCACCCGGTCCGCTCGAACCAGTGCGTCCACGGCCCTTCTCAACGACGACGCCTTGAACCTTCCCCGTTGACCCCAGGTGCGTCCGACCCATTTGTCGGAGGGACGGGCGCCTGCCAGCGAGGCCAGTTCCTTCTCGT
>JBFHRE010000050.1:0-17372 GCA_041591895.1 Acidimicrobiia bacterium
GCCCCCGCTTCATTCGTGGGTATCGATTCGAAGATTCTCAGCCGGCGAGCCCGTCCTTGGCCGCATCCACCCACTCCCCGACCATCGCCTCGGTCGGTAGCCGGCGCACCAGCCGCTTCTTGTCGTTGAGAGCGATCAATGCCGCAGTCAGGGCCTTCGGGTTGCGACGCCGGAGCTCCTTGACCGTGTTCACACCCGTCATCGACAGGAGGTTGGCGTACTCCGAACCGACGCCCTTGATCCGCATGAGGTCGGCCGTGTTGACCCAGGCGAGAATGTCCGACTCCGACAGACCTGCAGCCTCGGCCAGTTCCTCACGACCTCGCTTGCTGCTCCCCCGTTTGAGCAGTCCATCGGTGGTCTTGACACCGGCTCGCCTCAGTTGGCGCGCGGACCTCGGTCCAATGCCCCCTATGGCGTCGATCGACGGCATCTGATCCTCTCCTTCCTCCGACCGCCGAGCCTAGCAAGCCGCATCACGCCGCGATCTGGGACCTCGATCAATCGTGCCGGGCGAATCTTTGCAGCGACTCGTCACCGACGGGGACGGAGATCCTGCACGTCCATATCGGTGTCCACATCTCGCGGTGGAAGCGAGTCCAACCACACCTCCTCGACCCACTCCGGATGCGCTTTGAGCAGTTGAGCCGCGCCCTGGTCGCCGGTCAAGGACATGAGACGGGCCCAGAGCGAGCGGTGAAACAGCACCGGATTCCCTGGGGTGTATCGATACTTGGGAACGACCGCCGGCGCGGAGGATCTTCGAGCGACCCGGATCACGTCGGCCACCACCTGCGGCTGAATCCCCGGCTGATCACCAAGCATCACGAGGACAGATTCCGCCTGGGACAACCGATTGATGGCGTCCAGACCAACCCGCAGGGAGGATGCGAGCCCCTCCTCCCACTCCGGATTCTCGACCACACCACAATCCTCGAGGTCCACCCCTTCGAGGATCTCATCCAAATGCGCACCGAGCACCACCCAGACCTCACCGACACCCTCCAGCGAGCGCGCCTCGGTCACCACCTGACCGAGGAGCGTGGTGCTCCCCCAAGGTTCCAGTTGTTTGGGCCGACCGAGACGGCGCGAGCCCCCGGCGGCCAGGATCAGAGCGGCGATCATCACCGGCGAGGCTAACCGACCGCGGTCAGTCCCTCGCCATGCGCCTGACCCGGCCATGAAGCTCAGCCGGATCGCCGGTTCGATATCGGGCCATGGTCATCTCGGCCAGGATCCCGATCGCCATCTCGCCTGCTGTCACCGCGCCGATGTCGAGACCGATCGGACCCCGAATCCGGTCCACCTGCGGCTCCTCGTAACCTGCGTCGAGCAGGCGGCGGCGTCGCGCCGCCGCCGTCTTCCCACTGCCCATCGCACCGATGTATCGGACTGGCGTGCCGAGCACGAGCGGCCACAGTGGGTCCTCGAATCGGGCATCGTGACTGAGCACGACGATGTAAGACCGGTGGTCGACAACGATCCGGTCGGCGACCTGATCCGGCCACCCCGGGAGGAGTTCGTCTGCGTCCGGGAACCGATCGGCGCTGATGAATGCCGGGCGCGAGTCGGAGACGACGACCCGGTATCCCAGGTGTCGGGCGAGGGTCGAAAGACTCTGGGCGACGTGAACCGCGCCAAAGATCGTGAGAACCGGCCGGGGCACGATCGGTTCGATGAACAGAGCACAGTCGTCGTAATCGAGCGTGGCGCTCCGCTCCCGGGAAATGAGCTCCAACACGTCGGCGACCACATCGGGTCGCGTCGCCTCGGTGAGGTCGCCGGCCAGCAATCGGCCACTCCCGTCGACTACCGCGCTCGCTCCCGGCCCGGGACCTTCGACCGAGATCAATCGTGCTCCGAGCGCCTCCGCCGCCACCAGGGCGCGCACCGCATCCAGCGTCACCACTCCTCCACGAACACCTGAATCGTGCCCCCGCACGCCAAGCCAACGGCAAACGCGTCGTCATCGGCGATCCCGTAGGTCAGAAGCCGGGCAGGGCCCCCTTCCAGAACCTGTTGGGCGTGCAGGAACACGTCGTTCTCGACGCAGCCGCCGGATACCGACCCCTCCATGTCACCGGTGGACGACACCAGGAACTTGCTACCGGTGGGTCGGGGTGCGGAGCCAGAGACGCTGACCACGGTCGCGACCGCCACCCGCTTGCCCGCTTCGACCCATCGGTCACGGATCTCGAGCGCTTCACGCATGCGGGCCCATCGTACGCCGGCCAGCGATTTCCGGGGTCGCGTTCTACGCTCGACGCATGATTTCCGAGACGACGACCTCGGGCGAGACGCTGATCCGCTTCAGTCGCCGCCTGCGGGAGGAGGGCATCCCGGTTGGCCCGGTCCACGCCTCCGACCTGGTGAACGCGCTGCAGTTGGTGGACGCCGCCTCCGCCGAGGACGTCTACTCGGGGTTTCGCTCGGTTTCGATCACCCGGCGGGATCAGATCGCGGCATTCGATCGGGTTTTCATCGAGATCTTCGGTCCACAAGACGGCCGGCTACCAACGATGATCGTTCACGCCTTGGAGCGAACCTGGGCGATCTCCCTCCCCGACGGAACCGAGGGTGAAGGCGACGAGGGCGAGGACGTCGACGCCACCGCCGGCGCGAGCCTGGTGGAGCGGCTGTGGACCCGGGATTTCTCGGAGTTGACAGCCGGAGAGGAGGCCCAGGTCCGGGCGCTGATCGCCCAGATGGTCTGGCGTCCTTCCCGCGCCGCGTCCAGGCGGCGGGTGCCGGCCCGAGCCGGCGACCGTCCCGACCTCCGACGCACGCTACGACGCAACATCGGCTGGGAAGGAGACCTGATGCGCATCGCCACCACCCGCAAGGCCCTTCGCAAGCGTCCACTCATCTTCATCGCCGATGTGTCGGGGTCGATGGAGCGATATTCGGAGATGCTCCTGTACTTCGCCCACTCGGCGCAAGACCGGTTGGGGCGGCTGGAGGCGTTCGTGTTCAGCACCCGGCTCACCCGAATCACTCGTCAACTCGACCGGCGCAAGCCCTCCGAGGCGATTGCTCGCGTGTCGGCGGCAGTGCACGACTGGTCGGGTGGGACCAAGATCGGCGAGAGTCTGCGCACCTTCAACCGGGAATGGTCACGGCGAGTGGTTCGGGGCGGGCCGATCGCACTGGTCGTGTCCGATGGGTGGGACCGGGGCGAACCGGAACTCCTCGCCGCCGAGATGGCGCATCTCCACCGGACGATGCATCGGGTCATCTGGCTGAACCCGCTGGCGGGCCGGGAGGGTTTTGCCCCTGAGACCCGCGGCATGCAGGCGGCCCTACCTCACATCGACGACTTCCTGGCGGCCGGCAACCTGAGGGACCTCGAGACTCTCGTCGACCTGCTCGAAGCCGTGCATTGAAGTCACATCGCAAAGCGGAGAAGTGCTCCCACTCCCATCGCGTCGAGCGGCGACGCCACCTCCACCTGGGTGACCTCACCACTGGCCTCGAGTACTCGCTCGATCGCAGGGCCGAGAACGTCATCGACCTCACGCACCGTTCCGCCGCAGGATCCACACGAAGCTGCCGATCGGGCCAACCAGCCGCAGTCGACACACTCGAAACCACTCTTGACGATCGGCCCCGAGATCACGAGATGTTCGGCCGCCTTCAGATTGACGGCGTCCAGAACCTCCGGCGATCCGAGCGCCACGTGGGCACCGTGATGGCGCCCTTCCAGCACCATCCGCACCAGCTCCTCGTCGTGCGCCCGGTAGGTGACCGCGGCGGCGTCGGCCAGATGTCCTGCCACGAGGCTCTTCGTGGCCGTGTTGGGATCGATCACGAATCGATGATGCGGTAAGCCGGCCAGATACTGATGAAGATGAGGACGGAGCAACTCATAGGTCTCCTGATGCCCTCCGAACGCGAGGAAGTCGAACGGCGCATCCTGGTGACGTCGGAGAAGCCTCTCGGCCACCTGACGCAGCATGTGCCCCACTTCCTCCTCGGCATGGCGCTGAACCCGATGCTCGTCGAAGCCTTTGAAGCCGCCGTAGTTCCGCTTGCCGGGTTCGGCCTCGATTCGCACCGCATCAAGGACCTGGTTGTCGATCATCTCATACGCGTCGGAACCCGCACGCTCGATCACGATCGCCGCGCCATGAAGCGGTGGGCGCAGCACGCGGAGCGGGCGGAGATAAGGAGTCGTCGCCACGACCGCGAAATCGGGGGGAGGGGCGGAGAGGGGAACGACCTCGAAGACGCCATCTGCATCCGAAGCGAACATCGCGAACCCGGCAGCCGGGTCGCGTGCCAGGCGGCCCGCCAGATCGCCCAGCTTCTCGACATCCGCCCTCACCGACAGGGTCATCGTCCGGGCTCCCTCTTCTGCGCGCTCCCGCACCGGCTTGAGGAGGTCGGTGAGGCGGGCAGACAATGCGTTGCCCTGAGCGACGTACAGGGAGATCAGAGAGCCTGACTGGCTGCTGAGACCGGCGATCGTGTCGATGTCCATGAAACCCCCGTTTCCGTGGTCGAGCCCGGTTGTCCGGCTGGGACCGACGCACCTCAGGGGGCGCGGCAGCCCTCGGTCCGAGCGTACACGCCCCATCCCCCAACGTCGCCGGGCAGGGCAGCGATGCCGTGGGTGGCACACCGGGGTATGGCAGCCGCGGTCGGATGACCGGTCCACTCGAAGTGCATCCCGTCGGGGACGGTCCAGCCCGCGCCCCACGCAAACCCCCAATCGCGGAAGATCTGACCGATCCGGGGCTCCAAGGTCGGAGGGTCGCCGTACTGGTTGGTCGACGGGTTGACGTCGAAAGCGACTCCCCAGGCGTGACGGGAGAGGGCGAAGCCCTTGTCGCCTCCCCGCATCAGTCGGGCGTTGAAGCAACCGCCCGCCAGCTGGAAATCGACCGGATCGAGCAATTCGAACAGGCCTTCGCTCTCGACCTGGGCGATCGCCGCACGCACGTAGGGAACGGTCCTTCTATGGCACGGGAACCCGCCAAGGCGAGGGAGTGTGACGAACACGATGTTGGCGTCCTCCCACTCATCCTCGATGTCGATCAGGTCCCCGGTGGTGGGACGAAAGGCAAACTCGCCAAACCGCTCCTTGATCATGACCGTCGGGAGCGTCTGGTCCACGATGTCGACCGGGGCACCCGGCGCGCTCACTCTGACCGGGTCGACCGACGGGATCAGCCCGTTCAGGAGCCTTTCGATCCGCGCAGGATCGTCGTCCCATATCCGGACCGAAGAAGGCCGCTCGAGGTCGAGCGACAACGCGAGTGGCCGAGCCAGAATCAGCTCCGCCCATCCGATCTCCGAGTCTGGCGCGATTGCTCCGATCGACACCTCGACAAGCCTCCGGTTCCATCCCTCGAGTTCGATCGTGTCGCCCACCCTGGCGCCCCGCAATGCCGCCGACCGCTCCGACATGACCACGTCCCCGGCGAGCAAGGCGGTGCGCACGTCTGGGGCCAGGCGGGGTCCGAACGTGACCACGTCATACACAGAGACGGTCATCGGGTACCCGTACCCGGCGGCCGGTCTTTGGACGTCTACCCCGTCGCGGGTCACCCACATCATCCGCAGGGTGCCGGAGTCGATCACGGTGTAGGTCGCCCCGGTAAGGTCCGCGACCAGTTGGACCATCTCCAGGGTGTTGTCTGAGAGGCCACCCGACTGCCACACGCCGACCTCGGCTTCCTCACTCGCGGCAGCCGGCAGCGCCGCCGCCCACAGGGCGGACACCGCGACCAATGCGATCAGAATCCGGGGTCTCACAGGCTCTGGCTCATTGGTTGCAACACGTTCAACCGTCCGGCGCAGCCAGGCTCTCCAGCCCCGCGGCCCTCACCTGGTCGACGTCCTCCCGATACTTGAGCACGACGCCCATCGTCTCATCCACCAGGTCGACAGACAGGCTCCCGGCCCCCAGAACCTTGAGTGCCGCGGCCCAGTCGAGGGTCTCGGCGACACCCGGGGGTTTGAACAGGTCGTAGCCCCGGAGACGCTCCATGGCTGCCGCCAGCTCTCTCGCGAGGCGGTCTTCCACGTCCGGCATCTTGGTTCGAATGATCTGAACTTCTCGCTCGAAATCGGGGTAGTCGAGCCAGTGGTAGATGCAGCGCCGCTTGAGGGCATCGTGGATCTCTCGGGTCCGGTTGGAGGTGATGATGACGATCGGAGGGGTAGCGGCTTTGATGGTCCCCACTTCGGGGATCGTCACCTGGAAGTCGGACAGGATCTCGAGGAGATAGGCCTCGAATTCCTCATCCGCCCGATCGAGCTCGTCGATCAGGAGGACCGGTTTGGCTCCCGACGAAGCGAGTTCGATGGCGCGGAGCAGGGGACGCGCGACGAGAAAGTCGCGGCTCATGATGTCGGAGACCCCGAGAGCGCCACTTTCGCCCCGAGCTTCGATCAGGCGGATGGCGAGCATCTGCCGGGCGTAGTCCCACTCATAGACGGCGTGGGAAACATCGAGACCCTCGTAGCACTGAAGGCGGATCAGCTCGGCGTCGAGGGCGGAGGCCAGGACTTTCGCCACCTCCGTCTTGCCTACCCCGGCTTCGCCTTCGAGGAACAGGGGACGACCGAGCGAGATCGCGATGTGAACGGCCACGGCGAGGCTGCGGTCGGCCACGTAGTCACCGGACGCGAACAGTTCTCGGACTTCGTCGACCGAACCTGGAATCACTCCCGACAGATTAGTTCCACCCCGCCCCCCTACCTGACTGCGGTCTCGTAACCGCCGTTTTTATCAGTCCAGCGGGCGCTCAGCACCCGCTGGACGCGCGAGAACGAGCCAGGACCCGTCGGAACCCCTCCGGGTCGGGCCAGCGACTAGTTTTCACCGCATGCTCCGCAAGCCCGACGTCCCTTCGATCGATCCCATCGACGTCCCCGCCAAGCTCGAAAGCGGTGCGTTGCTCGTCGATGTGCGGGAGCAGAAGGAATGGGACGAGGCCCGGATCCCCGGCGCCGTGCTCAAGCCGATGTCGATCGTCAACGACTGGTATCAGGACCTCCCGTCTGATCACGAGGTGATCCTCTATTGCCGCTCAGGCCAACGGTCGGCTCAGATCGCCGAGGCACTCATCAAACAGGCGGGGAGGACGAACGTCCTCAACCTCACCGGAGGGATCATCGCCTGGGCGAATGCGGAACTTCCAATCGAGGCCTGACGAACTTGTCAAGGGGTTTTCGAATCCCTTCGGATCACCGATGCTCGGACCGTGGATGTCGATCGGATCCTGGCGTCGGTCTGCGCCGCGCAGCATGGTGCTGCGGCGCGTAGGCAGTTGCTGGGACTCGGAGTGGACAGGCAAAAGCTCAGCACTCGAATCCGTCGCGGGCAGCTGGAGGAGGTGACTCCGCGCGTGGTCAAGCAGGCGGGATCACCGGCTACCGACGCGCAGCGGCTGATGGTGGCAGTGCTCGACTCGGGCCCCGGCGCCATCGTGTCCCACGAGACGGCGGCCGCGTGGTGGGGACTGACCGGGCGCCGGCTGGTCGGGATCACGGTTGCGGTGGAACGCAACCGCCGACCGGCGGGCCGGTTGATGTGTGAAGTGAGGCTTGCAACCGTCATCCCACCCCAGCACCGGAAGAAACACCTTGGAGTGCCTGTGGCGTCGCCCGCCCTCACCCTCTTTCAATTGGCGGGGCAAACGCCCACCGACCGGCTGGCGTTGTTGGTGGATCGGGCGTGGTCGATGCGACTCACATCCGGAGCCGAACTCGACCAACTCATGGAGCGGCTCGCCAGACGCGGCCGGAACGGGATCACCCGAATGCGGGAGGTCCTGGGAGAACGCGGCCCGGGCTACGTCCCACCGCAGAGCAATCTCGAAGCCAGGGCGCTCGAGATCCTGCGCGGGGCCTCTCACCACATTCGATCCCAGGTGGACATCGGCGGTGACGTGTGGACGGGTCGGGTCGACTTCGTCGTCGAAGACCGGCTCGTCGTCGAGGTCCAGAGCGAGCGATATCACTCATCGTTGAGCGATCGCACCCGGGACGCCGAACGGAGGATCGCCCTCGAACGCGCCGGCTTCGCGGTGGTCGAGGTCTGGGACCACGACATCTTCTACTCCCCGTGGGCGGTCACCGAACGCGTCCGGGAAGCACTATCCGCGACATAACCCGTTCTCGCGCGTCCAGCGGGCGCTGAGCGCCCGCTGGACTGATAAAAACGCCGGTTTCAGGTCAGGGCCGAGGTGAGGGCACGTTTCACCATCACCTTGGCGAGGTGGGTCTTGTACTCCACGGAGCCGTAGAGATCCTCGAGCACCGTCACTCCCTCGACCGCCCGCTCGGCCGCGGCCGCGATCGCCGACGCCGATCCATCCGATCCGACCAGGGACTCTGCGACCCCCTCTGCCAGTGACGGCTTGGTGCCGACCCCGGTCAGAGCCACCCGGGCCGCGGTCACCGAACCGTTCGGCTTGTCGACCCACACCGATGCACCGGCGACGGCGTAGTCGGTGTGGCCGCCGCGCCGTCCCAGCTTCTCGTAGGCCGACCGTCCGCCGTTCTTCGGAAGACGGATCTCGGTCAGGATCTCGTTCGGCTCCAGGGCGGATGTGAGCACGTCGACGAAGAAGTCGTCCGACGCGATCTCGCGGGTCCCGTTCGGCCCCTGGGCAACCATCGTCGCTCCCAGCGCCAGCACCGCAGCGGGTTGGTCGGCCGCGATGTCCGCATGAGCGACTGCCCCACAGGTGGTTCCTCGGTTGCGGACCTGGACGTCGCCGGTCCAGGACGCCGCCTGCCTGAGGGCAGTGGGCACCATGTCCGAACCGGCGGTCTGGGCGTGGCGCACAAGCGCGCCGATCCCGACCGAGTCACCGTTGTCGGCGATTCCGTCGAGACCCTCGATCCGACCGATGTCGATGACGAGATCCGGCGACAGAAGCCGGAGCTTCATCAGCGGAATGAGCGACATCCCGCCCGACATCACCTTGCCGAAGTCGGCATTCCCCAACTCCCGCACCGCCTCGTCGATCGAGGAGGCGGCCATGTAATCGAAGTTTCTCGGAAACATCTCTACCTCCTCTCCTCAGGCCTTCTGCGCATCGTGGATCGCCTGCCACACCCGTTTTGGCCGCAACGGCATGTCGATGTGCTTGACGCCGATCGGGGCCAGCGCGTCAACGACCGCATTCACGATCGTCTGCGCCGAAGCGATGGTGCCGGCCTCGCCGATCCCTTTCACCCCCAACGGATTGATCGGACTCGGTGTGACCGTCCGGGTCAGTTCGAAGTTGGGAAGGTCCGTCGACGTCGGGATGATGTAGTCGAGCAACGACGCCGTCAGCATGTTGCCGTCATCGTCGTAGATCGCATCCTCGAACATCGCCTGCCCCACACCCTGGGCGATCCCGCCGTGGAGCTGACCGTCGACGATCATCGGGTTGATCACGTTGCCGCAATCGTCCGCACCGACGTACTTGAGGATCTTGACGTCGCCTGTGTCTCGGTCCACCTCGACCATCGCGAGATGGGTCCCGAACGGCCAGGTGGCGTTCCCCGGGGTCCAGGTGGTCTGCGCCTCGAGCCCCGACTCCCAGCCTTCGGGCGCCTTGTGCGCCTGATATGCCGCCTTGGCGATGTCCGCCCATTCGACCCGTTGGTCGGCGCTCCCCGCCACGTGCGCCCCACCGTCGGCGAAGACGATGTCCGCTTCGGAGGCTTCGAGCAGGTGGGCTGCCAGCTTGGCCGCCTTGGCCCGTACCTTCTGCGTAGCCTCGAAGGTGGCGGTGCCATCCACGGCGATCGAGCGACTGCCGAAGGTGCCGATGCCCATCGGCGACTCCGACGTGTCCCCATGTCGCACCTGGATGCTCTCGATTGGGATGCCGAGACCGTCGGAAACAATCTGCGCCCACGTCGTCTCGTGGCCCTGCCCGGATGGACCGGTCCCGATGATCACCGTGGCGGTGCCATCAGGATTGACCCGAACCAGACCGGATCCATTGAACGAGGCCGGCAGGCCGTAGTTCGTCCACGAGAAGCCGATCTCGGCGAGGACCGCCGGACCGAACCCGCAGACCTCCACGTAGGACGACACGCCGATTCCCACCAGGCGACCTTCCGCCCGAGCTTGCTCTTGCATCGCCCGGAGGCCGTCGTAATCGGCCAGGGCTTTGAGCGCCTCGACCGAGGCCTCATAATCACCCGAGTCGAGGGCGAACCCGCACCCCATGACGGCGGGAAACTCATCCTTGTGCCAGTAGTTCTTCAACCTCACGTCGAGTGGGTCCATCCCGATCTCCCGGGCGTACATGTCGATGATCCGCTCGAGGTAGTAGATCGCTTCCGGACGACCCGCGCCCCGATAGGCGTCGGTGGTCATCGTGTGGGTGGTCACGCAGTCGATCTTGAAGTGGGTCGGGAACCTGTACTGGCCCGATGCCACCCACAGACCGAGAAGCGGGATCGCCACGGTGAAGTTCTGGGTGTAGGCGCCCATGTCGGCGAGTCCCTCGATCTCGTAACCGAGGATCTCACCGTCCCGGGTCCCGACGAGTGTGGCCGTGGCCACCCAACCCCGACCCTGGATGGTCGAGCCATGCGCCTCTCTGCGGGACTCGGTCCATTTCACGGCGTGACCGAGTTGGTGAGCCGCGAAGCACACGAGGATCTCGTCGTTGTAAACGTTGAGCTTGCACCCGAACCCTCCGCCGACCTCGGGGGCGATCACGTGTACCGCGTTCGCTGCCAGGCCGAACGTCTTCGAGATCGCCCCGGCCAGGGCATGCGGCACCTGGGTGGAGGAGTGCACGGTGAAACGGTCGTAACCCTCGGTCCAGTCGGCGACGACCGACCGAGGCTCGATTGCCACCGGGATCAGGCGCTGATTGATCATCTCTTGGGAGAGAACCACGACGTCGTCGCGCTGCTTGGCCTCCTCGATCTTCGGCTGTTGGGACTCGAGGCCGAGCGCATCCCAGTACCCGTGATAGGTCCAGGAGTGCAGCACATTCGACTCGAGATCGTCGTGGACCTTGACGCGGTCGGATGCCGCCTCCTTGAGGTCGATGATCGCCGGTTTGGAGTCGTAGTCGACCTCGACCGCATCCGCCGCATCCTGAGCAAGGTTGCGGTTTTCGGCCACAACCATCGCCACCGCCTCACCGACGTGCTTGACCTGTCCATCGGCGAGCAGTGGGCGCAGTTTCCCGATCGGCACCTGCGCCAGGAGCGGACCGAGATGGCGAACGTCGTCGATCGTGTAGACGGCGTGAACGCCCGGCATCT
Organism: Acidimicrobiia bacterium; assembly: GCA_041591895.1. Taxonomy (GTDB): domain Bacteria; phylum Actinomycetota; class Acidimicrobiia; order Spongiisociales; family ZC4RG35; genus JBFHRE01. The sequence continues at coordinate 11,239 of JBFHRE010000050.1, forward strand.
GCTTGGCTTTGCTCGTGTCGAGCTTGGTGATCGTCCCGTGGGCGATCGGGCTCCGCACGAACGCCACATGGAGCATTCCGACGTATTTGATGTCGTCCACGTACCGGCCCCGACCCCGGATCAGTGCAGGGTCTTCCCGGCGCTTGACGACGCCCCCCATGACGCTGGTAGTGCTCATGCCATCACCTCCCATTCGGCAGGTGCCGGCACGTCACCCCTCATCTTGGCGGCGGCGTACTCGATCGCCTTGACGATGTTGTGGTACCCGGTGCAGCGGCACAGGTTTCCCTCGATCCCATGGCGAATGTCGTCTTCGGAAGGGTTTGGGTTCGACTCGAGAAGTCCTACTGCCGACATGATCATGCCGGGGGTACAGAAGCCGCACTGAAGACCGTGTCGTTCCCAGAAGCCCTCTTGAACCGGATGGAGCGCATCGCCATCGGCGAGTCCTTCAACGGTTCTCACTTCGCTGCCCTCGGCCTGAACGGCGAGCATCGCGCACGACTTGACGGTCGATCCGTCGACCATGACGGTACAGGCGCCGCAATACGACGTCTCACAGCCGACGTGGGTCCCGGTGAGACCGAGATTCTCGCGGAGAAAATGGACCAGGAGAGTGCGGGGTTCGACGTCCCCGGTCACCGCCCTCCCATTGACGGACATCGAAATCCTCAACTCGCTCCTCCTTCGGAGAGACTGGGTTCCGACGCTATCAAACGCAGGGCGGCTGTGAGGGGCCGACAACCGATTTTCCAGCGGCAGATTTCGCCCAGAATCCCGTTCTCGCGCGTCCAGAGGGCGCTGAGCGCCCTCTGGACTGATAAAAACACTCAACGGGTGAAACGGGAAACGGTTTCGATGTGGGGGGTCTGGGGGAACAGATCGACGGGTTGGACCCACTCGAGCCGGTAGCCGGCCTCCGTGAGGAGGCGGGCGTCGCGGGCCGCCGACGCAGGATCACAAGACACCGATGCGATCACCGGCGCCCCCAATCGGGCGAGTTGGGCAACCACGTCAGCCCCCAATCCGTCCCGCGGTGGATCCACGACGACGGCGTCGAATGCCGGGGAGGCGCCTGCGAGCGCCTCCTCCATCGGCGTCGTGATCGATCTGGCACCGGGAGCGTTGTGTGCGAGGTCGGCGGCTGCGATGGGGTTGTCCTCAACGGCGACCACTTCGTCAAAGGCGGAGCCGACGGTGGCCGCAAACAGGCCCCCTCCGGCGTATCCATCGAGCAACCTCCCCGACCCGCCGCCCTCCAGGGCGGCGCGCACCAGAGAGACGAGCACGTCGGCGCCTTCGCTGTTGACCTGGAAGAACGCCCTCCCAGAGATCCGGAACGTCGCCCCCGCCACCAGCTCGTTGATCACCGCTTCCCTGGGAGCGACCAGGCCCGGGCCATGTCCGATTGCGATCGACTCTCCGGTCCTGACCCCTGCCCGCAACGTGACCTTCTGCTTGGCCGGGGCGGAGGTCGAGGCCATCAGATCGCGCAGCGGATCGACCACCAGGAGACAGTCGTCGATCGCGACACGTCGGTGGCTTCCCTCTTCCAGGAGCGCCCACCGACCACGATCGGTGCGGAGATCGATGCGGTTTCGGTACCGGTAGGGATCACCCGCCGGCAGCACCGGCCGTACGTCGGTTTCGACCCGGCCCAGGTGGCTGAGCTGAGAGCCGACCAACTGGCGTTTCCACTCCCGCTGGGCATCGATGCCGGCCATCTGCCAGGTACAACCCCCGCAGCTGCCGAACACCGGACATGGGGGTTCCACCCGGACCGGAGAGGGTTCCACCAACCTCGCCACCACTGCCCGATCGAATCGGGGACGGGTGTCCACCACCTTCAGCTCGACCAGGTCGCCCGGCACGGCGCCTGCGACGAAAGTCGCCTTGCCATCGGGGCGAGCCACTCCGTCACCACCGTGGGCGATGGTCTCGATCAGGACCGAAGGATTCATCGCCGGCAACCGGTCACGGTCCGAGCTCCTCGATCAGGAGGTGCTGCAACCAGCCGAGGATGTCCAACAGTTGGCCTTGCTCCTCGTCGAGCTCCTCGTAGTCGGCTTCGACCTCGAGCCCGAAACGGGCAGCGACCATCAGCCGGAGTTCTGCCAGCACCCGGACGATCGCGTGCGCGTCGTCGACGTCGATGCTCACCGGCCGCTCGGCCGAAGCTACGACCCGGGCGAAGGTCTGGCGATCGGCCTGGCGTCCGAGTTCGATGAGGTCGCCCTTCTCCCGTTCCCAGCGCTCCTGCGCCTCGACATCGCCCAGATAGACCGGCACCGCCAGCCGGGAGGCGGCAGGATCGTGCGGCGACTCGCCCACCGAGTCGAGGGTGTCTACGAGATCCAGGAGGCCTGGGACGAGCCCCGACCCGAGCATCACCTCTACCGATGGGCCCGAACGCCGGAAAGGGGTCATTGCTCGAGGGTGGCCCAGAGGCCCTGGCGATGGAGCGCAAAACATGCGCTCTCTGCCTTTTCCCGGGTGCCGTCGAACACGATCGCCTTGCCGTCGTTGTGGACCTGCATCGTCAGTCGTGTTGCCTTCTCTTTCGAGTATCCAAACAGCGATCGCAAGACCCAGATCACATAGGAGATCAGATTCACGGGGTCGTTCCAGACGACGACTTTCCACACATCTGCGGCGCCCTCCTCCTCGTCGGTACGCGGATCGATGACCGGGGTCGCTGGCATCACCACACCCTGCATCGTAGAGACCCTTGGCAACCCCCTTCACAGACCGCGCTTCCATCGATAGGTTGCCCTTCATGAGGAACGAATACGATGTCTGACATGACCGAAAAGCCGTCACGGCTCACCGGCGCAGACCACCCCGATCTGCAGGCCATCGACCGGGCCATCTCGGCCCGACTCGACGCCATCCTCGACGCCGAGCAACATGCAATGGAGGTATTCGTCCGCCGCCAGGCCACCCTCCGCGACCGGCTGCTCGATCTCGAAGACGGCAGCGAGACCGTCGAGGTCACGACCCGCGGCGGAATCCACCGGGGCGTCCTCCGAACCGCGGCTGTGGATCACGTCGAACTGACCGATGGAGCGCGCTCCATCATCATCCCGCTGCGTCGCATCGACTCGGTTGAAACCGGATGAGCGTCCGGCGCAATCGCACATGATGTCGGACATCGGTCGGAGCACAGGACGGTGGATACGGCCCGGCGTCGCCACGGTCGTCACGACCCATGGTTGGGAGCCGAGGCTCGCCCAGCAGATCCGGACCAGCGGACTCGTCCGACTCCTCCAGAGATGCTCGACCTACGAACAGGTCCTCGGCGTCCGACCCGACGTCGTGGTAGTGGGGTCCGAGTCTGCCCTCGCCACGCCGGCGGTAGTCAGGTCGTGGAGACTGGCGGGAATCGTCGTCATCGGCGTCCTCGACCCCACCGACCCGACGAGTGCCAATCGGATGGCCGAGGCCGATGGGCTCTTCCGGCCGGAGGATCCCGCAATGCTCCCATTCCTCGCCACGGTCACGACCCGCGAACCTGAGGACCGTCCTCACATCTTCAACGTGACCGGACCCAGAGGAACCCCCGGCAGGACCGAGGTTGCACTCGCACTCGCCTGGGCGGTCGCGGGGAAGTCCGACGGCTGCGACCTCGTTGATCTCGACCTCGAGGCCCCCTGCCTCGGCCTCCGACTCGGAGTGCCTCCTTTCGAAACACCCGGAACGGTGCCCGTCGGTCCAGTGCGCCTCACCGGATTTCCACCCGGTCAGAGCTCGTTGGGCGAATCCCTGCGAGCCCGGATCCTGGCGTCCCTGGAAGGACCGATGGTCATCGATGGCGGGCCAGGGGGCCGGCCACACGGGACCCCGGTGGTAGTCGCCACCACCGATGACATCGGCTTGGTGCGCCTCGTTCGCCTCCTCAAACGATGGACCGGACCGGATCCGCTGCTCGTCGTCAATCGATCCACCCAGCCGGACGCGGACCGAGAACTCGTGACCGCGGCGACCGGGTTCGAACCGGCGGTGGTGATTCCGGCTGGTTCCAAACCAACCGGACCCGCCCCGATTCCAACGGTGCAGGCGGCGATGGAACGGTGGGTGGAAGAGATGTCGGTCGAACCGGGCCGGCTCAGCGCATGACCTGAGGGAGGAGCCGGTTCAGTGGGCCGCCCGGTAGGTCCCGAGAAACACCAGGTCGCCGACGGTTGCCAGGCGCGGCTCGAACACCTGCTTCACCCCGGCGGGACCCGGGGGATGAGTGAGATCGACGAAGAAGCGGTACTGCCACGCCCGATCCGACGGGCGCGACTCGATCCGCGTCAGGTTCGCTCCCCGAAGACCCAACTCGGTCAGCGCCAGCGCCAGCGAGCCCGGCTGGTGAAGGGTCGTGAACGCAACCGACGTCTTGTCACAATCGTCGGCGATCGGCTGTTCGCCGGGGGCGACCACCACGAACCGGGTCGTGTTGTGGTCCCGATCCACCACTCCTCGCATGAGCACCCGTAGTCCATGGGCTTCCGCCGCCGATTCCGGCGCCAGCGCCGCCTCCTGGGGATCGGCCCGTTCTGAAACCAACCGAACCGCTCCGGCTGTGTCGTGCTCCGGGACCGCGTCCCAGCCCTGGTGGGTGACGATGGCCTCGGCCTGCGCCAATGCCTCCGGGTGACTGTGTACCCGGCGGATGGTCTCGAGCGAGGCGCCCTCCACCGCCAGCAGGGCATGACGGACCTCGACCAGATGCTCGGCGATGATGTGCACCCGGCCCGGAAGGAGACGGTCGAGCACCGGAAGCACGCTGCCGGTCGTCGAGTTCTCGATCGGGACCACCAGTCGTTCGACGATCTCATCCCGCAGCGCCTCGAAGGCGGCGACAAAGCTGGGAAAACCAACCCGCTCGGCATCGGGAAACAATTCCGAGCTCGCCTGATCGGAATACGAGAATGGCTCTCCCTGAAACCCAACCCGGGTCGAATGCATGACGCAGCAGGTTAGAGGCTGCGGATCGCACCCTGATCGGTGTGGCCGTCAGCGCTTCCGTCGATAGAGATCGGTGGGAGCGGTGGCGAGGGGGGGCCGTTTGGCCCGGACGACCACATGCTCGTCGAACACCCCGACCGCCGCCACCAGGCGATCGTATTCGAGAGCGCCCTCGACCCGGTCGGTGAGCATGTACCGCCGCTTCCCCACGAGGGCGGCCAGCCCGGCCGGACGCCGGAAGGCTCCGGTCTCCACCCCTCGCTTCGGGACGACCCTCGTTCGTCCGGGAGCGCGTTCGATGGCCACCACCCGCTCCCACTCGAGCAATTGGTGACGAGCAGGGCACACCCGCACGATGCCCTCGGGGCGGAATTCGCTGCGAATCGGGTAGTCGAGCATGACCACGAACGCCAGGAAGGCGCCAACGAGCCCGATAACCATCACCGTGGTCGTCACAGACCGAGCCCATCCCGTCCAGGCGGCCAGCACCAACAGGAAGACCGGCGAGAAGAAGGCGGTGTAGAGGCCCCGACGAGAGCTGAAGAGGACGACCGGCTCAGTCACTCGTACTGGTGGTGGAGACCTCTCGTCCCATCGACACGGCGGTCTCCATCAAGGTCTGCCCGGCCGACAGCGGGAAGTGACATTTCACCTCGTGAGCCGGACCGATGTTCCGGAGCTCTGGCTCCTCGACCTTGCATCGGTCCTGTGCGATCGGGCACCGGGTGTGGAACCGGCAGCCCGGCGGCGGGCTGGCCGGAGAAGGAATGTCGCCCTGGAGGACGATCCGCTTTCGAGACCGTTCCAGGTGCGGGTCCGCGATCGGCACCGCCGACAACAGCGAATGGGTGTAGGGGTGGGCGGGCTCTTCGTAGACCTCGTTGCGGTCGGCGACCTCGACCGCCTGGCCGAGGTACATCACCACCACCCGATCGGAGATGTGACGCACCACCGAGAGATCATGCGCGATGAAGACATACGACAGGTCGAAGGTGTCCTGGATCTCCTCGAGAAGATTGAGCACCTGAGCCTGGATGGAGACGTCCAGTGCCGAGACCGGCTCGTCGAGGATGATCAACGAGGGGTTCAGGGCCAGCGCCCGGGCGATCCCGATACGCTGGCGCTGTCCGCCGGAGAATTCGTGCGGATACCGGTTGGCGTGGTCGGGCATCAGGCCGACC
>JBFHRE010000051.1:0-16617 GCA_041591895.1 Acidimicrobiia bacterium
GACGGTCCCGTGCCGGTGGCGCTTGCCGGCGACCTCTCGATGCTGCACGACTCGAACGGGTTCTTGACCGAGCCTCGACCCGACTGCGTGTTCGTCGTCGTGAACAACGACGGAGGCGGCATCTTCTCGTTCCTGCCTCAAGCGACACTCCCCGAGCATTTCGAGCGACTGTTCGGTACTCCGCATCGGCGCTCGTTTGTCGCTTTGGCCCGATTCCACGGGGTAGGTCACGAAGTCGTCGAGACGTCGGATCGACTGGTGCCGGCGATCGAGGAGGGAAGAGCGGCGAGTGGAATTCACCTGATCGAGGTGCGCACGGAGCGCGAAGCGAACGTGGAGATCCATCGCGGGATCGGTGAAGGTGTACGAATGGCGATCGACGCGCTGCTCGAGGATTGAGCGCTGCCTACCCGTTCCCGACTTCGAGAGCCTGAAGCATTGCCAGCAACTTGATGCGGGTCTCCTCGAGTTCCGCCTCGGGCAAGGACCCGGAGACAATGCCGGCACCCGCGAAGAGCCGGGCCCGCGCCCCGGACAACTCGGCGCAACGGAGGGCGATTGCGAACTCCCCGTCCCCATCGAGCGACGTCCAACCCACCGGAGCCGCATAGCGGCCACGATCCATTCCTTCGAGCCGGCGGATGGCTTCGACCGCCGCGGGGCGCGGCGTTCCACCGACGGCGGCAGTCGGGTGAAGGCGACCGGCGACATCCAGGACCGAACGAGTCGGTTCGAGCGTTCCCCGGAACCGGGTGGCGAGGTGACGCACATTCGCGAGATCGACCAACACCGGGTCTGGATCGCGGAACACGCGGTCGGCCAGCGGGCTCAATACCTCGTCCACGGACCTCACCGCTGCCGCGTGCTCTCGGCGGTCCTTGTCCGAGCCCAGGAGTTCCGAGGCGATTCGTGCATCCTCTGCAGGGTCGGTGGAGCGACGTGCCGAGCCGGCGAGCGTCACCGATTCCAGACCTGATCCCCTGACCCGGACCAAGAGCTCGGGTGAAGCACCGACCAGGCCATCGATCGAGAACACGAAGCATTCCGGGAACCGGTTGTGAAGCCGTTCCAGAATCCTCCGGGTCTCGAATGTCGACTTCGACCAGACGGCATAGTCCCGGGCGAGCACGATCTTCTCGAGCGCACCGTCTTCAATCAGTTCGAGGGCGCGGTCTACCGCTTCCAGCCACTCGAGGTCGGGAATGGAAGAACCCGCGTAACGCGGGCGATCTGCCGAGCCGAGCCCTGTGCCTGCCGGGTGGTAGAGCCAGGTTGGATCGTGGTCGCCGATGGACGTGTAGAACCATTGCCCGCGCCGGCATCCGACCACGAGCTCCGGGACGACGAGGGCGGAACCATGGGAATTCTCATCGAAGGAGAACGAAGCGAACATCAACGGTCCGCTGCCGAACGTCTGTACTTCGTCGTGAGCCTCGAGTTCCGAGAGCCGGCCACGGAAGGCCTCGTGGGCCTTGACGAATCGGTCGGGTCCGACAGCCGGGTCGAGACGGGCGAATGTGCCGAAGCCGATCAGCTGGAGATCGGGACCGAGCCAGACGAGGTCCGGGTGATGTTCGAGGATCGGCACGGGATCGGCGAGGGGCCTCGTGACGATCCTCATCCGCGCTCCAACAGCCTCCGCTCGGCGCTCGCGATCAGCAGGCGTCGGAAGTGGTGATCCACCAGGCGGCCGGTCGCCGGCAACATCGTCCGGAACGCCTCGGTGAGGCGGGTCGCAGCCTCCGTGTCGGTCGTCGCGGTGGCCTCCACCGAGTCACGAACGAACCGTTCGAACACGGCCACGGCATCCTGAGCGATCGGCTGCATGGCCTCGTTCATCCTCCTGGCGAGCTCGAGCAGCTCCGCCAGCGGCAGACCGGACCCGAGCAGCTCCATGCCTGCGGAGATCGCCTCTGTATCGCCGATGCGGTAGAGCGGCCCCGTATCTCCCGGGCTACCGATCAGCAGGCCTTCGCGTGCCAGCGCCTCCAGGATGGTGGATGAGATCCCTGTTCTCCTGGAGAGTTCGTCGAGGGTCACCAGCTCGTCCTCGACGTTCATCGCCTCGAGGACGGCGCGGTCCCACGGGTCCAACGGTTCAGACATGTGCCGGCAAGGTTACGGCCTCCATGGGCATCGCCAATCCGACGAGTTCGGCGACGACATCGGGGACGCCGGTCAAAGAACCGGTCACCTGAAGCTTCAACTGCCCCGAACCAGGGTTTCCGGGCAGCTCCGCCACCACCCGCGCGACCTGCCGCGCCACGGCCGGAGCCGGGTCGATGATTTCGATGTCCGGGCCCGCGACCCGGCGGATGACCGGACCGAGGAACGGATAGTGAGTGCAACCGAGCACGAGCGTATCAGCCCCGCCGGCCAGGATCGGCTCGACATGGCGCCGGACCTCGGCTTCGACGGTATCGCCGTCCAGAACGCCTCGCTCGACGAGTTCGACCCAGCCGTCGCACACTCTGGTGAGAATCTCGGCACCGTTCCCGTAGCGGTCGATGAGCGACGCGAACAACTCGCCCTGGAAAGTGGCTGCGGTGGCCAGGACCCCGATCGTCCCGCGGCGCGTCGCGGCGATCGCCGGTTTGACCGCCGGTTCCATCCCGACGAACGGAACCGCTGGATGCAGCTCCCGGAGATGGTTCAGTGCCACCGCCGATGCGGAGTTGCAGGCAACAACGACGATGCTTGCGCCCTCGCCGAGGAGATGCCGGGTGATCTCGCGAGAAAACCGACGCACCTCTTCCAATTCCCTCCGTCCATAGGGAGCGCGTGCCCGATCTGCCAGGTAGAGCAGATCGTGGTTCGGAAGCAGTACGCGAACCTCGCGAACCACGCCGAGACCGCCGAGGCCGGAGTCGAACAAGCCGATCACGTTTCGACACGCTAACCGAGCAACTATCTTCGGCCGGCCCAAGGAGGAACGACATGGATCTGAACAACACGTCCGCCATCGTGACCGGGGGAGCTTCCGGCCTCGGGGCAGCGACGGTGCGTAAGTTGGCCGGTGCCGGGGCTCGAGTGGTCATCGCCGACCTTCAGGATGAGGCCGGAGAGGCACTCGCATCGGAAGTCGGTGGTGCCTTCGTGCACGTGGATGTCACCAGCGGGACAGACATGGCTGCTGCAGTGGAGTCGGCTGCGGAGATGGGCCCGCTGCGGGCGCTAGTGAACTGCGCCGGGGTGGGTTGGGCGGCGCGCACCCTGGATCGGGATCTCACCCCCCACGATCTGGATCTTTTCGCGCGGGTCATCGCGGTGAATCTGGTCGGGACGTTCAATGCGATCCGGCTGGCGGCGTCGGCGATGGCCGCGACGGAACCGGTGGACGACGCCGGCACCAGAGGTGCAATCGTCAACACCGCATCCGTGGCCGCCTTCGATGGCCAGATCGGACAGGCCGCCTATTCCGCATCGAAGGGGGGAGTCGTTGGAATGACCCTCCCCATCGCCCGCGATCTGGCGGCCGTTGGCGTGCGGGTCAACACCATCGCTCCCGGGATCATCGACACGCCGATGCTGGCCGGTCTCCCGGAGCCTGCCCGGTTGTCGCTCGGCCAGCAGGTGTTGTTCCCGAAGCGGCTCGGGACGCCGGACGAGTACGCCGAGGTTGCCCTGACCCTGCTGACGCACGACTACCTCAACGCCGAAACGGTCCGCATGGATGGCGGAATCCGCATGGCTCCGAAGTAGCGGGTCATGGACCTAGTCCGGCTGGGGTCGGAGGACGAGGTGGTTGGCCGCCGGCTTACTTCGTCCGCCGCACCTTGTGGCATTCACTCGACCACTATCTGGGAGATCGAGGATCGTTCCCGGCTCAGGCCGCGATCTGTTCCCGCAACTGACGCTTGAGGCGGGCGATGATTGCCCCCATGCCTCGCAGCCGGAGAGGAGTGACGACCTCCTCGAGGCCCATGCCGTAGAAGAAATCGTCGGGTACCGCGAGGACGGTGTCGACGGTCTCACCTTCGAGTCCGGCCAGCAAGATGCCGGCAAACCCGCGCACGGTCGGGGCTTCCGGGGGTGCGTCGAAGAACATGTGCACAACGTTGTCGTCGTCGACCCGCGATGCCAGGAAGAACGGGGTCTGGCATTCCTGAACCTGTTCGAGGCCTTCGGCTCGGATGTCGGCCGGGAGAGGGGGGACACGCTTCGAGTAGTCGAGGAGGGCCTGGACGCGGAAGTCCTTGGGAGACTGCCGCATGACCTCGGCGATCTGAGCGAGCCTGGCGGGGAGTGTCATGACCCAAATGTTAGGCCCGGTCGGTTTGGGAGTATTTCCACTATCGTCATGGTGGTAATTCGTTGGGCGAATGGAGGACTCATGCCTGCCAGTTTTGACACCGCCGAGAAGTTCCAGGCCTATGCCCACCCCGGGATGCTGGTGTCGACGGAGTGGTTGGCCGAGCACCTGGACGAGGTGGTCGTAGTCGAGTCTGACGAGGATGTTCTGCTGTACGAGACCGGGCATATCCCCGGTGCGGTCAAGGTCGACTGGCATGCGGATCTCAACGACTCCCTCGTGCGTGACTATCTGGACCCCGAGGCGTTTGCCGCCTTGATGGAACGGAAAGGCATCGCTCCCGACTCCACCATCGTTTTCTACGGTGACAATTTCAACTGGTGGGCGGCGTATGCCCTGTGGGTCTTCTCCCTCTTCGGGCACCGGGACGCCCGTCTGCTCGACGGTGGCCGCGCCAAGTGGATCGCCGAGGGCCGTCCACTCACCACCGAGGCTACGGACCGGCCGCGGACGACCTATCCGGTGCCGACCCGTGACGACAGCAGAATTCGCGCCTTCCTGCCCGAGGCGGTGGAGCACTCCCGGCAGTCCCGACCCCTGGTGGACGTGCGCTCTCCGGAGGAATACCGCGGCGAGCGGATGCACATGCCCGACTACCCGAACGAGGGTGCACTCCGTGGCGGCCATATTCCGGGAGCCAAGAACGTCCCGTGGAAGCGTGCCGCCAACGAGGATGGTTCGTTCAAGACCGCCGATGAGCTGCGTGCGATCTATGAGGGCGAACAGGGGCTGTCCTCCGATGACGACGTGATCGCCTATTGCCGGATCGGGGAGCGATCCTCCCACACCTGGTTCGTGCTGACGCACCTGCTCGGCTACGCGAATGTCCGCAACTACGACGGATCGTGGACCGAGTACGGCAACGCCGTCCGGGTGCCGATCGAGAAATGACGTCAGCCTCTTCCAGCGACGATGAACCGCCGCCGGAAGGGGAGGACGGTGACTCCGTCGGCCTGTGGCGGATAGGCCACCCGATAGCGTTCGGCCACTCGGCCGAGAAACGCCGTCCGATCCGGTTCGGGTAGGACCTCGAGGATGGGGCGCATGATCGACCCCATCGTCCAGCGGAGGACTGGGTCGTCCCCGGTCAGGTCGTGGTGGTAGGTGGTCTCCCACTGGTCGATCCACCGGGCCTCCGACAGCATCGCCCGGTAGTCGGCGGCCGGGGCCACCGGAAAACCAGGGGCGAGGTGGCCGATCCGATCGCAGAACTCATCTGACGTGGCGACCTCCCGGATGGCTTCGTGGGTCGGTTCACCGAAGTTGTCGGGCATCTGAACCGCAAGTACGCCACCGGGGCGCAGTCGCCCGAGCAGTCGCGGAAACAGGTGGTTGTGGTCGCCAACCCAGTGCAAGGCGGCATTCGACCAGACGAGGTCGAATCGTTCGTGCGTCTGCCACGTCCCGATGTCGTCCGCCACCCACCGGATCCTCGGATGGTGTTCGGCTGCCGCGAGCATCTCAGGCGAGGTGTCGATGGCGAGGACCTCCGCCCCGGGCCACCGTTCCGCCAGCATCCGAGTGAGGCGGCCAGAGCCGCAGCCGAGGTCGACGACCTGGCGTGGGTTGGTGAGTGGGATGCGGCCGGCGAGGTCGAGGCCGGGACGGAGCCGCTGGTCGCGGAACTGTTCGTAGAGGCCGGGATCCCACGTCACAGGGGATTCCTCAGGTTGGGCCGGGATCGTCGAGTCCGGGCTTCGAGCGGGTGCCGGGTTTGTCAGCCTCGGCGACCTCTTCGATGACGAGCTTGCGAGCGGCCCGGATCCGGCGGATCGCCCCGCCCACCGCCAGTCCCATCACCACAATCGCTCCGCCGACCGCGACCCAGACGGCGATATCGGGGCGAGGCCCGGCGAGAACCAACCCTGCCATCCCGGCAGCAACTCCCACCAGTCCGGCCCCAATGGTGGCCCGGGATCCGGCCCGCTGCGCGGTGTACCACGCCTTCTCGTTCGCAAGAGTGGATGGGGTGCGGATCCCGGCGACACGCTGCGGTGAGAGTCGATCTCGGGCGGAGAGCCACCCGACCCGGACGACGATCACGCCGCCTGCGGCGAGCACGATGCTGACGAGGGCTGCTTCCCAGCTCTGCATCAGTCGATCGGATGAATCCCGGCGAGCGAGTCCGGGTTCTCGAGTGAGCTGAGGTCTCCCGGGTCGTCGCCGAGGGCGAGGGACCGCACGACCCGACGCATGATCTTGGCCGAGCGGGTGCGGGGGAGATCCGGCACCAGGACCACAGCCTTCGGACGAAAGGCCTTTCCGAGCGTCTCGGCCAGTGCCTCGGCCACCGCACCGGGCAACCGATCGCGATCGGCGCCGGGCGCGGGCACGACGAATATCGCCACCGCCTCGCCTTTGACCTCATCGGGGATTCCGACGGCCGCCGCCATCACCACGTCGGGCCGGGCGACTGCCACGGACTCGAACTCCGCGGGCCCGATCCTCTTCCCTGCGATGTTGAGCGTGTCGTCGGACCGGCCATGGAGATACCAGAACCCGTCCTCGTCGATCGATGCCCAGTCGCCGTGCACCCAGGTCCCCGGAACGCGCGACCAGTAGGTCTCGAGATATCGATCCGGTTCGCCCCAGAACCCCCTCGTCATCCCTGGCCAGGGCTGTTCGATGGCCAGTTCTCCCACACCCTCGCCCGGTCCGAGTGGACGACCGTCGGCGTCGAGCACCACGGCTGCCATCCCCAGCGAAGGGCCTCCGAGGGAGGTCGGTTTGATTCCCTGGATCGGGCTGGCCGAGAGGATGCATGCTCCGATCTCGGTTCCCCCCGACAGGTTGATGATGGGCACCCGCTCCTTGCCTACGTCACGGAAGAGCCACCACCAAGGATCCGGATTCCAGGGTTCACCGGTCGAGCCGAAGGCTCGCAACGATGACAGGTCGTGGGGAGCGGCGACCTCGGCGCCATGTGGCTGCAGGGCACGAATCAGTGTCGGTGATATCCCGAGGAACGTCAGGCGGTGTTTGGCGGCGAACGCCCAGGCTCGATCGGGCGATGGATAGTCGGGTGCGCCGTCGAAGGTGACCACGCAGGCGCCGTTGGACAGCCCGGCAGTGGTGATCCAGGGACCCATGATCCAGCCCATGTCGGTGAGCCATGACACCCGGTCGCCCGGTCCGAAATCCCCCTGGAACGCGCCTTCCTCTGCCAGCTTGACGGTCAGTCCGCCATGGACGTGGATCGCACCCTTGGGCCGCCCGGTGGTACCGGAGGTGTACGCGAGCAGCACGGGGTCCTCGGCTCCGGTGTCGGCGGCGGCGACGGGATCCGACCGGAGTACGTCGTTCCAGGAGTGATCCCGACCATCGGTCCAGGGCGTATCAATGCGACCGGAGTACGGAACCACGACGACCGTTCCCAGTCCGCCGGCGGCATCGATCGCCTGATCTGCGATCTCCTTGGCTTGCACCTCACGACCGCGCCGCACGAAACCGTCCGCCGCGATCATCGCCGCGGGCTTCGGGTCGTTGAGACGGGTTGTGATCGCTTCTGAGCCGTAACCGCTGAAGATCGGAACGAAGACCGCCCCTATATGGGCGACGGCCAGGTAGGAGATCACGGCCTCCGGGGACATCGGCACGAATACGGCGACCGCGTCGCCCTTGTCGACCCCGAGCGAGGCGAGGCCACCGGCCAACCTGCTCACGCGGTCGGACAACTCGGCGAACGTGAGAGTGGTGTGCGACCCGTCCTCGCGCTCGCCGATCACCGCCGGCGAGTCGGGTGTGGCTTCGGCCCAGCGTCGTACGCAGGCGGTGGACAGGTTGAGCTTGCCGTCGTCGAACCATGTCGCCCATTCCTTTCCTCGGGCGGTGGAGAGGACGCGGGAATAACTGTGCGTGAATGGGATGCCGAGATGGCGGACCGTTGCATCCCAGAACCACTCCGGGTCGGCAAGGGAGCGGGCGACGAGATCGGGCCAGGTCTCCACGCCGTGTTCGGTCATGAATCTGCCAACCCGGCTTCGGGCGATGTCCGATTCGGTCGCAGTCCAAACGATGTCGGGCACGAGCCCGACGGTAACCGATCAGTCGGCGAGGCGGCCTGTCCTTCGGGTCAGGTGGAGCAGACGTTTGGAGTGCTCGTCGGTGAGCTGCGGCCAGTCGAAACGCCAACGCCAGTTGCCGGCCGTAGTTCCGGGGAGGTTCATACGGGCGCTCCGGTCCAACCCGAGAACGTCCTGTAGCGGCGCGATGGCAGTGTCGGCGATGCTGGCGAACACCCCCTCCAACAGCGCCCAGTGGAATTCCTGCCCGTCAGTATCGAGGACTCGCATCGCGGCCATTCGTTCGGGGGCGCGTGCCGCCGACCTGTCCTCGAACCAACCGACCGCGGTGTCGTTGTCGTGGGTGCCGGTGTACGCCACCACGTTCGTGCGGAACTGGTCGAGTGCATGGTGGCTCTCGGTCCCGAACCCGAACTGGAGGATCTTCATCCCGGGAAAGCCGTAGCGGTCGCGCAGCTCCACGACGTCTTCGGTGATCACCCCGAGATCCTCTGCAATCACGGGTAGTTCGGCGAACTCGTTCTTCAGGTGGTCGAAGAGCATCGCTCCCGGCGCCGGCACCCAGTCCCCGGCGATGGCCGTGTCCTCAGACGCCGGGATGTGATAGGAAGCGGCGAACCCCCTGAAGTGGTCGACCCTGACGAGATCGAACAACTCGAGAGCTCTTCGCATCCGGGCCGTCCACCAGACGAACCGGGTGTCGATGTGTCGCTGCCAGTCATAGAGCGGGTTACCCCAGCGCTGGCCGGTAGGAGAGAAATAGTCGGGGGGAACTCCCGCAACCACCGTCGGCCTGCCCTGTTGGTCGAGGTGGAAGAGGTCAGGATTGGCCCAGACATCGGCAGAGTCGTGGGCCACGAAGATCGGCACGTCACCGATGAGGCCGATCCCCAGGCGACGACAGAGGCCGCGGAGGGCCGAAAACTGTTGGTCGAAGAAGTACTGCTCGACCCGGACGCGTTCGATCGCGTCCGCCAGCGCCGATCGGGCGTCTGCCAGCGCCTCATGCTCCCGATGGACCAAGTCCGATGGCCACTCCCACCAGGGGCGGAGGCCGTGGTGGCGTTTGAGAGCCGTGAAGAGGGCAAATTCGTCCAGCCATACACCGCCGTGGGCCTCGACGAAGCGCTCGAACCCATCCGGAAGTCCCGTCCTGTTTTCGAGGAATCGGTGTGCCGCCTCTGCGAGCCGCTCTGTCTTCCAGGGAATGACGGATCCGAAGTCGACCTCGTACGGGGGCACTTCGCTCTTTGGAGCGAATCCGGGATCCGGGACCCATCCGTCCTCGGCGAGTTGGTCGATGTCGAGGAGGAGTGGATTGCCGGCAAAGGTAGAAGGGCTCTGGTACGGCGAGTCTCCATATCCGGTTGGCCCAACTGGGAGCATCTGCCACCAGCTCTGGCCGCTCTCTGCCAACCAACGAGCGAAGCGATGCGCGTGAGGGCCGATGGTTCCGATGCCGTCGCCTGGAAGGGAGGTCGGATGGAGCAGGATTCCGGACGTGCGTGGCATTCGGTGGCCGGGGAGTATACGAGGGCCCTTCACCGTCCTACGCTGATCGGATGGCCGCGTCCCAGAAACCGCCAACCTGGCTTCCGCGTGCGGCGGCTTCCGTGGCGCTGGTCCTGGTGGGAATGGCCGCCCGATTGTGGGTGGCGAGCCGGCTCCGAACGCTCATCTTCATCATTGCGATTTCGCTGTTCGTTGCGGTTGCCCTCGAGCCTGCCGTTCAGTTCCTCGCCAAGAGAGGTTGGAGGAGAGATCGGGCAACCGCGGTGGTATTCGTGGGCGCGTTCTTGGCTGTGGCGGCCTTCTTTGCCGCTCTCGTACCCTTGTTCATGTCGCAGGCGAGTGCCCTGGCGGAGCGGATCCCCGGCTACATCGAACAGATCGAGGAGTACCTGAACTCGGGTGGTTCTGAGATCGACTTCTTCGACGAGGGGGTGGCGCAGCAATTCGAAGACGTGGGGTCTCGCGTGTCTTCGTGGGGCGGGTTGCTCGCCCCGAGGGTGGTCGCCGTCGGCAACACGGTATTTGGCGCCTTGTTCCGGATGGTGACGATCGGCCTCTTCTCGTTCTACATGGTTTCCGAGGGTCCGAAGATGCGGCGGACGATGCTGTCGTTCCTGCCCCCCAACCGTCAGCGGGAAGCACTCCGGATCTGGGAGATCGCAGTCGACAAGACCGGCGGCTACATCTACTCGCGTCTGGTCCTGGCCGTCGTAGCCGGTGGCTTCACGATCGTCGTGCTGTCCTTCCTGGGTGTCCCATACGCGTTTGCGCTCGGGTTGTGGGTTGGCGTGCTCTCCCAATTCGTGCCCGTGATCGGCACGTATATCGCGGCCGCCCTGCCGCTTCTGGTGGCGATCGTGCCCCAGCGCGGATCGGATGTGTGGCAGTTCGGACGTGGGCTCTGGGTCCTGGTGGCGCTCGTTGCGTACCAGCAGGTCGAGAATCTGTTCGTCGCGCCGAAGATCACGGCCAAGGCGATGGCGATCCACCCGGCGGTCTCCGTTGGTGCCGTCATCGCCGGGGCCAGCCTGCTGGGTGGAATCGGCGCCGTTCTGGCGCTCCCGGTAGTGGCGATCATCCAGGCCGTGATCTCGACCGCCATCGAGCGACACGAATTGATCGAGAGTGCATCACTCGACGAACCGGCGGCCAAAGAGACGCGCCGGCGGTTCAAGAACGGCCGCACGCCGTCGCCGCCGGAACCGGCCGAAGAGTGATCAGCCGGCGTCTAGCACTCCGCTGATGAATCGATACATGCCCTGAAGGGCAGCGTGGGCGATGCGGAGCGGGAACGCATCGAAGCCATGGGCCCCACCCGGAAACAGGGCGAGTCCGGCCGGGTTGCCCGAGGCGAC
This sequence comes from Acidimicrobiia bacterium, assembly GCA_041591895.1. Taxonomy (GTDB): domain Bacteria; phylum Actinomycetota; class Acidimicrobiia; order Spongiisociales; family ZC4RG35; genus JBFHRE01. The sequence goes on from JBFHRE010000051.1 coordinate 11,202, forward strand.
CCAGCGTTGATACATGAAGAGAGTGTCATCGAGGAGCGGGTCCAGAGTGCCCACCGTGAACAATGCGGGTGGAAGGTTCGAGAGGTCGGCCAGGAGGGGCGATGCGTCCGGGTGCTCCCTCTGTTCTCGGGTGACGAAGTGGCCGGCGAACCAGTCAAGGGTGGCAGTGTTCAGGACCAACATCCTGTCGCCCCACCGGCGTGCCGACGGGCTCAAGCGGAGGTCGTACCAGCCATACACGAGGTTGGCACCGGCCAGTTCGGTGTACCCGTGCCGATCGCGCAGGCGCAGGGTGGTGGCCGCCGACAGGTGCGCACCGGCCGACTCTCCGCCGACGACGATCCGGTTCGATCCGAATTCCTCTCGGGCGTGGTCGATCAGCCACAGTGCGGCAGCTTCGCAATCGTCGATCGGGGCCGGGTAGCGGTGTTCGGGGGCTAGGCGGTAATCGATGCTGACGACGGTCACCGAGCACGCGTCGCTGAGTGCTTCGAGCCGGGCATCCTGGTGATGCGTGGCGCCCAAGACCCACCCTCCTCCGTGTAGGTGGAGGTAGACACCCTTCGGGGAATGAGAACGGAAGACTCTGGTGGCTATCGACCGTCCATCCGCCGAGGGGATCGAACCCGACTCGGCCCGGTCCGACAGCACGAGGGGTCCAAACGCAGAGTCCCCGCGCTCGCGGGCGGCACGCGCCTCCTCGGGGGTGGAATCGACCAGCGCCGGAAACGAGGCCAAGGTGCGCTCGAGTTCTGCGTTGAACGCCACCGTCTCGGGGTCGACGGCGGACGGGTGGAACAGACGATGATCCATGGCGGGAGAGTATCCGTCCTCCCGTCTTGTGGGGGGCGACCCCCACACCCCCGCTCGGTCCTGACGTGGAGTGCGTCGTGGTCCGGCCGCGAGCCGCAGGGTGGTCGTTTGCTCTCGGATCCCCGGCTGGTGGCTGGTGGCTGGTGGCTGGTGGCTGGTGGCTGGCGGCTGGCGGCTGGTGGTGGCCGGGTAGCCTCGCCGCATGTCTGGTCCGCTCTCATCGATGACGGTGATCGAGTTCGCCGGGATCGGCCCCGTGCCGTATTGCGGCATGTTGCTGGGCGATCTCGGGGCCACCGTGATCCGCATCGACCGGATCGACTCCGTCTCCGACCAGGTTCCGTTGTTCGGTCGAGGCAAGCAGTCGATCTGTGTCGATCTCAAGCGACCCGAAGGAGTCGAGGTGCTGTTGAGGATCCTCGAAGGCGCCGACGCACTCATCGAGGGCTTCAGGCCGGGGGTGATGGAGCGTCTTGGACTTGGGCCCGACACGGTCCAGGGCCGGAATCCAGGTTTGGTGTACGGCCGCATGACCGGATGGGGTCAGACCGGGCCCAGGGCCCAGACCGCCGGTCACGACATCGACTATCTGGGCGTCGCCGGGGCGTTGGGGGCGATCGGAGGAGAATCACCGGTTCCGCCGCTCAACCTCGTGGCCGACTTCGGGGGCGGAGCCATGTTCCTGGCGGTGGGCGTGCTGGCCGGAGTGCTGGAGTCCCGCGCCACCGGGAAGGGTGAAGTCGTCGACACCGCGATGGTGGACGGTGTGGCGCACCTGACGACCATGTTCCATTCCGCGATGGCGGGCGGCTGGTGGACCCCCAGCCGTAACGCCAATCTGCTCGACGGGGCGGCCCCGTTCTACACCACGTATCGGTGCGCAGACGGTGAGTACGTCGCCGTCGGAGCACTGGAACCCCAGTTCTTCTTGGCGCTGGTCAACGGACTCGGAATCGAGGATTCTCTGGATCAGATGGACCGGGCCGGCTGGCCGGCGATGCGGGTCCGGTTCGCCTCGATCTTTGCGACGAGGACCCGGGACGAGTGGGACCGGTATTTCGCAGGCTCCGACGCCTGCGTGGCGCCGGTTCGTTCGCTCGCCGAGGCTCCTTCCGATCCCCACCTCGTCGACCGCGGCACGTTCGTGGAGGTGGATGGAGTCGTACAGCCGGCGCCGGCCCCTCGATTCGACGGTTTCCAACAGGTTCCGCCGGCCTCGGTTGGCTTCGCAGGCGACTCGACCCGAGATGTCTTGTCCTCGGCTGGGTACACCCACTCGGAGATCTCTAGACTCGAACGATCGGGAATCGTTCGCACAGATACTGGAGGCACCGCCGATGACTGACGAGAAGACTCTTCGCGAGCGGCAGGAGATCGACGCCGCGGTCGAGGGCAAGACGATCATTGACATTTTCGACCGCAACGCAGAACGCTTCCCGGACACCCCGGCGGTGCTCTGGAAGTCGGGTGACGAGTGGCAGCAGATGACGTGGTCGGAGTACCACCGTCACGTCGTCGAAGCGGCTGCAGGGCTTCAGGCACTCGGCCTCTCGGCCGGAGACTTCGTCACGATCATGGCGGGCAACCGGCCAGAGCACGGTGCGGCAGATCTCGCCGCAGTCCTCGCGGGCGGAACCGGTGTCACGGTGTATTCGACCTTCGCTCCAGAGCAGGTGCAATACGTCGCAGCCAACTGCGAGGCCAAGGTGGCCGTGATCGAGAACCTCGGCTTCATGAAGACCTGGGAGGCGATCAAATCCGAGCTTCCCTCACTCCAGTACGTCGTGATGATGGACGATGCCGATCATTACGAGACTGCCGATTGGGTCCTCTCCTGGAACGATCTCATCGAGCGTGGCCGAGCGGCATTGGCCGAGGACCCGGATCGCATCGAGCGGGTTCGTTCCTCCATCACTCCGGACAGTCTCGCCACCCTGATCTACACCTCGGGGACGACCGGAGTCCCGAAGGGGGTCATGGTCACCCAGCGCAACGTGGTGTGGACGGCCGAGTCGGTTCGGCGGGCCGTGGACATCCCGACAAACCCCCGGCTCGTCTCGTATCTCCCGCTGGCGCACATCGCAGAGCGACTCTCCACTCATTACAACGGGATCTACCTCGCCGGGCAGGTCTACTTCTGTCCCGACATGGCCCAGGTGCTCGAGTACATCCAGAAAGCCAAGCCGCAGGTCTTCGTTGCCGTACCCCGGGTGTACGAGAAGTTCCACGCCCGTATCTCCGCCAACTTCGCGCACCACGAGAAGGCCGACCTCATCAAAAAGGCGCTTGCCAACAACATCGCAGTCATCGAGGCCGAGCAGGCGGGCCGGAATCCGGGTCTGGGCGGCAAGCTCAAGAAGGCGTTGTTCGACAAGCTGATCTTCTCCAAGGTACGAGCCCAGCTCGGAATGGACGAGGTGGTGGTGGCCATCACTGCCGCGGCGCCGATCTCTCAGGACCTGATCGTGTTCTTCAACGCCATCGGGATCCCGCTCTACGAGTTGTACGGAATGAGCGAGAACACCGGGCCGGCAACCACGAACAAGCCCGGACACAACCGGATCGGGTCGGTCGGGCTGCCGCTGCCGGGCGTCGAGGTCAGGCTTGCCGACGACGGCGAAGTGCTGATGCGTGGCGGCATCGTCACCGCCGGCTACTACAAGATGGATGACGAGACCCGGGAGACGTTCGACGCCGACGGCTGGCTCCACTCCGGAGACCTCGGAAAATTCGAAGACGGCTTCCTGTCGATCGTCGGTCGAAAGAAGGAGATCATCATCACGGCGGCCGGCAAGAACGTCGCCCCGGCCAAACTGGAAACACTGGTCAAGAATCACCCCCTCGTGTCGCAAGCGTGCATGGTCGGTGACGCCCGAAAGTTCCTGACGATGCTGATCGCGATCGATCCCGAGGAAGCCCCGGTATGGGCCGAGTCGCATGGAGTCGAGTTCAAGGACTTGGCCTCGTTCTCCCAGGATCCGGCGGTCGTGTCCGAGATCTCGACCGTCGTCGACGAGGCCAACGGTCACGTGTCGCAGGTCGAGAAGGTCAAGAAGTTCAAGATCGTTCCGGACAACTGGACGCCGGACACAGGGGAGATCACTCCCTCGCTCAAGCTGAAGCGACGAGTCGTTCTCGAGAAGTACGCGACAGACATCGAGGAGCTGTACACGGGCGCCGACGCCTGATCCGTAGATGACGGGTTTCGGATTCGACGGCCGGGTGGCGATCGTCACCGGGGCCGGAGGCGGTCTCGGCCGGGCCTACGCCCTGGAGTTCGCTCGGAGAGGAGCGGCGGTCGTCGTGAACGACCTCGGCGGCGATGTCCATGGTTCGGGGTCCGCCGAGGGCCCGGCGCAGTCGGTGGTTTCCGAGATTCGCGCCGCCGGTGGGACAGCCGTCGCCTCGACCTCGTCGGTCGCAACCCCCGAGTCCGCTGCCGAGATCGTCCAAACCGCGCTGGACGAGTTCGGGGCGGTGGACGTCGTCGTCAACAACGCCGGCATCCTCCGAGATCGCACATTCGCCAATCTCGCGGCGGACGACATCGAGGATGTGATCGCAACCCACCTGCTGGGAGCGTTCTGGGTCACTCAACCGGCCTTCCGAATCATGAAGGAGCGCACGTACGGACGGCTGGTGCACGTATCTTCGAACAGCGGGATCCTCGGTAACTTCGGTCAGGCCAACTACGGAGCTGCCAAGGCGGGCCTGATCGGGCTCTCGAATGCCCTGGCCATCGAGGGGGCCAGATACGGGATCAACTCCAACGTGGTGGCGCCGGTGGCGAGGACGCGTATGACAGAAGAGATCCTCGGACCCCTGGCCGAGCAGACGTCGCCCGAGCAGGTGACCGCGATTGTGGTCTTTCTGGCCTCGGAAGCGAACCCGTATACCCGCGAGATCTTCTCCGCCGGTGGCGGGCGATTCGCCCGGTTCTTCATCGGGGTCAACCAGGGGTGGCTGTCGGAGGGACCGGCTACGGTCGAGAACCTCGCCGCCCACATCGACGAGGTGAGAGACATCTCGGATCACCGGGTGTTGGGGAGCGCGATCGAGGAACTGCAGTTGCTGGGACAGATGCTGGCCGAGTGACCCGGTGTCTTCTGGGGGGCGACCCCCTGGGTCGAGGCTGATGGCCTCGACGTCGCCGGCCCCGAGTCTCCGGTCTCCTGCTGCCCCCTCCGGACCCCAAACAATCTTCTTGGGGGCCACCTCCCCCAACGCTTGCTCTGCCCGCTAGGGGAGGAGAAGAGAGCATCGCCCGCCCGCGAGTCTTGGCAGACTGGTGGCCGGTGGCCGGTGGCCGGATTCCGGCTGCTCTGTCCCCGTGGTGGGGTTGTCTTCTGGGGTCGGTCTCTTCTGGGGGGCGACCCCCAGACCCCTGGTCGGTCCTGGCGGGTGGTGGTCGTGGTCCGGCCGGCCGTTCCAGGGGGAGGCGCCGAACTGTCGGCAGGTGTCTCGGGACTCGGGACTCGAGACTGGCGTTTGCCCGCTCCGTATATATCAAACGGTACCGTATGGTAATATGATCCGATGCAGATCGAGAGCATGCGCACTGCGACCATCCCTCGCGGGCGACCCCGCGATCCCAGCCGGGATC
>JBFHRE010000052.1:0-16270 GCA_041591895.1 Acidimicrobiia bacterium
AGGGCAGCGACTGACGGGTAGTAGGACAACGCCGTGTGACCAGCTGGCACCGCAGCTGCGATCTGGGGATGGGATCTCGACCGGTCGCTCGGGTCGGCAAAGTCCGACGTGTTCTCAGACACGAAGTATCCCTCCTCTTCTGACGAGAGATGATGGGACAGGACGGTTAGCCAGATGCCCGCATGCGCGGTAGAGAACAAACGGTACGGGTCCGCGGAGACACGCCCTTGTGATGCCGGCGAAGCGTTGAGCACGTGGCGTTCGGTCACCCCGTAGGCAGCGAGCGCTCGGCCAGGACCCGTCCGCCAGTTGCGGCGAGAGCAGCCGCAGCGTCGCCGATTCGAGTTGATGGTGAAAAGATGAGTCGACCGACGCAGCGAGCATGGCGAACTGCGGACACCGGGGATCGCCCTCGCTGAGAGGGTGGCGACGAGAAAAATCTGTCGATGCCGCCGGTTCCTTGCAACGTCTCGTGCGATGATCTGATCATCACAATCAATTACACCCCCACCACCGCCCTCGTCATCGTCGACGTCCAGAACGATTTCGCCGATCCTTCAGGAAATCTCTATGTCCAAGGCGGCGAAGATGTGGTTGCGGTGATCAATGCCGAGATCGGCCGCGCCAAGAAGGCTGGTGCTTGGGTCGCATACACGGCCGATTGGCACCCGGAGTCCACGCCCCATTTTGCCAAGGACGGTGGTGTCTGGCCGGTGCATTGCGTCGGTGACACCTGGGGAGCCGAGTTCCATCCCGACCTGGTGGTGGACGGTCCCGTGGTGTTAAAGGGCACAAACGGTGAGGACGGCTACTCGGGGTTCACCATGCAGGACCCGGTGACCCTGGAACGAATGCCTACCGAACTGGCCGATCTGCTTCACGCCCAAGCGGTCGAGAGGATTGTTGTTGTGGGACTGGCCACCGATTACTGCGTGAAGGCGACGGCTATCGATGGATTAGCCGCCGGATTCGAGGTCAGAGTCATCACAAGCGCGATTCGATCGGTCGATCTCGCCGAAGGAGACGGCACGCGGGCGTTGGCCGAGATGGCTGCGGCCGGCGTGGACGTCGGTTGACGGTCAGCCGCTTCTTCGACGTAGCCGCCATTTCCTCCGACCTTTCCCGGTCTGGCCGAGGAGCGGCCGCACCCTGACCCCGACGATGGCGATGGCCAGGACAACGATCTGAGCCACGATCGTCGAGATCATAAACTGGAGGACTGCGAGGGTACCTCCCAGCAGGATGCCGGCAACGATCAGACCTCGCAGCGATCCGGTCCCCCCCAGAATCACCACTAGAAACGAGTTGACGAGAAAGAGCAGCCCGAATTGGGGGTTGAGGGTGTTGATCGGGGCGAGCATGGCACCGGCGAGGCCGGCGAGCCCTGATCCAATCGCAAACAGGCCGGCGCGCACCAGGCCCGTGTTCACCCCCATTGCTTCGGCCAGCTTCGGATTTGCAACCGTTGCTCGGGCGTGAAGCCCGAAGCTCGTCCTCGTCATGAGCTGAGAGACCCCTACGACCGCGAGCGCCGTTGAGACGACGATCACCAGACGCCACCACGGGATGTTGAAACCTCCCACGACGAACGATCCTCCGATCGGATCGGTCACGGTCCGAGGATTCGCCGAAAACACCAATTGGACTACCTGCCGGATGATCACGGCAAGACCAAATGTGGCGAGCAGCGAATCCAGTGGCCGGTCATAGAGAAACCGCAGCACGCCCCGCTCCATGGCGACGCCGGCGATCGCCGCCACCGGGACGGCTAGAGCCATGCCGAGCAGGACGTTGCCGGTCGTCTGCTGAATCTGGAATGCCGTGTAGGCGCCGATCAAGATGAGTTCACCGTGCACCAGATTCACCACATTGAGCATTCCGAACGTGAAGTGGAGTCCGACCGCCACCAACACGAAGACTGCGGCGAGCGCGATCACGTTGAACGAGTCGACAGGGAGGCCCAACGGCATCAGAGGGCCAGCCGCCGTTCCAGAATTCCGCGGGAGTGAAGGTCGTTGACATCTCCCGTTTCGACCACAGATCCCTGTTCGAGGATGTGAGCCCGCGACCCGAGTGCGAGCGCCGTGTCGATGTTCTGTTCGACGAGGACGATCGCGGCTCTTTTGGCAAGGCCGGCGATCGCCGAGACGAGCATCTCCACGATCACAGGGGCGACCCCTTCGGTAGGTTCGTCCATGAGCACCACCTTTGGCTCGACGATGAACGCCTGGGCGATCCCGAGCATCTTGCGCTCGCCCCCCGAGAGCGTCTGAGCAGGCTGGTCCAGGCGTTCCTTCAAGACCGGGAACAAGGATGCGGCCAGCTCCACCCCTCGATCGATTTCGTGGCCGACGGAGATCATCAGATGCTCACGAACGGTGAGTCCGGGAAACACGGAGTCTTCTTGCGGCACCCACACCATGCCGGCTGCATTGACACGGTGGCCCGGCCAGCGTCCGATCTCGGTTCCCTCGAGCTGAACGTTCCCGGTCTTCGGCAGCAGACCCATGACGGCCTTGAGAAGGGTGCTTTTGCCCGCTCCGTTGCGTCCCATGACACAGACAACTTCGCCCCGATCGGCCGAGAAACCAACGGCGCGGAGGACGGTCGTTTGTCCGTATCCGGATGACAGCCCCGTCACCTCGAGGGTGGCGCTCAATGTAACCGACCCAGATAGGAGTCCTGGACGGCGCGGTCGTCCGACACCTCGTCGATCGTTCCATCCGCAAGGACACTGCCCCGATGCATCACGGTGACGCGGTCGCTCACGAGGCGGATGAACTCGATGTTGTGCTCCACGACTACCAGCCCCTCGATGGCCTGCTCGTTGCGTAGCTCGAGCAGTAGGTTTGCGGTCCGGCGGCTTTCTGCATCCGTCATTCCAGAGGTGGGCTCGTCGAGGAGCAACAGGGTCGGCTTGCTGAGCAGAACCATCCCGATCTCCAGCCATTGCTTCGCCCCATGACTGAGATTGCCGGCTTGGCGGTGGCGCATACCTGCGAGATCCACCAATTCGAGGACCCGCTCGATCTCGCCTGGTTCGGCTCTCGGGGGGCGGTCGCCGGCTGGAGATGAGCCACCTTTCCACAATGCCCCGAGAAGGAGGTTTTCCCAGACGGTCAGACCGTCGAAGACCGACGTGAGCTGGAACACGAGGCCCATGCCCAAGCGGGCGCGTGCCGTCGCCGACAGCCGTGAGACGTCGGTGTCTCCGAACCAGATCGAGCCGGAGTCCGGCGTGATCCTTCCATAGACCAGATGGAGCAGGGTGCTCTTACCGGCGCCGTTGGAGCCGATCAGGCCTCGCATCTCTCCCCGTCCGACGGTGAACGAGACTCGATCCACGGCGGTGAAACCACCAAACGCCTTGGAGAGGCCCTCCACTCGCAGAATGCTCACGAAGCGGGCTCGCGTTTCAGAAAGCCGAAAATGCCGGCCGGGACGGCCACGATCACCACAACGAGGATCACGCCGACCACCACCAGCCACGTGTCGAGCAGGGTGCCCGAGAGCCGGGCAGTGAGGTAAGGCAGAGCGATCGCTCCGACCACCGGCCCGATGAGGGTGGCCCGTCCGCCAAGCACGACCCACAGCAGCACGAGGGTGGACCAACCCACTCCGACGGCCGCTGGTGACACGATGCCTTCGTGAACGTAGAACAGTGATCCGGCCAAACCGGCGAGCGAGCCGGAGAGGACGAACGACCATCGCTTGAAGCGAGCGACGTCGTAGCCGAGCAACTCGACCCTCTCCTCGTTCTGGCCGATCCCTCGAAAGACCAAGCCGGCACGCGATCGGAGGTAGCGCTTGACGCCGACGTATGTCGCCAGCAGCACGATGGCGGCCAGGATGTAGAAGTTATGCCCGCGGTGAAAGGGGCTCAGCCGGGACGTGATCAGGATCCCATTCTGACCGCCCGTGATTGACCCGCCGGCGTTGGCCAGTCGTTCGAAGGCCACGCTCACTGCCAGAGTGACCACCGCGAACTCAACCCCTCGGAGCGCGCCCTTTCCCGAGAACGTGAAGTATGAGATCGCAAGCGCGAGGGCGGCCGCCGATAGGACCGCAACGACGAGCGAGAGGCCGAGAGGGAGGGGGAGGATCCACCCCTCCCTTGTGGTCAAAATTCCGACCACATAACCGGCGCCGCCGAAAAAGGCCGCGTGTCCAAACGTAAACATCCCGCCGTAACCCCATATGAGATCCACCGAGATCGCGAACACCGCCAGGAGCAGAAACCGTCCGATTCGATCGACGACGAACGCGTCGCGACTCACCAACGGAACGGCCACGAGGACCGCGGCCAAGCCCCACTCGATCCTTCTCAACGTCAGGTGGCCGAGCACCCCGGGTCCTCTGGAGTGAAGACCCGGGGGTATCCCGGCCTGGGACGACACTGGTTGATCTGCCACCACGGCTAGAGCGAGCACGCCTCCTCGGGATCCATGTCATCGAATGAATCGATCAGCACGTATTGACCGTTCCGGGCCTGGACCAGGTTGATCGTTTGTTTGAGGTGGTGTGACGGCATCATCTCGACACGTCCTGTTGGCCCATCGAAGGTCTGGCCGACCATCGCCGCGGCCACCGCAGCGGGATCGGTCGATCCGGCTTCCTCGACTGCCTGCTTGTAGAGCCATACGGCGTTGTAGGCGCCAACTCCCTCACCGCCGGACGGGATCTCACCTGCGCCGAACTTGGCGGCGTATGCCTCCAGGAACGGTCCCACCCCTGCGGCGTCGGCCGCGGTGAAGAACGGCAGGGCGGTGTAGGAGTCCTCGGCCAGGTCAGCGATACCGACGTAATCGGGATCGCCCAGGAAGATCGTCCCGACCCCGACATCGTCGAGAAGCCCGGCGTCGTCCAGCGCCTTCAACGCTGCACCCCACACCGCCGGATACAGCGAGAAAATGTAGTCCGGTTGCGTGTCACGCACTTCCTGTACAAGTTCGCTGAAGTCGTCGGCAATGAGGGGGAGATACAACTCCGACACGACCGTTCCGCCGCCGTCGGCGATGATTGGCTTGGCGATCTCGAAGCTGCGCCGCGGCCAAACGTAGTCCGCTCCGAACAGCATGGCGTTCGGGCCGTATGCGTCCTGGAGTATCGGGATCAAGGGCCGAATCTGTTGGGCGGGCACTGCGCCGAACGAGAAGTACAGATCGTCGCATTTCCCGCCTTCGTAGGTCTCGGTGTAGAACAGCAACTTGTTGCCGTTCTGGACCACCTCTTGATAGGCGGCATCATTGGCGTCTGAACCGATGGGGCCCATCACCAGATCGACATCGTCGCTTTGCACCAGCTTGCGAGCCTTGTCCACGGTTGCGGCGACATCCGTCTGGATGTCCTCGATGATCACTTCGACCTCGCGTCCGTCGATGCCGCCGCCGGCGTTGATCTCGTCGATGGCCAGTTGGGCGCTGCGGGCCAGGCTGTTGCCGTAGGTTGTGAACGGGCCGGTCAGGTCGGCGATGATCCCGATCTTGATGGGAGTCGTATCCTCGGATGTGCCGCTCCCGCAGGCCGTCGCCGTGAGGGCCAGCGCCAGGCCGACGGTCAGTAGTTTCAGGTGCCTCATATCCATCCTCCGTTGGTATCTCGGTTATTGGGTTCCGCTGCCCTCGAAGGCCGGATCGACCCCTGATTGCTGGGTGGTGTCGACATGCCACGTCGAGACCACCACCTTCTTGTCTGTGTAGAAGTCGACTGCATCGTTGGCGCGACCGCGATGCGAGCCGTAGAACGAACTCTTCCGCCCGCCCACCGCGTAGAAGGCGATGGGGGCCGGGGTTCCGATGTTGATCCCGACCTGGCCGACGTTCGCTCGCTGCCGGAACTCCCGGGCAACTCCACCCTGCTCGGTATAGATCGCAGCGGTGTGCCCATAGGTGCTGGCGTCGATCACCGCCAGCGCTTCATCGAGGCCGCTGACCTTTTTGACACATCGCACCGGACCAAACAGCTCTCGGTCGAAGATCTCCATTCCGGGTTCGGCGGCCACGACCGTCGGGCCCATCCACGAGCCGCTTTCGAAACCGGGCACGGTCGCCCCCCGCCCGTCGAGGAGCACAGCCGCTCCGGCCGCCTCGGCAGTCGCCACTGCCGCCGCCAGTCGGTCGCGTGAATCGTGGGATATGACTGGTCCCAGCGTGGCCAACTCGTCCATCCCCGGCCCGAGCCGAAGAGCCTTGACTCCTTCCAGGAATCGCTCGAGCAACTGGTCGTAGACCGACTCGTAGATGAGCAGGTTCGACCCGGCGAAACAGCGTTGGGACGTGCTGCCCAGCATGGAGGAGACGATGTTGGGCAGGCACTTGTCAAGGATGGCGGTGTCGGTCACGACGAGATGGTTCTTGGAACCTCCTTGCGACTGGCAGCGTTTGCCAAACCCGGTGGTTAGTTTGTAGACGTATTCGGCGATCTCGGACGAACCGACGAAGGACAGACCCACGATGTCGGGATGTTCGGCAAGCCGCTCGACCACCGTCCGGTCTCCCAGAACCAGGTTGACCACTCCGGCTGGAAACCCCGCCTCGGTAGCGAGCTCGACCAATCGTACGCTGGTGAGAGGGCAGTGTTCGCTCGGTTTCAGCACGACCGGGTTTCCGGTGGCAACGGCCCACGTGAAGTAGAGCGGGATCATCGCCGGAAAGTTGAACGGGGCGACGACGGCGAACGGGCCCAAGGGCTCGCGGATGTACTCGATGTCAACCCCGGAACCGACATTCTCGGTGACGGCCCCCTTCATGGTCTCGGTGACGGCCGAAGCATGCTCGATGTACTGGAGAGCCCTGAGCATCTCGCCCCGAGCCTCCGCCAACGTCTTCCCGTTCTCCTCGACCAGTATTCGGGATAACTCCTCTCGCGCATCCCAAACAAGGTGCCGGTAGCGGAACATCATCGCCGACCGTGTAGGCACCGGGGTCATCCACCATCCGCGGAAAGCCTCGGCGGCGGCAGCGACGGCCCGGTCGACGTCGACGGAACTCGATTGAGGGTGGATGGCGATGGTGGCGCCCGTCGCCGGGTTGGTGACGGCGACCGAGTTGGATCCCTCGATGGGCGTCCAGCCTCCATCGATGAAGTTCTCGAGCGTCCGCATTGCGAGAGTCTACTCAGGCCCTCGTGGTGGATGAGGAGAGAATGTTCAACACTTCGTCCAGTGAAGCGACGGTGCCGTAATGGGTGTCGAGATCGTAAAGCGTGGATTCTTGTTCGCGCTGGGAGGTGGCAGCGACGCAATCGAGGGGCACGATCACGTCGTAGCCACGGAAGAAGGCGTCATGCGCGGTCGAGCGAACACAGATGTTCGTCACCACCCCGGTCAGGATGAGATGGCGGACGCCGAGTTCGCGGAGGCGAAGATCGAGGTCGGTTTCGTAGAAACCCGAATAGCGGCGCTTGGCTACCCGGTACTCATCTTCGGCGGGCTCGAGTTCGTTCACGATCTCGGCTCCCCATGTCCCCTTGATACAGTGAACAGACCGCTTGTCGAACTCGCGGTCATCAACCGGGTGTTCGTCGCAGACCCAGATCACTCGTGCGCCGGCACTGCGGGCGGCCTCCAACAGCCTGTGACAAGGTTCGTAGAGACTGCGACCTTCGAGGAGTGGCATCGCTCCTTCAGGTTCGAGAAAGTCGTTGAGCATGTCGATAACGAGCACGGCGGTGGCGGTCGGGTCGAACGCCAGGTCGCGGATCACCCGGTATTCGGAGAAAGCGGTCGGGGAGGTTTCGGTCGTCATCGGTCGGTGAAGCTGATCGGCCGGGTGGCGGGCGGTGTGTTGCGGCTCTTGGTGAATCGCCAGGTGCCATCGATCACGGCCGCGGCCACCGCCAGTGTGTCGCCGATCGCCAGAGCGCCCAACGCGTCCGCAGCCTGGGAACCGAGAGGGGCATCGACGATGGCCAGATCGGCCTCGCGGCCGGTGGCGATGATTCCGGTAGCAAGTCGGTGGAGCCCGGCGACGTTGCCTGTAGCCATGGCCACGGCCAGTTCGGGGGGAATCCCACCCAAGGAAGCCACCCATGACATCACCCTGAGGATCCCCAGCGGCTGGACGCCGGAGCCTGCCGGGCTATCGGTCCCGAGCACGATCCGAGACAGGTCACCCTTCTCGGCAGCAAGCCGGGCCACGTCGGCGGCGGCCTTGACATTCCCGTTGTGGACCAACTCGATGTGCGCGGAGGTTTCTTCGAGAATCCGCTCGACATCGGTGAGCGGGAGGGCGGTGGGTCCGCCGTTGACGTGTCCCGCCACATCCGGCTGAACCGCGACTACGAAATCGGCGCCGATCACACCGCTGCCGGGGATCGAGGCCCCGCCCGTGTGCACCATCACTCGCATCCCCTCGGCCTGCGCCCATCGGGTCATGGCGGCGGCCTCCTCCGGATCTTTCACTCCTGAGATCCCGATCTCGGCCACGAGACGCACACCGGCGGCCGCCATCTCGACGAAATCTTGCTCCGTCAAGCCGGGCTCCAGCATCACCGCGCCGGCACGGACCTTGACGCCTGCGGGGCGCAGGTTGGCAAACGACTTGTGGGCGAGGATCGCCAGCGCCTTCACACCGACCGGGTCGGTCGGCCGGCCCGGGGTGTGGGGCTCGCCTGCCGAAATCATTGTCGTCACTCCACCTTGGAGGCTGGATTCGATGAAGTCAACCTGGCGTTGTCTCGGGGTGTAGTCGCCGATCACCGGGTGGACATGGTTGTCATGCAACCCGGGTATCACCGTTGCGCCGGCGGCATCAATCGTCTTGCTCACGCCTTCGGTGTTGGCGTTTGCCCAGGCACCGACATAGGCGATTACGCCGTCGCGGCACACGATCGTGTCTCCGTCGGCAATCGGCGCCTCCATGTCGCCGGTGACGATGGTTCCGATATTGGTGATGACCAGATCGGTCATCGCAGGCCATCCTCGCCGACGATTCCACCGATTTCAAGACCGCCGACCCGGGGGTGGGGTCGGCCGCCGTCGGTGACAGCTACGGCGAGGACGATCTCGTCGTCGGCTGGCCCATCGATCACCCTCAGTTCGACGGCGTCGAAGTGGCTCCGAACGAACGCGGCATCCTTGTAGTGGAGCGGAATGTCGAGTGGTGTGCCAGGGCCACCTCGCTTCTTGGTGGAAGGAATGATGGCTTTCCCTCCTCCACATGCCTCTCGGAGCGGGTTGCCGAACTTGGGATGGAGGAGGGCGGCTGCGTGTTCGAGTTCTCCCTTGACTCCGACAATTGCCCCTTTGCCGTAACTGTGAACGGGTCTGCCATCGAGATGGGCGACGGCGGACTGCGAGAGAACAGCTGACAGCTCGACCGAGCCATCGATCAGATCGGTGAGGTCTTCTGCATAGGTGCCGGCGAACGGATTGGAGAGGACAACCCCCGAAATCACTCTTCGGATCGGCGGGTCAACGGGGCGTCGCGCCTCAAACCGAACCTCGTCGATCATGGTTACGAACTTGCGAATCTCCATCCGGACCTTCCGATCTGTGATCCGCGCCGAGCCTAATCCTGGGCCGGATGCGACGCCGGGGCAGACCAGGCCGGGTCCGGCGCCGTTCTATGCTAGGTAGTCGATTCCCTTCGAGGAGACGCTAGACCGATGGTTTACCTGGCACCGACCGACCTCGGTACTGCCTTGGCGGCGCTAGCCGACACACCACTGACGATCGTTGCCGGGGGAACCGACTTCTTTCCGGCCAGGGTCGGGCGCCCTCTCGATGAGCGGGTCCTCGACCTGTCCCGTGTGGACGAACTGCGGGGGATCGAAGCCGGCGTGGATTCGGTTCGGATCGGTGGGTTGACGCGGTGGGCGGACCTCAGAGACGCAGACCTACCCCGGTGTTTTGATGGTCTCCGCCTCGCTGCCCGCGAAGTGGGTGGCATCCAGATTCAGAACGCGGGGACGATCGCCGGGAATCTGTGCAACGCATCGCCCGCCGCCGACGGCATTCCACCGCTCCTCACTCTCGACGCCTCGGTTGAACTCACCTCGCGGAACGGGAGTCGAACGATCCCCCTCGCCGACTTCGTCACCGGGTATCGCGAGACCGCTCTCCGTCCCGGCGAGATCCTCACCGCGGTAGTCGTTCCCCGGGTCGGCGGGAACGGGCATTCCGACTTTCTGAAGCTCGGATCGCGGACCTACCTGGTGATCTCGATCGTGATGGTGGCGGGCGTGGTCGACATCGCAGGAGATGGCACGATTTTGGATGCCCGCCTCGCCGTCGGGGCGTGTTCTCCTGTCGCCCGGCGACTGAGGGCGCTCGAGGTCGATCTTCGTGGCCGCTCCATATTCGACAATCCTGACGACCTGGTTGGGATGCAACATCTGGCCGATCTCAGTCCGATCGACGATGTGCGAGCTTCCGCCGCCTACCGGATGGAGGCTGCGCTGGTGCTGATCCGCAAGCTGCTGGCGCGGGTGGCGGCCGTCTCGTGGCGAGTCTGAGCCTGTCGATCAACGGGGTTCGCGTCGAGCTCGACGTGTTGCCGATGCGCCGACTCACCGACGTTCTCAGGCAGGACCTCGGCCTCACCGCCACCAAAGTCGGATGCGAGGCCGGCGACTGCGGGATCTGTTCTGTGCTCATCGACGGTTCTGTGGTGAACGCCTGCACCATCCCGGTCGGAAGGCTTGAGGGACGTGAGGTCCTCACCCTGGAGGGCCTCGATCGGAGCGGTCGCCTCGACGTCCTCCAGCGGTCGTTCCTCCACTACGGGGCAGCTCAGTGCGGGATCTGCATCCCCGGAATGCTGGTCGCCGCCGCCGGGCTCTTGATGACCGACCCGGCGCCGAACGAGCAGTCGGTGAAGGACGCCCTGGGCGGAGTTCTATGCCGGTGCACCGGTTACCGAAAAATCATCGAGGCCGTGGTCGCCGCACCTGCCTTCGAAGAAAGCCAGGTCACTGCGGCCGAGGGCAAGGCGGTGGGAGCAAGGGTGCCACGGGTGGACGGAGTTCCCAAGGTCAGAGGCAAGGAGGTGTTCGGGGCCGATGGGTCGCTACCCGGCGTGCTGGAGGCGCGGGCGATACGGTCGCCCCACGCCAGGGCGGGCTTTCAGATCGCCGACCTCGCCTCTTATGTCGGAGCCCGCGCCGGGATCGTTGCCGTGTTCACCGCGGCAGACATCCCCGGCCGCAATCGGTTCGGCGTGATTCCATCGCTTGCCGACCAACCGGTGTTTGCCGAGCGAGAAACCCGCTTTCGGGGAGAAGCGATTGCTCTGGTCGTAGGAGAAGTCGATGCCATCTCCATGCTCGATCTCGACGATTTTCCCGTCGAATGGCACCCACTCCCGGAACTGCGGAGTCCGGAGGCAGCGGTCGCCGCCGGTGCCCATCTGCTCCACGGCGACCGGGAAGGGAACGTCCTCATCCGGGGCCTTGTGCAAACGGGAAACCTGGACGCCGCCTGGGACATCGCCGAGAGACAGGTGGCAGGCGAATTCTCGACCGGATTCGTCGAGCACGCCTATCTCGAACCCGAAGCCGGGTTCGCGGTGCGGGTTGGCGATCGGATCGAGGTTCATGCCACCACCCAGACGCCCCACATGGATCTGACCGAAGTTGCCGAGATCCTCGACCTCTCTCCCGCCCAGGTGCGCATTGTCCCTTCGGCCGTTGGCGGCGGGTTCGGAGGAAAACTCGACCTTTCGATCCAACCCATGCTGGCACTGGCCGCGTGGCGGCTGAACCGCCCGGTCCGCATGGTCTACACCAGACCGGAGTCGATGATGTCGACCACAAAGCGCCACCCATCGCGGATCACCGCCAGGGTCGGGGCGACGTCAGCCGGTCAGCTCGTAGCCATGGACTTCGATGGCGTGTTCGACACTGGTGCCTACGCCTCGTGGGGGCCAACCGTGGCCAATCGGGTCCCGGTCCACGCCGGCGGGCCCTATCGCTACACCGCGTATCGGGCCCGTAGTGCGGCAATCCACACAAACAACCCTCCGTCGGGGGCTTTTCGCGGATTTGGCGTCCCCCAGGCGGCGATCGCCCAGGAGTGTCTGTTTGATGAGCTGGCGGACGCAGTAGGTGTGGATCGGCTCGAGTTCAGATTGCGAAACGCCTTGATGGCGGGCAACCCAACGGTCACCGGCCAGGTCTTCGAGAGCGGCGTCGGCTACGCGGACTGTCTCGAGGCCTTGCGGCCGATTTGGACGCGAGCACGCGAAGAGGGGGCGGAGAAGAACAAGTCCGCCGGTCGCACCCGGCGCGGGGTTGGTCTGGCCGGGATGTGGTACGGATGCGGCAACACGGCGCTGCCCAACCCCTCCACGATCAAGGTGGGTCTGCGCCCGACCGGTCGGATCATTCTCCACCAGGGCGCAGTGGACATCGGCCAGGGCGCCAACACGGTGATCAGCCAGATCTGCGCAGACGCTCTGGGGGTGTCGATGAGCGCTATCGACCGGGTGGGAGCCGACACCGACACCACGCCCGATGCCGGGAAGACGTCGGCCTCCCGCCAGACCTATGTCAGCGGCAACGCCGCTTTTGCAGCCGGGCAGGCCCTGCGCCGTCGTATCCTCGCCCTGTCGAGTGCCTCAGACGAAGCAACGTTTCTGGTATCTGGAGGGCGCCTCGAGTTCCACGATCGAGGCCGGGTCGAAGAAGTCGATCTGGCGGCGCTCCCGCTCGACGCCGACGGATATGTCGCGGTGGCCGAAGCTACCTACGACCCGCCAACCGTTCCGCTCGACGAGAACGGACAAGGTGTGCCGTATGCCGTTTACGGGTTTGGGGCCCAGCTCACCGAACTCGAGGTCGACCTGGATCTGGGAAGGGTGCGGCTTCTCAAGATCACCGCTGCCCACGATGTTGGTCGAGCAGTGAACCCGGTGTTGTTGGAGGGCCAGATCCAGGGCGGAATCGCCCAGGGGATCGGGATGGCGCTGATGGAGGAGTACCTGCCGGGTCGGACTGAGAATCTGCACGACTACCTGATCCCTACGTTCGGGGACGTTCCCGAGATAGTGAGCATCCTGGTCGAATCGATCGATCCTTTCGGCCCTTACGGGGCCAAGGGAATCGGGGAGCACTCCCTCATCCCCACAGCACCCTCCATTCTCAACGCCATCCGGGATGCCATCGGGGTCGCGATCCGAACCATTCCTGCCACTCCCGACCGGGTGCTCGCCGCCATTCGGAAGGCCGGTGTCGACTGAGCGAACAAGACCGCAGAGATCAGACGAGAAACGGCTCGACGATATGGCGCGTGATCAACTCCAGCTGGTGCGGATCCGTGACGAGCGGGGTGAGGATGAGGTATTCCAGTCCGGCGTCTCGGAGAGTCGAGATCGTCGCCAGCATGTCTTCGATGGTCCCGGTCAGATAAGAGGCCCGCAAATCCGCGACGGTGCGATGCCCGCCCATGATGTGCATGAAGAGCGGCATCTGCTCGTCGAGCGCCAGGGCGCCGTCCTCGACCACGTGGAGGAATTGGGTTGCGCCAAAGGTCAGCTCGGAGGGCGGGCGGCGGTTGGCGAGGAGGTGTTCCGTGACGACTCCCAGGTCGTTTTGGACGTCGGCGGGATCGCTCCCGCTCGACCGGGCCATCCAGCCGTCTGCCCCCAAGATCCGGTCGAGCACTCCTTTGGCGATATACGGCTTGTCGGGTGTGTCCGGAGCGTGGGTGAGTGTTCCGCCCGCGATCCACACCGGCGGCAGTTCCGGGAGCCTTGGGTAGATGGTGAGATCCTCGACCTGCCAGTACCTGCCGGCGAACGTCACGTGCTCCTCGGTCAGTAGGAGCCTGATCAACTCGAGGGCTTCGTCGGTGCGTTTGCCGCGTTCGTTGAGCGGGATCCCGATTGCGGCGAACTCGTCGGGGTCCCAGCCGACCGCAACCCCGAACCGAAACCGGCCGCCCGACAACATGTGCAAAGAGGCGATCTCCTTAGCGAGGATGACGGGGTGACGCAGCGGAAGCACTAGCGCCGCCGTCCCCAACCCCACGCGCCGGGTGACGCCGGCGGCGGCCGAAAGAGTGGCAAGCGAGTCGAGCCACGACACCCCGTAGACGCCTTTTGACACCAGTAGGTGATCGATCACCCATATGTCCTCGTAGGGACCATCATCGACCCGGCGGCAATAGTCGAGGAGCGCCACACCGGTCTCGTAGGTGAGACCCGGCGGTGCATACGAGGGAATCCGCAAACCGAACCGGAGTCCGTGGTTGCCGCCGCCGCTTCCTGACATGGGTGGCGATGTTACTGGCTCTGCCCCAGGCCAAGAAGCCTGAGTGTTTGTACCTGGATCACAGGCCACTGAGCTTGGGACGGATACGAAAACTCAATACGTCGTGCTCGCGATGCTGTTCCAACCTCACCTGATGCTCCCCTCGGTTTTCCGGAGTCGGGGAGGTTCACATGACGCGCCGATCTCGAGTATTCGGCTTGCTGTGCGATATGAGGCTTCAGCGTGACATCAGTCTCCGCGAGAGCCTCGGCGCCGCCTTCTTCCCGATCGATGACACATGCGGCGGTGATCATCGAGCCCATCCCTGAAAGTATGCGCATCAATCCGAGAGGCTCTGCTCAGATCGGCTCGTTCATCATCTGGTATTGGGCCACGGTGCTGGTGTCCGGATCGTCGACACTCGGACAGAAGGGGATCGTCCGAACGATCGACACGTGGTCGAGCGCCATCACATGCCTGGTCGGCGAGCTGACCTCTGGTTGTCGCTGCGCTGATCGCGACGCTCATGCATGTCCGATCAGGCGTCCGCTCGCGTCGGGACTACTTTCGGCGGGCCGACGCCGACGCCTCCGGCGGAGGCAGCCAAGTTCCGAAAGACGGTTCAGGATGTTTTATGAAGGTGCTCTTCGAGTGCTTCGATGAACCGATCGATGCTCTGGATGTGGGAGGCGTGGGCTCCCTCCAGGTCGACAACGTCGCCACGGGGCAGGTGTTCTGCGAGAGCGTCGACCGCCCGTCTCAACCTGTCGAGGTCCTGGTCGGTGACCGTGTATTGGCCCGCCCAGGCGCGCTCACGACTGCCGGAGCGAGTACTCGGGGTTGATCGACGCCATCGCAACATCCCCGTGGCTGGGGTTGACCAGCAACCACCCCACCGGCCGGAGATAGCGGGTGCAGTGCTCGAAGACGAACCCCGGACTTGCCGGCCAGAACGGAGACCGCTGCAGCGTGGATCCTCGGGCCACGATCCTGGAGTCCGGCTCGCTTCCGTTCTTGTGACGCCCAGCCAACATGCGGTTGCGAAACGACTCAAGAACGAATGAGTGGACCGGCGGCGTATTGACCCGCCGGGGTGACTATGGAGGAAGAATCGGAGGGGAGAGGATACGCCGACCCTCAATCTAAAGTAGAGCGTGAATCCTAGGCGATGGGATTGTGTCGCGGCAGTTCCGGGCCAAGCTTCTCGCGGGCGCCGGATTGATGACTAGTCTGTTTGGCAGTATCAGAACACCCCCTCCAGCGGGTAGGTGGCTGGGGCCGATGTTCATACCGTGAGAGGACTCCGAATCACTTCTGACGGCATGTCGGCGGCCGCCCTGTCGCTCGGGAAAGGGCTGTCGCTGCTCGCGAGCGTGATTCTCGCCGCGTCGTTCACTGCCAACATCCTCAGCTCACGGACCGATCATCTCGACGCAGTCGATCTCGCCTTGGGCCAGCTCGAGATCACGCGGATGGAAGCCTTGCTTGCGATCTTCGCCACCGACGAGGTGCTATCCGGTAGAGCGGACGCGGTGGTGGCCACCGAGGCACTCGCACGGCTGGAGTACTCGATGCACTCTCTCGAGTCCGCCCTCGGTCGGACTTCGATCGGTGAAGCCGGAACCGTCCTCGAAAGCCTTGACGCCATTGCCGTTTCGCTGGTGGATGAGGATCCGGAAAGCGCTGGCCACGAGTACACGGCCACCACGGCGCCGGCCATCGAATCCGTCCGAACATCTCTCCTGGACGCACGCGACAAGACCTTGGCGGACTTGCGGGTCATCGCGAGCCTCGCTGGATCGGCTGCCACCGCCGCCGGAGCGGTGATGGTCTTTCTCGGTCCGCTGGCGCTGATCGTAGGGTACCGGGCGCTCGCCCGCCGCCAGCTCTCGAAGACCGAGTTGCGGGTTCAGGAGGAGGCCACACGAGCCCTCGTCGAGTCGAGGGACGAGTTCATCGCAGGTCTGTCGCATGAACTCCGGACGCCGTTGACTGCGGTGCTCGGCTTTTCGATGATCCTTTCCGAGCTCGAGGATACCGACGGCGAGACGGCCGAGATCGCCCACGAGATCGGTTACCA
>JBFHRE010000053.1:0-16155 GCA_041591895.1 Acidimicrobiia bacterium
ACCACCTTGGTTCGGGTGTCGGCCAGCCGGCAGGCGGTACACGCTTCGGCCATCACCCGCAGTTCGTCGAGTTTGGGGCTGGTGTCTCCCCCGCTCACGCCGACTCCCTCACAGCCGACTCGATCGCTCTGCCCACCGCCTCGAAAGCCGCCTCGGCCACGACGTCGACGCTCTCGACGAGGTCCCCACAGCTCACGGCGAAACAAGCATCGCCGTCATATCGGGTGTGGGCGGGTCGGAGGCAGACCGAGTAGGCGTCCTGCGCCCTTACAGCCACCCGGATCAACTCGCTTCGCGGCAGGGCGGCGTTCGTGGCCACGACCGCCAGGGTGGTCGATGTTCCGGGTTGCGGGAACATGGCCGGCGGGCCGGGGACCGCGGGTCCACCTGTCAGCGGTTCGCCTTCCAACGTGAACACATCGCCCACGGAGTTGACCACCACCAGCGCCCCCACCACCAGATCCCCCCAACGCACGACGGCCGAACCGACCCCGCCGGGGCGAGCGTGCTCGAAGCCCCTCCACTTGGCCGAGGTGGTTCCGGTGCCTGCGCCTACCAGACCGAGCGCCACCGGCAGCTCGGATGCGGCACGGTACGCGGCAACTCCCTCGTCCGGACCGGGCCGATCTCGCGGACCGTCGGGCTTCAGGTCGAAAACCACTGCGGCCGGAACGATCGGCACCCTGCCCACCGGCGTGACATGCCCCCGTCCATCCGCCTCCAGAGCCCGCATGACTCCGTCGGCGGTCGACAGTCCGAAAGCACTGCCGCCGGTGAGGACGATCGCCTGGGCCTGTTCGATGCGCATTCCGGGATCGAGGAGCGCAGTTTCTCGCGAACCGGGGGCAGCCCCCCTGACCTCCCATGCGACGACGTTGGGCTCGGGAAGCACGACCACCGTGCAACCGGTGCCGGCCTGATGATCGGTCCAGTGCCCAACTCGGACTCCGGGCACCGCAGTGATGGAAGGGTTGGTCATTGCCGGCCACCTTCCTCGTCGAGATAGCGGCGTGGGAGCCTGGGGCCGATCCGACTCACGATCTCGTACGAGATGGTGTCCGTCTTCTCGGCCCATTCGTCGGCGGTGACCTCGGCGTCGCCCTGGACGCCGATCAACACCACCTCGTCGCCCCTCGCCACATCGGCATCGCCGACATCGACCACGAGCTGGTCCATCGTCACGGCACCGGCCAAAGGGTGACGGCGCCCACGAATCAGAACCTCTCCGTTGCGAGTCCCCAACAGCCTGGGAACCCCATCGGCGTAGCCAATCGGAACGGTCACGACAGTCGATTCGGATTCGAGAGGACGGCGTCGACCGTACGAAGGCCTGGTCCCCTGCGGATGTCGGGCGATGTGCGTGACATGAGAGACGACCCGCATCGCCGGCTGCAGCGCCAGCACTCCCCGACAGGCAGGCGATGGATACAAACCGTACGTGCCGAGACCCACCCGAACGGCGTCACCCCGAGCGTCGGGGTGCAGCATGGCTCCGGCCGTGTTCGACAGGTGCACTGCAAAGCCCCCGACACCGCGCCGGTGGATCATCTCGACCGATCGCCGGAGACGTGCCACCTGCTCGGAGGTGAAGGGGTCATCCTCCTCGGCAACGGCGAAATGGGTCCATACCGACGACACGGTCATGCCGAGGTCTCCCGTCCGTACGGCGAGTTCGGTGACCAGATCCGGCGACCCGCCCACCCTGTGCATGCCGGTATCCACCTTGAGCGCGATCCCGGTCGGAACCGGACCGACGCCGGCTAGCGCCTCGAGTCCCGAATGGCTGTAGACGGTCGGGGTGAGCCTCCAATGCACGAGTTCGGCGAGGTCGTCGGGATCGGCTTCGGAGAGAACCAGGATCGGCGCATCGACGCCCGCCTCCCTGATCCTCACCCCTTCCTCCACCAATGCAACACAGAGGCCTTGGGCTCCCGCATCGACAGCTGCTTCTGCGACCGGCACGTCACCGTGCCCGTAGCCGTCTGCCTTCACCACCGTCCAGGTCTCGGATCCTCCGACCAGCCCCTTGAAGGCGCCCACGTTTGCCCGCACCCGAGCGAGGTCGATCTCGACCCACGATGGCCTCACGATTCGTCGTCCCAGGCGAAACCGCGAATGTGCACCGAGAGCATCTCGGCCGTGACGGTACCGGACCGTCTGAGATCGGCGGCGGCCACACCGTGCCAGTACGCGGCGGACAGGGCCGCATCGAGTGCCGGTAGACCGCGGGCGATGAGCGCGGCGATCATGCCTGCCAGCACGTCGCCCGTCCCGATCGTGGCCAACTCCGGTCCACCCGACCGCACCAGCCACGACGCCCCTCCGTCGGTGACGATCGTCGGGTTGCCCTTGAGGAGCACAACCCCACCTGTGGTGCGTGCGAGCGCGCCGGCGGCGTGGGGTGACGGCTCCTCCCCGGTCAATCGTCGGAATTCGTCGTCGTGGGGCGTCACCACACTCGGCCCGCCACGGACCGACAGCAGTTCGGGAGTCAGCACGCCGAGGGCATCGGCGTCGAAGACCATGGCACGCGGATCCTCCAGGAGGGAAGGCACCACCTCCGCGGCATGGGCTCCCAGCCCGGGTCCCACCACCAACACGCGGTAACGCCCCGGAGGACTGTCGAGGCCGTACGCGAGCAGCTCGGGAGCCGCCGTCTGAACGATCGCAGGGTCAGGGGTAGCCACTCCCACGGCACCGGCCCCAAACGTGAGCGCCGACCTTCCGGCCAGGATTGCGGCCCCGACCATTCCAGGACCGCCGCCGACCACGAGAACCGAGCCAGCCGACCATTTGTGAGCGGAGCGGTTCCGACCGGGCCGGGGCGCGTCGGAGTCCTCGGCGAGGAGGAACATGGGCTGCTCGCCACCCTGGCCGATGTCGGCGACCACAACCACTCCGCAGCGGTCCGGCCCTGCACCCAACACATGGCCGGTTCTCAAGGCGTGGAACGTCACCGTCCGCTCGGCACGAAAGCACACCTCCGACGCCGAACCCGTGAGCGGGTCGAGACCGCTCGGCACATCGACGGCGAGCACCCTCGACGGAGAGTCCGCCCAAGCCTGGATCTCTGCCGGCAACTCCCCTCGGAACCCCCCTCCGAACAGAGCGTCGATCACGAGGTCGGCGCGACTCGGTGCGGTGACCGGGCTCACCGGGACGCCGGCAGCGCGTGCCCTCAGGAGGGCGCGGGCGGCCGGCCCGGTGCGTGGCTCTGCGAGGAGTTGAACACTCACGGCGACGCCCCGATGGCGAAGGTGTCGAGCCGCCACCAGGCCGTCACCACCGTTGTTGCCGGGGCCGACGAGCACCACCACCCGGGTGCCGTATCCGGCGCCCATTTCGGTCGCCGCCCGGTAGATCGCCCAACCCGCCCGTTCCATGAGCGCGTCTACATCGCCCAACTCATCGAGCCTCACCGACTCCGCAGGGGTGATGACCGGCTTCATGCGGCCGATCCTATCCCCGCCGATTCGGCGGCACCCCTTGACCAGGTCGGAGTCCGGCCGATGAGACAAGTGTCGGCCCGTGACCCCTCGATGCCAAACGCCAGGGTGAGCGCTCTTCGCTCGTCCAGCGGGTCGACCTCGGGTGGTGGGGGCTACCGGCCCCCACCACCACCCGTGCTCTCGTGTTCTCCCACCGCCACGGCCATCACCAGCGCCGACGTGTCGGTGTGGGTGATCGTCACGTGGATCTCGGTCACTCCGAGCATCTCCGCGCGCCGGGCGGCGGTCCCTGTCATACGGACGGTTGGCTTACCCCCGCCGGTGATCTCGATGTCGGTCCAGCGGATCCTTCGCCACCCGGTTCCCATCGACTTCATCACAGCCTCTTTGCCGGCGAAGCGAGCGGCCAATCTCCGCTCGGGTTTGGCGAATCGGAGCGCGTACTCCTTCTCGTGGGACGTGAAACAACGGTCGATGAAACGGGGATACTTCCCGAAGACGCGGGCCACCCGGTCGATGTCCGCCAGGTCTACTCCGAGTCCGATGATCCGCACGGCGCTCCTCCGTCGACGATCCACACCAGAACGGGAGCGCCCCTCAACTGATCTCGGTGAACCACGAGCTCGATCGCGGCGTCTCAACCGGCATGAAAACCTCTGACGGCGAGACTACCCGCCGGCGTACGCTCGCGACATGACCTCCGGGTTGCCGATCACGTTCGGTCCCGCATCGAACGGTGAGTACGACCCTCCGGCTCTGACTCCCGCCGAGCGAGTCGCAGTCGGTGAGGCGATCGAAGAGTGCGATGACAACGCTCGACGACTGGGCGTCTCCCGGCGTGCCTTCCTGCGGTCGGCGTGTGCGACCGCGGTGACCCTGCTCGCAATCGATCGGGCTGCTCAGGCCACCACCGGCGCGCGGCCGGGTGGCCGGTACCTGATAGACCCCCAGGCCCGCCTCGACGAAGGTGCCGCCTACGAGGCGATGGGAGCGACGCCGTTCGTCTTCGACGTGCAGGGGCATCTCCTCGAGTACGACCTGGACCCGACGACAAGCGGGGCCTGGTTCTGGGGAAGACAGTTCCCGCAGGCCGCCTGCGATGACGAGGAGGACCCACGAGCCTGTTTCACCATGAATCACTTCCTGGAGGAGATGTTCATCCGCTCGGACACGCGGATGGCCGCTCTGTCCGGTCTGCCGATACTCCCGGAGGGCAGCCCGCTGCCGCCCGAGGTCATGGAGGAGACCCGGCGGGTCGTGCAGGCGCTCGGCCGGGACGAACGCCTCGTCGTCAACGCACTCGTCCTCCCTCAACTCGGCTCGCTCGAAGCAGTTTTCGAGGAGATGGACCGCACCGTTGCGGAGAACACCATTGCCGGGTGGAAGACCTTCACCCACTTTCCGGCCGCCTGGCGATTCGACGACTCCGATCCGAGCCTCCCGCAGGTCGGCGATCGATTTCTCCAAAAAGTCGTCGATATCGGCATACCGCGGGTGTTCGTGCACAAGGGCCTGGCGGACCGGTCCCGTTCTGGATCGCCTCACGACATCGGAGCCGCTGCCGTCAGGCACCCCGACGTCGACATCATCGTCTATCACTCGGGTTTCGAGGTCGGCGTCACGGAAGGCCCGTACACGGACGCGACAGCAGCCTCCGGTGTCAACCGGCTGGTGGAGTCGCTCGCCCGCAACGGCGTCGCTCCCGGTAGCAATGTGTACGCGGAAATCGGCACCACTTGGTGGCACCTCATGAAGAGGCCAACGGAAGCCGCCCACCTCCTCGGCAAGCTGCTGGTCGCCGTCGGGGAGGACAACCTCCTCTGGGGCACGGATTCGATCTTCTATGGCTCACCACAGGGCCAGATCGATGCCCTCAAGGCGTTCGAGATCACCCCCGAGTTCCAGGAGCGGTTCGGATATCCCGACCTGACACCGAAGATCAAACGGAAGATCCTCGGGGAGAATGCGGCCCGGATGTACGGGGTCGATCCGGTGCTCGCCCCACTCCACTACTCCGCAGCGGATCTAACCGCCGCCCGATCGGAGCATCCGGTGGATCCGACGGTGCTCGGACCCCAGACCTCGTTCGAGGTCGCCGATTTCCGCGCCCACCATCGAGGCTGGCCATGATGCGGCCCGCACGAGTTGTGCGCTCAGTCCTGGGGGCCGAGCTCGGCTCGCACCACCGACACGATCCGACCGGCGACGGCATCGGCGGTATCGGCGTCCGACGCCTCGACCATCACCCTGACCAGGGGCTCGGTACCTGAAGCGCGCACCAGGACGCGTCCGTCGCCTGCGAGGGCGTCCTCGGCCTCCTTGACGGACTTCCAAACCCCGGCCGCGGCGTCGAGCCGTGCCTTGTCCGCCACTCGCACGTTCTTGAGGACCTGCGGATAGACGGTGATCGCCTCCCTGTGGAGTTCGGCCAGCGGCTTGCCCGTCGCGGCCATCACCTCGAGGAGACGGACACCCGTGAGTAATCCATCTCCGGTACGACCGCGATCGGCACAGATCACATGGCCAGACTGTTCACCCCCGAGCACAGCCTTGTGCTCGAACATCGCCTCGGCCACGTAACGGTCGCCGACCGGGGTCTGGACGACGGAGATGCCGCAGTCCCGCATCGAGCGATGGAACCCGAGGTTCGACATCACCGTCACCACCACGGTGTCGTTCTTGAGGCGGCCGCGACTCTGCCAGTGCCTGGCGAGGATCGCGATGATGGCATCGCCGTCGACGACAGCTCCACCTTCGTCGATGGCGATCAACCGGTCGGCATCGCCGTCGAAGGCAAAGCCGACCGCTCTCCGGTGCCTGGCTGCCAGATACCCAGGGTGGGTGGCTCCACATCCGGCGTTGATATTGTTTCCATCGGGCTCGTTCCCGTACACCGCAACCGTGGCCTTGAGTCGTTTGAACAGCAGTGGGGCCGCCGAAAACGCACTGCCGTGGGCACAGTCCAGTGCCACCGACAAGCCCATGAACGAGTACTCGGCCGCACCTGCCAGGTGGGAGACATATCGGTCGACGGCATCGGACATCGGAAACCGCGTGCCGATCGCGGCGCCATGCGCTTGCCTGGAACCGGTGTTGCCTCGCACCCGGTTCTCGATGGCGTCTTCCTCGTCGTCGGAGAGCTTCGTGCCCCGATGCGACAAGAGCTTGATTCCGTTGTCCTCGGCCGGGTTGTGGGAAGCACTGACTATCGCGCCCAGGTCTGCCCCGGTCTCGTGAACCAGCCAGCTGATACCGCCCGATGGGAGAACGCCGACATCGACCGTGTCGACGCCGACCGAGTGGAAACCCGCCTGGAGAGCGGCGGAAAGCATCTCACCGGACCGGCGCGTGTCACGCCCGACCACAACCGATCCCCCGGGTTTGAGACTCCCGGCAGCTTTGCCGATGGCGAGGGCCAGCTCCGGCGTGAGCTCGATGTTGGCAACCCCGCGTGCGCCGTCGGTCCCGAACAGGCGGACGCCGTCGCGGAGCAGGCTCAACGCTTGGTGTACTGAGGAGCCCGGCGAGCCTTGCGGAGACCGTACTTCTTCGACTCGACGATACGAGCGTCGCGGGTCAGAAGGCCGGCCTTCTTCAACGTCGGGCGCAGCGAGGGGTCGAGTTCGCACAGGGCCCGAGCGATCCCGAGCCGGAGCGCATCTACCTGACCCGTCGTGCCGCCTCCGCCGAGCGTGGCATCGAGGTCGTAGCGACCCTGGGTGTGAGTGATCTGGAGCGGCTCCATGACCCGCATGCGGTTCGCCATGGTCGGGAAGTAGTTCTCCAGCGGACGGCCGTTGAGCTTGACCTGCCCGCTTCCGTCACGCAGTCGAACCCGCACGACGGCTTCCTTCCGGCGGCCGGTGGCCTGGACGAGGGGCTTGGACATCAGTCCTCCACCTTTCTGATGCTGAGAGCAAACGGTTGCGGATTCTGGGCCTGGTGCGGATGGTCGGGACCTGCGTACACCTTCAGTTTGCGAGCCAGGCGCCGCCCGAGCTTGTTCTTGGGGAGCATCCCCTTGACGGCCCGTTCGATGATCGCTTCCGGTCGGCGCTCGAGAAGTCGCTCGAAGCTCTCCTCTTTGAGGCCACCCGGATAGCCCGAGTGCCGGTAGTAGATCTTGTCCTTGCTCTTGCTGGATGTGACAGCCACCTTCTCGGCGTTAACGACCACGACGAAATCTCCCCCGTCCACATGGGGCGCGAAGGTGGGCTTGTGTTTGCCACGGATGAGTTGCGCGACCTCACTGGCGACTCTCCCGAGAGGGACGTCGGAGGCGTCGACCACCCACCAGGCGTGAGAGATGTCTGCGGCTTTGGGCGAAAAAGTCTTGTTGTTCATATTCAGGTCCATTTCCAGGCTCATGGCACGACCAAGCGGTCTCTGACCCGTTGGGGTCGTCGGCTGGGACCCGGATGGGTCCCCCGGCCGTCCACTCGGCTGGATCCCGGCCGGTCATCTCGTCCGGCTGGGCCGGTGATCCAGGCGCCCGGGGACCCGGACGGCAAAAACGAGAAGCTCCCGGACGAGAGCACCGCCAGGATACGCGACGGACCACGGGAGTGCCAATTCCCGACGATCCGGCCGGCCCGGTCGGTTGGGCCCGACCCATCCGGCAGCCCCCAACCGCCGAGGATCAGTACACAACTTCCCACAGGATGAGACCATGAGGCGGAGCGATCGGCCGTGCCGCATGGCGGTCTCGGGCGGCGATCACGGCGGCAACCGACCCCGGATCCACCTTGCCTCGCCCCGCATCCACGCAGAATCCGACCAGCGAGCGGACCATCTGGTGGCAGAACGCCGAAGCAGCCACCTCGAAGGTCAGCAACGGGGAACGATCCACCCACAGCGCCGAGATCACCTCGCGTTCGCTCGACCGCCCGTCCGCCTGCCGGCAGAACGACGCGAAGTCATGGACACCCACGAAGCCTTCGGCGGCGCGATTCATCGCCTCCACATCGAGCGGATCCATGACATGCCACACGCTGCGTCGAACGAGCGGATCGACCACCGGGTCGTTCCAGACCTGATACCGGTACGAACGCAGTCGGGCGGAGAACCGAGCACTGAACCCGGCTTCAACCTCAACCATCGACTTGACCACCACCTCGCCGGCAAGCATCGAGTTCAGCGAACGCACCAGAGGTCCGCAGTCGATCGGTTCCTCGATCTGGAAGCTGACCACCTGGCCCGCGGCATGGACGCCGGCATCGGTGCGACCGGCAACCACCGTTTCGACCTCCGACCCGATCACCCTCGCGATCGCATCTTCGAGTGACCCCTGTACGGTTCTGACCCCGGGCTGCCGGGCCATCCCCCGGAAGTCGGTTCCGTCATAGGCGAGGTCGATGCGGTATGTCGGCACTCAGAAGAGGGTTCCGAGACCTGACACCGCGGTGAACGTGATCCCGCGGAGGACCGCGCTCAGAACGACCAGCACCGCGTACCCGATGAGCACCGCGAGCACCGCGGTCTTCTGATCCGACTCGGTGGCCGACCTGGTGGCGACTACGAGAACCACCAGATACCACACGATGGCGGCAACGGACAGCAGTGGGATACCGAGCGAAACCAACAGGAGTGGGAGATACGCGAGGCCGTGAGAGGCCATCATCGTCTGGATCCCTCCACCCGTCTTGAAGATCTTCGTCGACGCCACCCAGACACAGGCCGCCAGGATCAACCAGCCCGCAACGCCTGCGACCATCGATCCCAGCAGCCCGAGAACCAGACCGGCTCCAAAGGCGCCCGCAAGCACCGCGGAGATCACGAATCCGATCGCAGAAACCACTGCCACGAGAATCACACCATCGGCTGTGGCGTCGTCGTCCCAGAACACTTGATCGAACGCCTTGCGGTCGAGCATGGAACCCCGGAGGGCGCGAGTCAAGATCTTGCTCATCTGTGAGCGGCGAGGCTACCAGCGAGGTACGAAACCGGTCTGGCCACCGATGGCTCCATCCCGGAGGTGTCGTCGAGCCGGAACCAGCGGACGTCGGACACCCCATCTCCGACGATGGCATCGGTGCGTGCAGACACGAACGCCCATCGGAGGTCGAAGTGGAGGTGTTCCGGTACGTCGTGGTGGGCGGGGAACGTGTGGATGTCCAGGTCGATTGGGCCCAGCGATCGCAGGTCGTCGAGGCCGCACTCCTCGGCGACCTCCCGGCGGGCGGCACCCTCGTGATCGCCGTCGCCGGGCTCCACATGTCCCCCCGGTTGCAACCAGCGGCCCAACTTGGCGTGGTGAACGAGCAAGACGTGGGCGAGATCGGGGGCCACGACGAAGGCGGATGCGGTCAGATGCCCGGGCACGTACTGCAGACGATCCAGCGGACGCGAGGTGTGGGCGAGCAGATGGCGGACCCGGGCCAGGGGCTCGTCGAAGAATCCACCCTCCAGCGCCGAGAGCGCCAGTTCGATGTCCGGCAACGGCATCAGCGCCGCCGGAGGCTGACAACCGCCACCGAGTGGTCGGCGGTCTTCGACAGGATGAGGGTGGCGCGCTCCCTGGTGTCGACGATGTTGTCCTCCAGGTTCGGGAGGTTGATCTCCTTCCAGATACGCCGCCCTTCCGCCTCGGCCTCGCCGTCGGAGAGCTCCGCGTAGCGGTGGAAGTAGTTGTCGGGATCACGGAACGCCGTGTCCCTCAGCGTGAGGAACCGCTCGACGTACCAGTTCTCGATGTCGGCGGGGTCGGCGTCGACGTAGATGGAGAAGTCGAAGTAATCCGACACGTGAGGGCCCCGGCCGCCGCCCTGGAGCACGTTCAGGCCCTCGATGATCACGATGTCCGGATGGTCGACCGATCGCTTGGCATCGGCGAGGACGTCGTAGATCTGGTGGGAATACACCGGAGCCGAAACCGCCGCTTTTCCTGCCTTGACGTCCGAGACGAACTCGAGCAGCAACCTCCGGTCATACGACTCCGGAAAGCCCTTGCGATCCATCAGCCCCCGAGCCTCGAGAACCGCGTTCGGGAACAGGAACCCGTCGGTGGTGATCAGATCGACCCGGGGGTGGTCCGGCCACCGGGCAAGCAGCTCCTGCAAGATACGGGCGATGGTCGACTTGCCGACCGCCACCGAACCGGCGATCCCGATGACATAGGGCACCGGATGCGTCGGCTTACCGAGGAAGGTGTCGGTGACGCTGAAGAGCTGTTGACTCGCTCGGACGTACAGATTGAGCAGCCGGGACAGCGGTAGATAGATCGACTCGACCTCAGAAACCGAGAGTTCGACGTTGATGCCTCGAATCCGCTCGATGTCCTCGGCGGTGAGCGTCATCGGAGTGGATGCCCTCAACGACGCCCATTCGGCCCGGCTGAAACGGAGATATGGGGAGCCGTCGGTCACGGGATCAGGATAGAGCCCGGCTGCCGGCCCACAGCTACCAGCTTCCAGCACGGGGACGCACAGGTCGGGCCCACCTCGCCAGATTCGGCCAGATCACGAATCGCGCTCCGTCAGGACCGGGCGGGGGTCCCAGACAGATCTCTTGGGGTCGCCCCCCCAAAGACAGCCGGCCACCAGCTACCAGCGCCCAGCCGCCGGCCAGAGCCGACATTGGCAAGGCAAAGATCCGCGATGAGAACGCCTCCGGCCGGACTGAGCTGGAGACTGGAGACCGGCGACTGGAGGCAATTCGACGACGTCGGTCGTCGAATCAAACCAGTTCGATGACCGCCATCTCGGCGCCGTCACCCCGACGGGGACCGAGCTTCACGATCCGGGTGTAGCCACCCGGTCGCTCGATGTAGCGAGGCGCCACCTCGTCGAACAACTTGGTCACGACCGCGTTGTCCTTGATGGTGCGCAGCACCACTCGCCGGCTGTGCAGATCGCCCTTCCGAGCCTTGGTGATCATCTTCTCGGCCAGTGGCCGGAGCGCCTGGGCCCGGGCGAGCGTCGTCTCGATCTTGCCCTGGTCGATCAGCGAGGTGGTGAGGTTGGACAGAATGTGCTTCTGGTTGACGGACGAATGTCCGAGCCGCCGACCCTTCTTGGGGGTGGGCATCAGACGGTCGATCCCTCGGTCAAGGACAAGCCCAGCTCATCGAGCTTGGCCGTGACCTCTTCCAGGCTCTTCTGCCCGAAGTTGGTGATGTTGAGCAGCTCATCAGGCGTCTTCTGCACCAACTCGCCCACGGTCTTGATCTGGGCACGGCGGAGGCAGTTGCGCGGCCGCTCGGACAGGTCCAGCGCCTCGATCGGGAGGTCGAGGTCCGGAGATCCCATGGATTCGTCGTCGCGGTCGCCAAGCTCCAGACCGACACCTTCGCCGGCATCGGCAAACAGCGACATCAGCTCGGACAGGGTCTTTCCGGCCGAGGAAACCGCTTCCGACGGCGTGATGGCGCCGTTGGTCTCCACATCGATCACGAGGCGGTCGAAGTTGGTCATCTGACCGACCTGAGTGTTCTCGACCGTGTAGGCGACCTTACGAACCGGAGAGAACATCGAGTCGATCGGAATGATCCCGATCGAACCGGTCCGCTTGTTCGAGTCGGCGCTGCGGTACCCGACGCCCGGGGCGACGGTGAGCTCCATCTCGAGACGGCCACTGGCCGAGAGGGTGGCGATGTGCAGGTCGGGGTTGACGATGGTGACACCGGCCGGGACCTTGAGGTCGCCCGCCTTGACTTCGCCTGCGCCCTTGGCGGACAGGTAGAGGGTCTGCTCGTCGATGGTTTCGAGCTTCACGACGATGTGCTTCACGTTGAGAATGATGTCGACCACGTCCTCGACGACGCCGGAAACGGTGGAGAACTCGTGCTGCACGCCCTCGACCTGGATGTGGGTGACAGCCGCTCCCGGGATACGGGATAGCAGGGTGCGCCGCATCGTGTTTCCGAGGGTGTAGCCGAAACCGGGCTCGAGCGGCTCGACGACGAACCGCGAACGGATGTCGGTGGTGACGGACTCTTCGATGTGGGGGCGCTGAACGATCAACACAATGGGACCCTCTCGTCTGGGTGGTTCACTTGGAGTAGAGCTCGACGACCAGCTGCTCGTTGACAGCGGTGTCGATCTGATCACGGGCCGGCAGATCGCGGACGACGACCTTGCGAGACCGGGCATCGACGTCGAGCCAGTCTGGGATCACCCGTCCGAGGGTGTCCACGGAATGCTGGACGGCCACGAGGTCGACAGAGTTGTCCTTCAGGGTGACGATGTCTCCCTTGCGGACCCGGTAGGACGGGATGTCGACCTTCTTGCCGTTGACCCGGAAGTGCCCGTGGTTGACGAGCTGACGGGCCTGCGGCCGGGTGGATGCCAGTCCGGAGCGCCACACCACGTTGTCGAGTCGGGACTCGAGCAGCCGCAGCAGGTTGTCACCGGTCACGCCCGGCTGCCGCGAGGCGAGCTCGTAGTAGCGACGGAACTGCTTCTCCAGTACGCCGTACATGGTGCGAAGCTTCTGCTTCTCCCGCAGCTGAACCAGGTAGTCGGACTCACGAATCCGACCGCGACCGTGCTGCCCGGGAGGATAAGGGCGCTTGTCGACCGGGCATTTCTTGGACTGGCACAACGGGGTACGGGCGCGGCGGCAAGCCTTGTGTCGGGGACCTGTGTAACGGGCCATGGCTCAGCCCCTCCTGCGCTTCTTGGGACGGCACCCGTTGTGCGGAATCGGGGTGACGTCACGTATGCCGGTGATTTCGATGCCCATGTTCTGGAGCGTGCGGACGGCGGTGTCGCGTCCCGAGCCGGTTCCGGCGACGATCACGTCGAGTTTGCGAATCCCGTGTTCGCCGGCGCGCCGCGCCGCTTCCTCGGCAGCGACCTGGGCGGCGTATGGAGTCGATTTCCGCGACCCCTTGAACCCGACTGATCCGCCCGAGGTCCACACGATGGTGTTCCCGCCCTGATCGGTGATGTTGATGATGGTGTTGTTGAAGCTCGCCTTGATGTGGGCCTGACCGTGAGCGATGTTCTTCCGCTCGCGGCGCCGTACCCGCGTCTTGGCCTGCTGTCCGGTTTGCTTGGCCATGGGCTACTCCTACTTCTTCCCGACCTTCTTCTTGCCTGCGATCGCCACACGCTTGCCCTTTCGGGTGCGAGCGTTTGTGTGGGTCCGCTGGCCGCGCACGGGAAGCCCCTTGCGATGCCGGATGCCCTGATAGCTCCCGATCTCGATCTTGCGCTTGATGTTCTGCTGAACCTCACGCCGCAGGTCACCTTCGACCTCGAAGTTGGCATCGAGGTGACGGCGGATCTTGGCCGCCTCGTCGTCGGTGAGGTCCCGGACCCGGGTGTCGGGGTTGAGGCCCAACTCGGCGATGATCTGCTGCGAGCTGGTGAGCCCGATGCCGTAGATGTAGGTGAGGCCGATCTCGAGGCGCTTGTCGCGCGGGAGGTCGACGCCGGCAATACGTGCCATTCAGATCACCCCTGTCGCTGCTTGTGCCGGGGATTGCTACAGATGACCCAGACGCGTCCGTTGCGCCGAATGATGCGGCACTTCTCGCACATCTTCTTGGTCGAAGGACGAACCTTCATGTTTCATTCTCCTTGTCGACCTGTCTCCAGGCCGCCGCCATCTCGACGAACCGTCCGCAACGGTCTTTCCTTCTCAGCCTTCCGAAGATGGCCCGGCGGTGGGCGCTCGGAGCGACACATCGACACGACACAACAGCGTGAGATGGTTCGATCCGTGGACCTCGTGCGGAGCCCTGTCGACGTTGGCCCGGAACGAACCCTCGACGAAAACGGACGCGCACGACCGGAAGCTGGACCGCAATCATAGGCCGAGTCGATTCGGGCCGCAAAACAGCCCGCCACCAGCTACCGGCCACCAGCTACCAGTACGGGACCAGAGCGGTCACGACCACCCCACCCTGAACGGCCGGGCGACGACCGAGACGTCTCGTCAGGACCGGGCGGGGGTCCCAGCCAAATCTCTTGGGGGTCGCCCCCCAGAGGACAAGATCGACCAAATAACTGATCCCCGACTCCAGCCGGTAGATGGCGACTGGAAGATGGAAGCTCAGCGCACGATGTCGATCCAGACCAGGCGGTGATCCGAGCTCGGGAACGGGAACGTCCCGACCAAAGCGAAATCCGGGTCGCTCGAGAGCGGCCAGAACACGCCTCCGTCGACCACGTCGAGGTCGCTCGACGGCAGCACGTAATCGACCCGCAGGTTCCCGGGGGCAGAATCGGAGAAGTCGGCGGTATCGAAGGCCGGATCACCGATGTGACCGAGATTGGCTCCGCCCTGGAGTGCCGCCTGCTCCACCGCACCGGCACTCGAAGGGCTGAACGCCGCATTGATGTCCGGGTGACCCAACAGCAGCTGGGCGGACCCGGGGATCGAATCCCCATCGAAGGGATCGGAGTTCATGTCGCCTGCGATCACGAACGACT
Organism: Acidimicrobiia bacterium; assembly: GCA_041591895.1. GTDB lineage: Bacteria > Actinomycetota > Acidimicrobiia > Spongiisociales > ZC4RG35 > JBFHRE01. Next base: position 14,828 of record JBFHRE010000053.1, read on the forward strand.
GGCCGCGAGCGAGGCCACCTCGCCGGCCGCGGTCGTCATAGATGTAATGAGCGACGTTGCGCCCGGTCACGTAGTCCGCCCAGAAGCGGATCTCGTCGTGGTTTCGGGTCCCGTTGCGATCCTCGGGTCCGTCGAACACGGGTGGTGTGGGATGGCTGACGAGGAAGTGGATGTCCTTCCCTGGAGTGTCGATCCTCACGTCCCAATGCGACTTGGAGGACAGCCGGAACGCATTCAGCTCCTCCGCCGAATACCAGTCAGCCGGACCCACGATCGACGGGTCGTCGGGGAGAAGGGCGCCCGGCATGTCCTTCCACAGAAAGCCCTGGAATGTCCGGCTGCCGGCAATCGGGTACTGAGAAAGGACGAGCATGCCGAACTGACCCGGGAAGAAGCCGAAGCCGAACGCATCGTTGGGGCCGCCGATCGCCCCGTTGTTGTCGAGGTCGAATCCGGAGGGCACGCCAGTGTTCGAGGGAGCGATGAAATAGTGCGGATATCCGCTCAACTCGGCAAACAGCGCACCCGCGGCGGGATCGAAGTCGAACTCGTTGATGAGGAGGACATCGGGGTCGTTGATCGCGATGATGGCGAGCACCGCCTCGACCTGGGGAACCGATCCCCCGCCCGCGACCGTCTGAAGATCTGTGAGCAGGTTCCCGGCGTTGAACCGGTTGAGGCTGGCGTTGAAGGTGGCGAACCGGATCGGATCGTCGCCGCTGTGTGCGCCCGCCGGAGCCATCGTCGTGAGCGCCAACCCCACGATCGCAAGTATGAGCGTCACTCGTCGCTTCATCGGTTACCTCCTCGATGGCTCTCTGCACCGCACCCCGCACCCCGGGGGAACTCCTCCGTTGAACCTAATCGGCGACGCCGGATCGCGTCGGGTCCGCCCCCGCCCCGACCGCCCCCGGGCTGATCACCTTCGGGCCGACCACCGTCGGGTGCCTAACATCGGATCCGTGTTCGAGGGGGTTCGTCAAACGTTCCTGGTGGCCGTGACGGTCACCGCCGCAATCGCGGCGCCGGTGCCCGCACTAGCGGGAACCGACCGCTTCGAACCCGAACCTGCGGCGGAGGTGCCGGCTCTGACCGACTACCTGCCTGCCGCGATCCGACCCGGGTCGGAAGGAGTGTGGGTCGAGCGCCTGCAGCGCAGCCTTGCCGGGTCCGGCTTCAGACCCGGTGAATTCGATGGGGTATTCGGAGGAGCCACCCTTGGGGCGGTGTACGCATTCCAGAAGGTTCACGGATTGGAGCGCGACGGGGTGTTCTACCGGGATTACTGGCGGCTTCTCGGGATGGACATCCGGGTTCCGCAGTCGGAG
>JBFHRE010000054.1:0-16101 GCA_041591895.1 Acidimicrobiia bacterium
CCCGTACTCCGAGATCGCGAAATCGAACGAAGAATCCGGCCACGGCACCTCTTCGGCGTTTCCGTGAACCCACTCGATCTCGGTTCCGTGGACTTGTGCCAGGCGACGGGCGGTGCTCAACTGATTCTCGGAGTTGTCGATCGCGACGACGCTCGCCCCCCGCCGCGTCATCCAGGCCGAGACATATCCGGTTCCGCATCCGAGTTCGATCGCCCGAAGCCCGGTCATGTCGGTCGGGAGCATCCCCACCTCGGTCTCCGGGATCCCCCAGATCCCCCACTCCGGCTCGCCGGCCCACAGTCGCTCACCGGACTCGACCCATTCGTGGGCGTCCTCGTCCCACATCCGGCGATTCTCCAGCACGTACTCGCGTTCAGTACTCATCGTCGGCTCTCCGCTGTTTGGAGGGTTGCACCCGGGGAGGTTCGCCGGGCTGTTTGGGATAGTGGGGCGGCCAAGGAGCGTCGCCGAGGCCATGTTCGACCTGATCCCGGACCGCCCACTCCAGGAGCGTGTCGATCCGGCCCGGGTGGTCGTCCATCGGAGCAGCCAGGTCGCCCACTTGGCGGAACCGATCGGCGAACCGGTCGAGCGGGAAGTCCTCGATGTGGACCGATTCCAGTTCGCTCCAGGCGAACGGAGCCGAGACGTACCCGGTCGGGCGGATCCCATAGGCCGCCGACACGGTCTTGTCGGGTGCCATCTGGTTGTAGTCGATGAACACCCCCTCCCGCTCCTCCTTCCACCACCTGGTGGTCACCAGTCCGTCCATACGCCTCTCCAACTCGCGCGCAAACGCCAGCCCCGCCCGACGCACCTGGATGAAGTCCCAAATCGGCTCCAGCCGGACATACACGTGGATTCCCCGGCTGCCGGTGGTCTTCGGGAATGCCACCAACCCGAGCTCGTCGAGTAGCGCCTTGGCCCCGGCCACCGCCCGCCGGACGTCTTCGAACCCGTATCCCGGGGTCGGATCGAAGTCGATCCGCCACTCGTCAGGGTGGTCCAGGTCGGGAACCCGGGCCGGCCAGGGATGGAGATCGAGACAGCCGAGCTGGGCGAGTTGGATGATGTCGGCCTGGGTGCGGGGAACGACCATCCGACCAGGGCGCTGGGAAGGGAACCGCATCATCGTGGTCTCGAACGGCGAATCCTCCGACGCCCGCTTCTGGTACACCGGCGGCGCCCCTACGCCCTTCATGTATCGCTTCAGCATCGTCGGCCGCCCTTCCACTGCCCTGAGGGCTCCGGGCGCGCACGAGACGAAGTGCTCGACCACGTCGAGCTTGGTCCAACCGTGCTCGGGGAAGACGACGCGGTCCGGCGACGTGATTCGCACCGACTCGCCGTCGATCTGAACTTCGATGTCGCCGCTCACCGATCACACGGTACCGGTCGGACGAGCAACCAGTTCAGCCGACTACGTCGGTGATCGTCCCCGGAATCGGCGCTATCCCACGTTGCAGGTACAGGTCCCGCAATGACTCGCCGGCCTCCACTGCTGCCACCACCTCGGTCACGCTCATGCCGAGCTGCTCGGCAATGGCGGCGATACCTCCGGATTTCGGGACGGGAGCGGGGGCGGGCACCGGCTCGACCCGGGCGGCGCCCCGGTCGAATTGCGGCGAGTGCTTGGCGGGTATTGGGCTTCTTGCCTGCTGGCGGCTCGGTATTTCCGTGACCATCACTCCTCCTTGAGTGAGACCCTTACCCCGCCCCCAGTCGGCCAGGCTCGACGGAAGTTGCGCGGTTACGGAAGAATTCTTCTCCCGGAGACGTTTTCAGGCATCTCGATGCGGTCTTGTGCTCCCAGAGCACGTATCGTTCCGGCTCGTGTCCGTGTTCCCGGCCCCCGCCCTTCGCCTCCTCCGGCTGTTCGCCGGCTTGGTGACCTGTGGCATCGGAGTCGCCTCCATGATCCAATCCGATCTCGGCGTTCCCCCATGGGACGTCTTTCACCAGGGGATCAGCTTCAGGACTCCACTGACGATCGGTCAGGTTTCGATCGTGGTCGGGTTCGCCGTGATGCTGCTCTGGATCCCACTGCGTCAGCGACCGGGTTTCGGGACGATCGCAAACGCGATCGTGATCGGGACCACCATGGATCTCGTTCGACCCCTGTTTCCGACAGACCCGACTCTGGCCACCCGGTGGATACTGGTGCTGGCCGGTCCGGTGCTCATGGGCCTCGGGAGTGCCCTCTACATCGGCGCTCGCCTCGGTCCCGGGCCACGTGATGGACTGATGACCGGGATCGCCGCCAGAGGGCCATCGATTCGGCTGGCGAGGACGGTCATCGAAGGAACCGCCCTCATCGTCGGTTGGGTGCTCGGTGGCAGATTCGGGATCGGCACCATCCTCTTCGCGGCCACGGTGGGACCATTGGTTCAGTTCTTCATGCGACTCATCCCCGAGCACGCTGCCTCTCAGACAGTCGAAGCGGAGCCGGCGGTCGGGGTAGCCTGAACGGAGTGTCGACCGACCTCGTCAGCCGCATACGCGCTTCGGTGATCGGATCCGAGGCCGCCGTAGCCACTCCCTACGGAATGCGCCGGGTGACATATGCCGACTACACCGCGTCGGGTCGGTCGCTCGGATTCATCGAGGACTTCATCCGTTTCGAGGTGCTGCCCCTGTACGCCAACACGCACACCGAGACCTCGGGAACCGGGCGCCAGACGACCCGGTTCCGGGAAGACGCCCGATCGATCGTCCGGCGATGCGTAGGCGCATCACCGGGTGAGCATGCAGTGATCTTCGCCGGCAGCGGATCGACCGGCGCGATCGACCGGATGATCTCGATCCTCGGCATCCGGATACCTGCCGACCTCGACGACCGTTTCGACCTCATTCGGCACATCCCCGTCGCCGACCGCCCGGTGGTGTTCGTGGGACCATATGAGCACCACTCGAACGAACTCCCGTGGCGAGAGTCGATCGCCGACGTGATCGAGATCGTCGAGGATGCCGACGGGCACATCGATCTCGACGACCTGGAACGTGCGCTGGTCGCATATGCCGACCGTCCACTGAAGATCGGCAGCTTCTCGGCCGCATCGAACGTCACCGGCATCATCAGCGACACAACCGCCATCTCGACCCTGCTCCACCGCCACGGGGCTCTGAGCTTCTGGGATTTCGCTGCCGCGGCTCCCTACGTCGAAGTCGAGATGCGGAGCCCGGACACGCACGGTCTGGACTACAAGGACGCCATCTTCTTGTCGCCCCACAAGTTCATCGGCGGCCCGGGTACCCCCGGGGTGCTGGTCGCCCGCACCGATCTGCTCCACAACCGGGTTCCCTCCGTGCCCGGAGGCGGGACGGTCACGTACGTCAACACCGACCACCACCACTACCTGGCCGATCCCGAGCATCGGGAGGAGGGCGGCACGCCGGCGATCGTGGAGTCGATCCGGGCCGGCCTCGTCTTCCGGTTGAAAGAGGCTGTCGGCCCGCAGCGAATCCGTCGGCTGGAACACTCGTTCATCCGACGAGCCATCGAGTCCTGGCGACAGAACCCCAACATCAAGATCCTCGGCAACCCCGAGGCCGACCGGCTCTCGATCGTATCGTTCGTGGTGCGCGCCCCGGAATGGATGGGCGAAGAGCGCTACCTCCACCACAACTTCGTGGTCGCGATTCTGAACGACGTCTTCGGAATCCAGGCCCGCGGTGGGTGCAGCTGTGCGGGCCCGTACGGACACCGACTCCTGGGCATCGACGCCGAACGCAGCAACCGTCTCGAAGTCGAGATCGCCGCCGGATGCGAGGTGATCAAGCCGGGATGGGTCCGGATCAATTTCAACTACTTCATCTCCGAGGAGGAATTCGAATTCCTGGTGGACGCGGTGCACCTCGCCGCCTCGGAGGGATGGCGCCTGCTGCCCCATTACGAGTTCGACATGGCCACGTCGGTCTGGCGACACCGGTCCGGGACCCCGGAGCCGCCGATGTCGCTCGGGACGCTCGATTTCGACGACGACGGGCTGCGGTTCGAGTCACACCGTCACCACGCCGATGATTCGCACTACGAAAACTATCTGTCGGAGGCCCGGCGGATCCTCGACGAGGCTCCGGCACCGGTTGCCGGCGGCGGCCGGCTCCCCGGCAGCGCCGAGGCACTGCGATGGTTCCCGCTGCCAGAAGAAGTCGGGATTTCAGCCGGCTAGGAAGGCCTTGAGCCGCTCCCAGGCGAGATCGGCGGCATCCGCCGAATATCCGGGTCGGCCTTCCTCGAAAAACCAATGGCCGGCGTCGGCATAAAAGTGGGATTCCACGTCGAGTCCGGCCAAGCCCATCGTGGCCTCCATGAATGCCGCCTCATCCGGGTCGAGGAGATCGTCCGGACCAACCATGTGCAACTGGTACCGGGCCGTCGCCCCGTCGAAGTCGATCGTCTGGGTTCCGTAGAACGCCGACACCCGATCGATGGCGTCGGGCATCCGAACCGACGCCCACAGGCCAAGTGAGGCGCCCATCGAGAATCCCACGACCGCTACCGGTCGATTCCCGGTTCGCTCACCGAGTAGACGCACCGATTGCAACGTCAACGACGCCATTCGGTCCGGGTTCGCATCCGCCAGATGGGCGCGGGCCTCCTGTTCGGACTGAAATGTCGCCCCGAAGGTGATGTCAGGGACGAGCACGGTGTATCCCTCGTCGGAGAGCCGGTCGGCGAAGCGCCGGAAGAACCGGTCCAGACCCCACCAGGACGTCAGAACGAGCACACCCCGCCCGGGACCTTCCAACGGAGAAACGAAATAGGCCTGATCGGGCACCGAGGAATGGTAGGCCCGGGCATCAGTGGATCCGGCTCGATCGAGTCCTACCCCAACCCCGGGTTCGGGAGTCCCTCTCCAGAGGATCAGGGGTTCCCCCTATTGCCAGAATCCGCTGGATGACGGATGCTTCCTCCATGACACAAACAACCATCACTCCCGCCACCGACCGGCCTGGTCCCCTGAGCCTGCCGGCCAGCGTCATCCTCGGACTCCACGTGGTCGCCGCCGTAGCGTTCGCCGTGATCGGCTTCGTGAGCACATCGGATCTCGACGGATTCGCAGACCTCGGCCGCATCATCGTTGCGATGATCTCCGTGGGCTGGGTCGTCTCGGCCGGGGTCAGCTGGTTGATCGCCCGGTTTGCGGTCCGGTCGAACCCGCTCCGTTTGGCGATCGCGCTGTTCGGGCCTCTGGCGGCCTGGGTGGCGATCATCGGCATCACCCGGTTTGGGTGATCTGGGTTTGGGTGATCTGGGCTTGGGTGATCTGGGTTCGGGTGATCTGTTGGACCGAAGGCCGGACCCAGAACCAACGGTCACGCACAAACAGAGATGGCCCGTCAGGGGGGGACGGGCCATCTCTCAGTGAACGGCGATCCAGGGGGAAGCCTGCCGGTATTGGACCGCCCGCTCAAAGGTTGAGTACTCACAACCAGTTGCGCGTTACAAGTTTCTTCCTCACCACCCCGGTTCCCGGACGCCAATTGAGACCTCCGACCCGGGGCATACACTCGCCGTCATGCCCGAGGCCTTCGCACCCCTGAGTATTCCGCTCTACCGGCGAGTGTGGATCGTTGCGATCATCTCCAATCTGGGCGGGTTCTTTCAGACCGTTGCAGCCGCGTGGTTGATGAAGGAGCTCACCAACTCGGCCACCTGGGTCGGGCTCATGGTCGCCGCCGGCTTCCTGCCGCTCCTCGGGTTTGGGATCGTGGCCGGAGTCGTCGCCGACGCCTTCGACAAGGCGCGGGTCATGGCCATCGCCCAGTCCGTGAACGCCGCCGCGGCCCTGACCATGGCGATCCTCACCTTCGCCGGCCTCATCAGCCCGGGCGTCCTCTTCGGACTGGGTCTGGTGATGGGCGCCGGATCCGCCTTCAGCCTCCCTGCCTGGCAGTCGTTGGTACCGGTCCTGGTCCCGCGACCGATGGTTCCGTCGGCGATCGCACTCAACTCGGCCGCGTTCAACGTCGCCCGCGCCACCGGTCCGGCCCTCGGTGGTCTGGTGGTGGCGACGCTCGGGCCCGAGGCCGCATTCGGGCTGAATGCGATCTCGTTCCTCGGAGTCATCGGCGTGGCGTTTTCGATGGCCGGTTCGAACCACTCCCTCCGGATGAGCCGGGCGGAGCTGAGCTCGGCCATGGGACTCTCGCTGCGCTACGCCCGATTCACGCCGCCATTCCGGCGAATGCTGCTCCTGGTGGCTCTGTTCGGCATGACCTCGGCAACGGTTCAGGCAACCCTCCCCAACCGGACCGAAGAGCTGGGAGGGACCGAGACCACCTACGGCCTCCTGCTGGGAGCGATGGGGGCCGGGGCCCTGGTCGCAGCCCTCATCAGACCACGGGTACAGGAACGACTGGGACCGGCGTCGGTTCCGCTCACACTCACCGGATTCGGAGTCGCAGGCATCGGGCTCGGGTGGGCACCGTCAGCCGGTCTCGCTGCGATGGCGATGGCCCTGGCCGGGATCTGCTGGGTCCTCACGCTGACGACGCTCAACGCCTCCTCCCAACTGCTCGCGCCGGAATGGGTGCGAGGCAGAGCCATGTCGCTCTACACGCTCGCCTTCTCGGGTGTGTATCCGCTGGGGTCGATCGCATCCGGCTGGGTGGCAGACCAGATCGGAGCCGGTGGGGCCGACATCGTCTTCTCCGCCGCCGGGGTGTTACTCGGCCTCGCCGCCCCCCGGTTCCGCATCCCCGCCCTCGATGACATCGACTCGCCCGAGTTCGAGGAGGACCGGGCCACCCCTCAGCACGTCGCCACCGAAGGCGGACCGGTGATGGTGATCAACACCTGGACCATCGACCGAGACGACCTCGAGGAGTTCCTGGCGATCATGGCCGAGGTGCGGATGGTTCGCCTCACCACCGGTGCGTACCGATGGCGGCTGTACCGGAACGCCGAAGATCCTCACCGGCTGTCGGAGATGTTTCTGTGCGTGTCGTGGGGCGAGCACCTCGCCCAGCACCGCAGGATCGACGATCAGTCGGCGGCGCTGATCCGACGGGCTCGAGAATTCGATCGAGGCGACGGGCCACGGACCCGTCACCTGGTGGCAATCGACGTCGAGCACCCCGAGGATTGGGAGCCATTGCTGACGGCTCACGAGGAGTACCACCGAACGGACGGCTCGATCCCGATCCGGGAATAGGGCCGCCTCCGGCTGCCGGCTACCTGCTACCAGCCTCCGGCCACGAGCTCGCCAGCTTCCAGCTACCGGCTACCAGCCCCCAGCTCGTGACTCGCGACCACCGGCCGAAGACGCAAGACGGAGATCTCCGGGGATCGGAGTAGTCGAGAGCACCCCGAACAGGCGGCCGGACCACGACCCACCTCCCGCCAAGACCGACCGGGGGTGTGGGGGTCGCTCCCCACAAGACAACGCACGACGGGGGACGGGTCTCCACGGGGATCACAGCGGTCGGACGCACCGCACAGCACTCGGCCGGACCACGACCCACCTCCCGTCAGGACCGACCGGGGGTGTGGGGGTCGCTCCCCACAAGACAACAGGTTTCAGGCCCGGCGATGCAACCAAACCGCCCCGCCTAGGGTTCAACCCTTCGATGGACGATCTGTGTGAACGGCTGGCGAAGGATGTCGATGGCGCCTTTCCCGATCTCGTCGAGGCAATGCGGCACGACCTCTATTCAGGCCTCCGCCGGCTGCACCCCACGGAGGCCGAAGATCTGACCCAGGAGGCTCTCATCCGCGCCTACCGGGCGCTCAAGTCATACGACCCCGAGCGCATCCAATCGCTTCGTCTCCGGGGCTGGATGTGGACGATTGCCCTCAACCTGGGACGCAACCACGCTCGAGACCGGGCCCGGCGACCCCAACCGGTGGCCCTCCACGACCACCACGCCGTCCACGACACCGAACCGGCGGACGTCGCAGCCTGGCAACGGCGTCTGGAGACCCTGTCCGGCAGTCAGCGGAAGGCGGTGGTACTCCGGCACGTGGTCGGGCTCGGCTACCCGGAGATCGCCGAGGCGCTGGAGCGCCCCGAAGGGACGGTCAAGGCCGACGTTCACCGTGGCCTGGAACGACTCAGATCGATCATCGAAGGAGAAACATGACCATCGAAGACGCACTCGACCTCCTCCGTTCCCCGGCTCCGGACACCGTGCGGGACGGCGTGCTGCTTGGAACGGGCCTGATCGACGGGTTCGCGATCTACGAGTCGCCAGTCGGAGACGTGGCGGTCACGTTCGGGATCGCGGGAGTGACCGACGTCGACCTGGCCGGAAACGACCCCGAACGGCACCTCGCCGAGCGTCTGGGTCGGAAGGTCATCCTGGCCGACCCGCCGAAGGCGTGGGCGTCGGCGATCCCGAGGGCGATCGAGCGGGGCACGCCCGGCGACCTCCCTCGGACCTCCGCCGGGTGACTCCATTCCAGCGGACCGTGCTCGACATCACCGCCGCGATCCCCTTCGGCGAGGTGCGGCCGTACGGATGGGTGGCGGACCAGGTGGGAAGCCCGGGAGCGAGCAGGGCAGTCGGTTCGGCGGTGGCGCGTAACCCGGTCCCGCTGATCATCCCGTGTCACCGGGTGGTACGGAGCGACGGCACCATCGGCAACTACTCGCTCGGCGGGCCCGACCAGAAGTGGCAGCTGCTCACTCACGAGGGAGCCGACCCCCACGGGCTCGAGGCGCTGGCGGCCAGGGGCGTCCGATACACAGGGTCTGACACCACCCGGATCTACTGCCATCCGAGCTGCCGTCACGCCCGCCGGACCTCGCAAGCACATCTCGTCGAGTTCCGAAATGCGGATGCTGCGGAAGAGGCCGGCTATCGGGCCTGCAAGGTCTGCCGGCCCTGATCGAGGCGGTCGGGCAGACCGTACAATCGCCCCATGTCCAGGGTGATCGCGGTCGCCAACCAAAAGGGGGGCGTCGCCAAGACGACCACGGTTCACACGGTCGCCGCCGCCCTCACCGAGATCGGCCGCCGGGTGCTGGTGATCGATCTGGACCCGCAGGCGTCGCTCACCTTTTCACTCGGCGTCGATGAGGAGCCGGAGCCCTCTATGCACGACGTCATGATGCAGCGGGCGGGCATCGACGAGATCCTCTATGAGTCGGATGGGATCGACCTCGCCCCGTCGTCGATCGACCTGGCCGGGGCCGAGGTTCACCTTCTCACCCGGACCGGGCGGGAACACGTGCTGTCGAGAGCGCTCAAGCCGATGCTCGACCGCTATGACTTCGTCCTCATCGACTGTCCACCGTCGCTCGGACTACTGACGATCAATGGCCTGACCGCTGCCGGTGAGGTGCTCGTGCCCCTCCAGGCAGAGTTGCTCACGCATCGCGGCCTCACGCAGTTGCTGGAGACGATCGGGGACGTGCGCAACTACACCAATCCCACCCTTCGGGTGCTGGGGGCGGTGATGACGATGTTCGACACCAGGACCCGGCTCGGTCGTGAGGTGGTCGCGGCCATCCGGGATGAGCACTCTGTGCGGATCCTGGAGCCCTTCATTCCCAAGTCGGTCAAGGTGGCGGAATCCCCCGGACGCAACGTCTCGGTCCTGGGGCATGCCGGTACCTCTCGGGCCGCAGCGGCGTACCGGGAACTGGCAATGGCAATCGACGAGGAACCGGCGTGAGAGACGACCCGACCGGGAAGCGAGCACTGTTCGAATCCCATGCCGGAGCCCTGGGGGAGGCGGAGGGGAAAGAAGCGCTGTTTGCCGACCATGGAGACGTCGCCATCGAATGCTCGCGGTGCGGCCGGACCACATTGGTCCCCTGGTCGGACGTTGTCCGCCGGGTGCTGCGGCTCTCGGTGTGGATCCCCGGCATCCACTACTCCCGCCGGTTGCGATGTCCCGCCTGCGATCGCCGCTCCTGGGTGCGGCTCCGGCTGCTCTGAGCGCTCGAAACTCGCGGATACGCCCGTACCCTGGATGCGATGCGCAGAACCGCCGCAGTGATCCTCGGCGCCGTGGCCGGAGTGGCGGCATTCCTCTTCCTCGACGGCGAGGTCGCAGAGACGCCGACCCTCGCATCGGTTGCGCCCTCGACGACCACCGCTCTGGCGCCGACCACCAACACCACTACTCCTCCGTTTGTCTGTCAACCGATCGCACCTTCGGACACCCTGATCGTGGCGTCCCCCGCCGGGCTGCTGACCGAACTGCTGACCCAACTCGGATGTGCCGAGCACCTGACCATCGCCGACAGCCGGGATCCGTACGCGGTCCGCACCGGACACATGGTCGCACTCGCGAGGGGCGGTCCGCTGCTGTTGTGGCCCGAGCACGGGGACCTGCCGGTGGCGATTCGGTCTGCTTCCGTCACGGTGGTTGGCCTGGTGCCGGACGAAGTCGCCCCGGCCGCCGAGCGCCTGGCTCCCCGGGTCACTCCTGCCCCCACGTTCGCTCCGGTCCCTGGCGACCTGGGGATGGTTGTCGCTGCGGGTGACACATCGGAGATGGAGGCAATCGCCCTCGAGGTGTACGCCCGATCCCTCGGATGGGGTTTCGCAGTCGTCGGGTCGGCCGACCTCCGCGAGGCGAGCGAAGAGGTGCGCAACCTGGCGTCGGATACGCAAGGGCCGATCGTCGTCGCCGGCGTCGCCGAGTCCGACGGATGGCAACTCGACGTGCTGCGCAAGGGACTCGAGATCCCGGGCGGGGGCCAGATCATGTTCCCCGGCCGCCGCATCGTCGCCCTCTACGGAAGTCCGGGCTTCCCTGCGCTCGGGGTGCTCGGCGAACAGGACCCGCCGGCGGCGGTCGAACGAGCCCGGGAGGTGTCAGAGGGATACGAGGCCGACGGCACCCCGATTCTCCTCGGTTTCGAGATCATCTCCACGATCGCTGCCGCCGGCCCCACCGACGACGGCGACTACTCGTTCGAACAGCCCCTCGACCTGCTGCGGCCCTGGATCGAGGAGGCCGGAGACGCCGGACTGTACGTCCTGCTCGACCTTCAGCCGGGCCGAACCGACTTCCTCACCCAGGCCAAGTTCTACGAGGAGTTTCTCCGCCTCCCCCATGTCGGCCTGGCCCTCGACCCCGAGTGGCGATTGGGTCCGAACCAGGTCCATCTCCGTCAGATCGGGACGGTCGATGCGGCCGAGGTCAACCAGGTCAGTGAGTGGCTTGCAGGGCTGGTCCGGGAAGAGGCACTCCCCCAAAAGCTGTTCTTGATCCACCAGTTCAAGCTCTCGATGATCACCAATCGGGAGACGATCGAGATCCGCCCCGAACTGGCGACCGTCATCCAGATGGACGGCCAGGGACCGCTCGGCAGCAAGTACGGAACCTGGGCGGCCCTGAAGTCGGCCGGGGACAACCCGGGCTGGTGGTGGGGATGGAAGAACTTCTACGACGAGGATTCGCCGATGGCCATACCTCAGCAGGTCCTCGACCTCGAACCGATCCCGGTGCTGGTCACATTCCAGTAGGCGTCTTCCGTCGCCGGTCCTCGTTCACAGATTGTTTCGCTTGAACGGGTCGAATAGCGGTCGTGTTTCGGTACGGTTTCTCCCATGAGCGACCTCCCCACCAGCGACCAGGAATGGCGCGTCCGACTCGACCCCGAACAGTTCCAGGTGCTCCGTCAGGGCGCCACCGAACGTGCGTTCACCGGCAAGTACTGGAACGAGCACCGGGCCGGCACCTACCGCTGCGCCGGATGCGGAACCGAACTGTTCGACTCCGACACCAAGTTCGAGTCGGGCAGCGGCTGGCCCAGCTTCTATCAGCCAATGTCCGGCGACCGGATCGAAGAGGAGAAGGACGTCTCCTACGGGATGGTTCGGACCGAGATCAAGTGCGCCAATTGCGGCGGGCATCTCGGGCACGTGTTCGACGACGGACCCAACCCGACCGGTCTCCGCTACTGCGTGAACTCGGCGTCGCTGGAACTCGACGAGCGCCCATCGAACTCATAGGTCGGCAGCTCGGACCGGGAGGCCCTCCTCGGCGTTGAGCAACTGGGTGAGGAACCCGACCTCGGGTTCGTACCCCGTCTTGGCCTTGACCCCCACCGATCCGTTGGTGCGCTCGACCAGGAACGCCGGTCCCTCCGCCAGTTCGAAGCGGCTCTGGTCGAGATACAACTTGGGCTTGATCTGGGCCGGGTCGCCCTCTTCTGGACAGAACACCATGCAGTTCCCGCATTCGTTGCACAGTTCGGCCAGCACCAGGTACTGCTGACGTCCGTCGATCCCGGCTCCCTCCGGAGTCGGGAGACGGAAGAATGCGTCGTTGGGGCACACCGTCACGCAGAAGTTGCAGGCGACACAGCCCCACATCTGAAGCTCGTGGTCGACCTCCCGGGGCAGTTTTTCGTTGCCGGTCAGGTGATATCGGTCGAGCTCGTCCCCGCCCAGCATCCGGGTCATGTGCCGCTCGACCGGGCCCCGGAACCCGAGACCCTTCGCCTCCTCCCAGGCGTGGTGATGCCACTCGGGAAGCGTCTTTGCCCCCGCCGCCTTCATGTCCTCGGCCAGGCGCCGGAGCATCGGCTCGAGCCGCCCGTACCCGCCCGGTTTGAGGAGGTCGGAGCAGATCGTCGCCGGCGACACACCCATCCCGATCGTCTCGCTGATGTTCTCTTTGGTGACCCCTGCCGACCAGCTCACCTGGACGTCGCCTTGATGGCCGTCGACCGCGAACACCCCCGGCAGGTTGTTGATCAACTCGTCGAGGAGGGCAGTGGCGAGAACGTGTAGGGGTGGCCCCGACAGGTACATCGGGTCGTCCGGCATGAACCCCTTGTAGTTCTGGACCACGAGAGTGTTGGTGAGCTTGATCCCGAATCGCCGGCCGTGCTCGCGGGCGAAATCGCGCAGGTCGCCGATCAGCGTGAGGGCACGGTCGAACTGGAGATCGTCCACGAACGGCTGGCGGTCCAGCCGGACATGGTCGTAACCGAGCGTCTGCTGGAGGACCTCGCACACTCGTCCGAACCCGAGCAGGGTGGGGTTGAGCTTGACGATCACGTCGACGTCGTGGCGGGTCATCAGATGTTTGGTGATCGACTCGATCTCGTCCGGTGGGCAGCCGTGGAAGGTGGAGAGCGTGACGGTGTCGGCCACCCGGGTCGGATAGTCGAGATCGCGGAAACGGTCGAACGGAGCCGGGATCATCGGCCGGAGCCGGTCGATCTCGGACCGGGCATCGATCAACCCGTCGATGAACGAGGCAACCTTGTCGGTCGAGATGCCGGCCAGGTCATACCCGACCGACATGTCGAACACGTGCGGTCCCGGATCGGGCCCGATCTGCTCGATCACCGGGTCCCAGCGGCGGAGCATCTCGATCGCCATCCACGCCTTGACGTACTCCTCGAGCGACTGGTGGACCAGCAGTTCCTGGCTCCATTCGATGTTGAAGCCGATCGTCTGCATGTCGATGCAGGGACGGCCGATCTCCAACTCGTCGAGCACTTGCACCGTCTTCAGTTCGAAGAGACGGGCGCCGGCGAGCCAGGCAAGGATGATGTTCTGCGCCATCTGGGAGTGGGGACCGGCCGCAGGACCGACCGGGGTGGCGGCCGGGCGTCCCATGAACGACATGGTCAGATCGACTTCGGGGTCCCGGCTCCAGAAGCGGGCGGTTGGGAGGTCGAAGATTCGGTGCCGGCTCTCGTACTCGTGGGCGATCCGCCCCATCAGAACGTCCATCGGGTACGGGGTCAGTGGGGGCGCCTCGCTCATGCTCTCTCTCCTCTTCTCACGCCTCGAATGGTCACAAGCGGCTGTGGAGCCGGGCGGCCTGCTCCCGGGCCTTGGCCTTGATCTCGGCCGGATCGACCCTGGTCGGGACACCTTCGCTCAAGACCACTTCGCCGCCGACAGTGACCTCTAGAGGACGGATCCCGGGGCTGAACGCCACGTGCCACGGGTCCATCGGGTCGTACGACCATGTCACTCGATCATCCTTCGCCTCGGGGACGATCTCCCACCCCTGCTCCAGCCATCCCCAGGCGGCGTCGGGGGTGGCGGTGACGTCGACCGACCGGTTCATGACGTAGGCGACCCGGAATGTCTCCAGCATCGCCGCCCCGATCCCATCGGTCCCCAGCGCCACCGGGTTGGTGAACCGCCTGGGATCGGCATACCCGACGGCGTTGTTGAGGTTGGACAGCGGGTTGTGGAGGATCGTGCCCCGGAGTCCGTGACCGTCAGGGAGATGGACGCAGTGGGCGAGCAACCAGTCGTCCCGGGTCAGGTGACGGAGCCTGTCGGCGGCTTCCGAGTCCTCCGGCCCTTCGTGAACGTGGATGTGGACTCCCACCCCGAACTCGGCTGCCAGGGCGGCGGCGGCCTCGAGCGTCTCGTCGGTGCAGGTGAACACGGCGTGGATGCCGACCAGGCCCCGGCCGCCTTCGGCCAGGAATCGACGGTTCTCCTCGAGGCCTCGCTTGGCTCCTTCCGCACCGTGACGGTCGGTGACTCCATAGGCGGGCACCACCCGGACCCCGACCTCTTCGCAGGCGGCGGCGATCACGGACAGCGAACCCTCGATGGCGTTGGGGCTCTCGTGGTGGTCGACGATCGCAGTGGTCCCTTGCTCCAGGGCTTCGAGGGCTCCGAGCTTGGCCGACCATTCGATCATGTCGAGGTCGAGGGCCGTGTCGAGCCGCCACCAGATCTGCTCGAGGATCCCCTGGAATGTGGTGGGGACCTCGGGCGGTGGCGGCATCCCCCGGGCGAGCGCCGAGTACAGATGATGATGGGCGCACACCAGACCGGGAGTTACCGAGGTCACTTTTACATTTTGTCAAAGGGTTTACAGATTGTCAAAGGGTGCGACTCATGCTGCTGCCTCACGGCTGATCGGAGGCGCTTAGCCTGGCGCGAGCGAGGCGTAGGATCTCAGCGAGACGGGCCTCGAAGGCGGAGAGGATCTGATCGAGTTGACTCCTTCCCCAGGGTTCGCACGGTGCATGGCGGCTCTCGGTCTGCTCGTGGCATGCGGCACTACCCCCTTGGGATGACAGTGCGGCGATCTACCCGGAAGCTATCCACCCGCCACCATCACCGTTGCGGGGAGCGAGGAGGTCCCGGTCCCATGGACGAGTTGGAGCTGTCCCGGATACGACGCCGACACCCTCGACGAGCCGGCGCCGGCGATCGATCTCGGGCCTGACCGATCCATCGGCCTGTCGACGCCGATCGAAGACGGGGCCGAGTTGGAGGTGCGGGTTTCGGTCGCCGGCGAGTGGGTCTATCTCGAGGTCGAGGCCGAGGCACCGCTGCAGGAAATCACGATTCCGCCCGGCGGAACCAGTCTGTTCATTCGAATGTGCACCGACGACGGCCGCTGCGCCAACTATCAGGCGGATTTGATGCCGTAGCAACCTCGTCGGTCGACGTCGATCCAGGGACTCGCCAGCAGTGCTTTCTGCAACGAAGGCCGGACAACAAGGGCGCCGCCCGAACGCTGGACGGATGACGGACGACGCACGACGGTTTCTTCCCCTCCCCCTCGAGCCGAGCGAGTCTGGGGGAGGTGCCTCCCAGCTAGTCAACGGAAAGGTGGAGGCGGCAGTTGGCAGCCGAGCTGGTGGCCGGAAGCCGGCGGCCGGCGGCCGGTGGCCGGTGGCAATCGGGTTTGCCTGGCACTCGCCAGACGTGGAATAGGCACCGAAGGCGCTGCGCACCGAGAACGATCCGGCCGTTCGATAGCTCGTCATCCACCAACTCACCCACCCGCGGGCCTACCCGCCGAACCACGAGGAAAGGATGACGGGAGACGGGAGACGCACTACGCATGACGGGGTACGTTTTTTGTCATACCCCTGCGATATGTTGAGAGACATGACAACAGTCATAGAACACGAGACATCAACCCCGGTGCATCCGCTCGAGGCGAGTCCGACCGACCAGTTGGAGCAGGAACTGATCTCGCTCGAAGCCGGGATCGGAAAGCTCCGAGCGATGCAGGTGGAACGATTGCGGGAGATCGACCGCCGCCAGGTCCCCCTGGCCGACGGATGCCGCTCACTCAACGAATGGATCGCCTCCCGACTCGACCTCACCCCCGAAACTGCCGGCGATCTCGCCCGCCTCACCCGCACCGACCACCCTGAACTGACCTCCTCGATGGACGCCGGTGACATCACCTTC
>JBFHRE010000055.1:0-15910 GCA_041591895.1 Acidimicrobiia bacterium
AGGCGTATCACCGGCGGTATGCCGAAGCCGACAAGGGAGGGTCATCCCGAACCTGGACCGTCCCGTATTGGTGGGTGGACGCGGGAGCGGCGCTCATGGCCGTCCTCCTGGCAGCCGTAGACGAGGACCTTGCAGCCGGGTTCCTCGGATCGCATTCGGTTCCAGATCTCCCCCGAATCCTCAACCTTCCCGAAGGTGTGACCGCCATCGGCGTCGTGACGATCGGCCACCCCGCATCGGACCGTCGATCTGGATCGCTCGGCCGGTCGACTCAGTCCGGTGAGTCAACGGTGCATTACGATCGCTGGGAGCCCGGCCGGCTGTAACGCCCGGCCACTGGTGGAGACTCACCTGTCGAGATGACCAATCCGATCGACGACCTGCGTGCATATGCACGGCACCTCGAGACCGAGGTGCCGGGTGAGATGACGCGTCTCCGTGTCGAGCGGGCGCTCCATGCGCGGCCGAGACCGCGACGGGCCCTGGTGGCATCGATGGCCGCGGCCCTGTTGACAGTCAGCAATGTGGCAATGGCCCAGGTGGCCGACCCTGCTGCCCCCGGCGACGCCCTCTATCGCTTCGATCGGGCCTACGAACGCATCACCGACCTCGTCGGTGAGGGCAACCACGCCAGTGAACGCCTCGACGAAGCAGGCGTCGTGGCTGCTCGAGGTGATGCCGCCACCGCCCTGGAACTGGTCGTCGAAGCCTTGACCGATTCGAACGGAGCCGCCGATGTG
This sequence comes from Acidimicrobiia bacterium, assembly GCA_041591895.1. Lineage (GTDB taxonomy): Bacteria > Actinomycetota > Acidimicrobiia > Spongiisociales > ZC4RG35 > JBFHRE01. Next base: position 741 of record JBFHRE010000055.1, read on the forward strand.
GAGCGAGCCCGAAAGCTGATCGCCGACCTCGAACTGTCTTCGAATTCCGAGTCCCTGGACGCCGCCGTCGCGGCCCTGGTCGAGGTCGCCAAGGCGGTGCACGTGTCCGACGACAAGCAGGCCGCCGCCCAGCTCATCGCCGACAAGGCCAAGGACGTCGCCGACGCAGCCAAGACTCTCAAAGACGACGCTTCCGGCTCCGGCCGGCCGGAAGATCCAGGATCACAGGGCAATCGTCCGTAATCTGGCCGCATGAGTCGGTCACCGCATCCCGGTCTGCCGGGCGGTTGGCCACCGGACATCGACCTCGTCGAGCGAGCTCGGTCGGGAGACACGGAGATCCTCGGTGCCATTCTTCGGGTGGCCTTCCCCAAACTGGTTGCCTTCTACCGCGGCATGGGCCTGCCCGCACCCGAGGCAGAGGATGTCGCGTCGGAGGCCATAGAAGGAATGGTCCGGAACATCCGCACACTGCGTGAGCCGGGCGCCTTCGAAGGTTGGCTCTGGACGATCGCTCGCAACCGGGTACGCACCAATCTGAGACGAAGGGGCCGCGTCGTATATGAGCTCGACAGTCCTCCAGGCTCCGATCCGTCGGAGCTGGCAATCGAGGCCGAGGAACACCGACAGATCAGAGTCGCCCTCGCCCAGCTGTCACCCAAGGACCGCGAGATCCTGTGGCTCAGGGAGGTCGAGCAATTGACTCACGAAGAGATCGCCGGCCGGATCGGCATGGGGGCGGGGGCGGTCCGCGTCGCGGCCCTCAGAGCCAGAAGGCGGCTGGAGGAGATCTACGCTCGGACGCATCCGGTCAGCGAGTGAAACATTGTCCGAATCGATCACATCTCTCCAGAATCCGCGGGTCAAGAGCCTGGTTCGCTTGCGAGATCGGAGGCACCGCGATCGCGATCAGTCGTTCGTCATCGAAGGCTTTCGGGAACTGACCCGGGCCGCCGCGGCCGGTGTCACCATCCGGGAGATCTACTACAGCCCGGATCTGTTCCTGGGAGAGAACGAGTCGGCTCTGGTGGGTCGAATCGCCTCCTCCGGCGCCGAAGCCGTGGAACTGGGTCCGGAGGCATTTCGCAAGGCCTCCTATCGAGACCGGCCGGAAGGGCTGCTGGCGGTCGCCGGCCAGTTCGACACCACCCTCGATCCGGCCCGGTGGGGTGGCGATCCACTCTTGCTGGTGGTCGAAGCGATCGAGAAGCCCGGGAACCTGGGAACGATGTTGCGGACGGCGGATGCGGCCGGCGTCGCTGCGGTCTTGGTGTGCGATCCGACCACCGACCCGTTCAACCCCAACGTGGTTCGAGCATCACTGGGCACTTTGTTCACGGTGCCGGTGATGATCGCCGAGACTCGGATGGCGGTCGATACGCTCCACGAAGCGGGTATCCGGACCGTCGCCACCACTCCGTCCGCATCCGCGATGATCTGGGACACCGACCTCACCGGTCCGGTGGCGATCGTCGTGGGGTCCGAACAATACGGGCTGTCGGACACCTGGCTGGATGCTGCCGACAGACGCGCACTGCTGCCGATGGCCGGGAGCGCCGACTCGCTGAACGCGGCGATGGCCGCCGGGATCGCCCTGTTCGAGGCGGTCAGACAGAGGTCGAGCGGAGTTTGACCCGACTCTCGGTCAGCGCGGCTCGATGGTGTCGGAGCGGTCGCACCAACGGCAGGTGACCGATTCCACCTCGGACTCGAGGATCTCTTCCTCCTCGACCGCGAGGTCGCCGCCCAGGGTGTAGTGATGAAACGACTTGCGCCGCACGCGCTCGACGACGTCGAATCGGGTCTTGTTCCCACACCCGGTGCATCGGTAGGCCATCGGACCGGCACAATAACCAACGCTTGAATCGAACATGTGTTCGATGTATGGTCCGGCGATGGCACCACCCCTCCAAGCCAGCTTCGAGGACCTGGGTACACCGCTGTTCGATGTGACCTTCTGCGTCGTCGACCTGGAAACCACCGGCGGCTCTCCTCGAGACAGCGGGATCACGGAGATCGGGGCGGTCAAGGTCCGAGGCGGTGAGGTCATCGGCACCTTCCAGACCCTGGTCGACCCCGGGATGCCGATCCCGCCGTTCATCACCATCCTCACAGGGATCACCCACGCCATGGTCATCTCGGCACCGCCGATCGACGAGGTGCTGCCCGCGTTTCTCGAGTTCTGTGGCGATTCGGTCGTCGTCGGGCACAACGTCTCGTTCGACCTCGGCTTCCTCCAGTCCGAGGCGCGCCGCCTCGGATACCCGAAGCTGGCCAACCGCTCGGCCGACACCCACAAGCTGGCGAGGAGGCTGATCCGCAACGAGGTTCACAACCTCCGCCTCGCCACCCTGGCGGCCCACTTCCGCTCCCCCGTCACCCCCATCCACCGTGCATTCGACGACGCGATGGCCACCTCCCATGTGTTCCATGCGCTTCTCGAGCGGGCCGGGTCCCTCGGGGTCACCGCCCTCGAGGACCTCATGGTTCTCCCCACCGCGCGGGGATCGTCCGACTACCGCAAGATCCACCTGGCCCGGGAGCTTCCGCGCAAGCCGGGGGTCTACCTGTTCCGCGACAGAGACAACACGATCATCTACGTCGGGAAGGCGAAGAACCTCCGAACGAGGGTGACCTCGTACTTCCACGGTGACGATCGCCGTTCAACCACCGACATGCTCCGACGACTGGAGTCGATCGAACCGATCGTCTGCTCCGGCGAGTTGGAGGCGAACGTGACGGAACTCCGGTTGATCCATGCTCATCGGCCCGCGTTCAACCGGGCCTCACGACCACCGAGAGCGAACCACTTCGTGACGCTCACCAACGAGGCGTTCCCGCGACTGTCGATCACCAGAACCATCCACGCCGATGCGCTTATGACGCTCGGACCGTTCCGATCGCGGCGAGCAGCCGAGACGGTTCTGACTGCGTTGTGGGATGCGACACCCATCCGCCGCTGTACCGGCCGCTCCGGGCTGAGAAAGGGCAAGTGTGCGCCGGCGCAGCTCGGCGTGGCGTTCTGTCCGTGCGACGGAACCCTGAGGCCCGAAGACTACGCCCCGGTGGTGGCAGCAGTGGTGGCGTCCGTGGACGCCGATCCGGGGCCGCTCTCAGATCGCCTGCGCGATCGCATGACCGCCCTGGCGCTCGAACAACGGTTCGAGGAGGCTGCCTGGATCCGGGACCGCCATCAGGCGTTGGCGAAGGCGATCGAACGACGCTCACGTTGGCAGACACTCGTCGCCGCCGGGCGTGTCGAAGCGATCTCAGAGGATGGCGAGCACGCCATGGTCGACCACGGGCGGATGGTTGCCTCGTGGCAGGAAGGCTCTCCTCCTCCTCTCATTCCGATCGCCGTCGACGAGACCCCCGGGGCCGAGGTTCCGGACTCGACCGGGACCGCGGCCGAGGTCGATCTGATCTGGAAATGGTTGCACAGGCCCGGCACACGCCTCGTTCAAGGGAGCCTCGATGCACCGGCAGTCTCGATGCCGGCGCTCGAACGTCTGGCCGGATGAGGTTCAGACGGCTACCGGCTCTTTGGGCAGCCCCAGGATCATTTCGCCGATGATGTTGCGCTGGATCTGATTGGTGCCGGCGTAGATCGTTCCGGCCCGCGCGTTCAGATAGACCGTCTGCCACGATGCCGACGAGTTCGGAGCACCGGGATCATCGGTTCTGAAGGCAGATGACGGCCGACGACCCTCGGCGATCAGGCCCTCGAGCCCGAGGATGTCCATCCCCAGCTCGGTGGCCAGCTGATGATGCTCCGACCACCAGATCTTGGTGATGGCGGCGTCTGGCCCCGGGGCGTGACCCCGGGCGAACCTGGTCAGCTGCCGGTAACCCATGTAACGCATGATCTCGACCCGTTCGTAGGCCCGGACCAACCGGTCCCGGATCAAGGGATTGTCGAGGGCGCCGCGCTCGCGAGCGAGGGCGATCAGCCGGTCCAGCTCTCTTCGGAACTGGAGGGGGAGGATGGCAGCATCGGTGCCCCGTTCGTACCCCAACAGTGCCATCGCCACCCGCCAACCCCCGTTGACCTCACCGATGACGTGGCCTCTCGGAGCACGGGCGTCGGTGAAGAAGATCTCGTTGAACTCGGATTCACCCGACAGCATCCGGATCGGCCGCACCTCGACACCAGGCTGGTCCATCGGGCAGAGGATGAACGACAATCCCCGGTGCTTGGCAGCCTCGGGATCGGTGCGGGCGATCAGAAAGATCCAGTTGGCGAGATGCCCGGCCGAGGTCCAGACCTTCTGACCGTTGATGACCCACTCATCGCCGTCGAGCACTGCCTTGGTCTTGACGCCGGCCAGATCGGAGCCGGCCTCGGGCTCCGAGTAGCCCTGACACCACACGTCCTCACCCGAGAGGATCCTGGGCAAGAAGTGCCGCTTCTGCTCCTCGGTGCCGAGATGGATGATCGTGTTTCCCAGCATCCCGATCGAAAACGGATCGTTGCTCCCCATCCACGGAACCCCGTGTCGGGCGAATTCCTCGACCACTGCCACGGCGGTGATCTCGTCGAGCCCGCGTCCTCCGTACTCGACCGGCCAGGTCAGGCCGAGCCAGCCACCCTCGGAAAGGCGGGCCCGCCACTCGACCATCCACCGATCGAGGTCCTCGGGTGACATCGTGCCGGTGCCACCCCACCCGCCGGGCAGGTGGGCGTCGAGCCAAGCCCGCGCCTCCCGTCGCACCGCATCGGAGTGTTCGGGATACGAGAAGTCCATGGGCGCCCGATCTTAGGCCGGCGCCGGGCCGCCTCCACTCACCGCGCCGAGCGCCTGGGCGAGAGTGAATCGGCGCTCGTACAACGCTCTCCCGACGATCACCGACTCGCAGCCTGCGTCGGCCACCCCTACCAGGTCGTCGAGGTCACCAACCCCGCCCGAGGCGATCACCTTGAACCGACCGTCCTCCACGACCCGGTTGAGCAGCCCAAGGTCGGGTCCACGCATTGCGCCGTCGCGATCGATTCCGGTCAACAGCACCTGCGAGATTCCTACCGCGTCGAGTCCATCGAGGGCCGCTCCGAGGGCGACCCCTTCGTCGAGCCAGCCGCCTCCGACCGCTCTGCCGTCTCGGACGTCCATGGCAGCCACCACCCGCTCCTGCGCTCCGATCGCACCCAGCACGTGAGGAGACCAGACCGCCGCCGTGCCGAGCACCACTCGATCGGCCCCGGCATCGAGTGCATCCCGAGCGGTGGCGGGATCGCGAATGCCTCCACCAACCTGAAATGGAATGCCGGCGGCCGCGATCCGCTCCCACAGCATGCGGTCCGGCTGCCCGGTCCGGGCGCCGTCCAGGTCTACGACATGCACCAGACTCGCTCCCTGAGCGGTCCACTCCGACGCTTGGGCGACGGGATCGTCGGCGTACACGGTTACCCGGTTGTAATCCCCGTGCATCAATCGGACGACCTGCCCGTCGAGGACATCGATCGCAGGTATCACCTGTAGCAACATCGCCTCCTCCGGCCCCAACTGCTTCGCACGCGACTTCTCCGCGCTCGTGTGGGACCGTCCTCCAGTCTCTGTTATTGTGTTAGCATGCTAACACGCTAGAGGGATCCGGACGACCCTCGAGGAGATCACGAATGACAACCGGCGACAGCGATTGGCGGAACGACGACACACGTGCCCTGTTCGAGACGATTCTCGGAATCGAGGACATCGACGAAGCGGCAGCCTTCTTCCGTGACCTATGCACCCGGCGCGAGTTGGAGGAGATGAGCCACCGCTGGTTGATCGCCCGGCTGCTCGACGAGGGTCTCTCGTATCGAGAGATCGCCGCCCGCACCGGTGCTTCGACCGCGACGATCACTCGCATCAACCAATGGCTCCAGCACGGGACTGGCGGCTACCGCAAAGCGCTGGATCGGAGCAGTCGGCGATGACCTCCGGGAACGCAAACGGTGCTTCGTCAACGATCCGGATCGCGATCCCAAACAAGGGAAGGCTTCAGGAACCCACGTTGAGGCTGTTGAAAGATGCCGGCCTCAGTTTCGAGGTCACCGATCGCTCACTCACCGCCCGAGTGCGCAACGCCGAGATCGAGTTGCTGTTCGTGCGGGCCGAAGACATCCCGGAGATGGTCGCCGACGGTGTGGCCCGGCTCGGGATCACCGGCCACGACCTTCTGAACGAGTTGGCAGGCGAAGTCACAGCCGACCTCGGTGTCCTCCTCGAACTCGGGTTCGGGCGGTGTCGGCTGGCGGCCGCGGTTCCCCACAGCTCCCACCTGAACAAGATCGAAGACCTGGCCGGTCTCAAGATCGCCACGTCGCACCCGCGAGTGGTGCGGGCGTTCTTCGAGGACAGGCGGGTCGACGTCTCCATCGTGGCGCTCCGGGGCTCGATCGAGGTGGCGCCGCAATTGGGTGTCGCCGATGCCGTCGTCGACCTGGTCTCAACCGGTTCGACACTGATCGTCAACGGGCTGCGGGAGATCGGGACCGTGCTCGAGTCGCAGGCCGTTCTCATCGCCCGAACGGATGTCGGGAACGGAGACGCCGAGCGCATGGCTACCGCGCTGCGAGCGGTGGTGGCCGCCCGGGGCAAGCGCTACATACTCCTGAACGCCCCGGACGACGCCATAGAGACGATCGCAAAGCTCATGCCCGGTCTCGAGGCGCCCACTGTGGTGCCGCTGGCCGAAGCAGGCTGGGTCGCGATGCACTCCGTGGTCGACGCCGACGACGTATGGAGCCTGTTGCCGGCGCTCAGCGAGGCCGGCGGCAAAGGCATCCTGGTGCTCCCGATCGACCAGGTGCTGGCATGAGCAGTCCCAGACTCACCATGGTCGACGTCGACACGACCACCGACCTCCGCAGGAGGTTCAAGCGGAGCGCGGTTCCCGATCCGGGGGTGCGCGACGCGGTGATCGCGGTCTGCGATGACGTGTCGGCACGTGGCGACTCCGCGGTCCGGGACTACGCCGAGCGTTTCGGCGGCGGGTTTCGCAAAGCGACGAGCGAGGAACTCGACGAGGCGGTCATCGCCGTCGGGCCCGAGTTGGTGGCGGCGATCCGGCAGGCATCGGTCGCGATCGAGGAGTACCACCGCGAACTGGTCCCTCGTGACATTTCGGTGACCACCAATCCCGGAGTCCAGGTCGCCCGCAAATGGGCGCCTCTCCGCCGGGTCGGCTGCTACGTCCCGGGAGGCAAGGCGGCCTACCCGTCGACGGTGCTGATGACCGTGATCCCGGCGAAGGTGGCCGGCGTCGAGGAGGTCGTCGTGTGTTCGCCTGAAGGTCCTGGCGGCGAGGTCTCGGACGCCCTGCTGGCCGCCTGCAGACTCGCCGGGGCCACCGAGGTTTGGCTGATGGGTGGCGCTCAGGCGATCGCGGCACTCGCCTACGGCACGGAGACGGTGGCGGAGGTCGACAAGATCGTCGGGCCCGGTAACGCCTGGGTCACCGCCGCCAAACTGGCGGTGTTCGGAGCCACCGCGATCGACCTGCCGGCCGGTCCCTCCGAGGTCCTGGTCCTCGCCGACTCGTCTGCCGACCCGGAACTCGTGGCGATCGACCTCCTCTGCCAGGCCGAACATGGGCCGGACTCTCCGGCCATCCTGGTGACAACCGACCCCACCCTCCTCGAACGAGTCGAACGCGAACTGGACCGGCTGCTGCCGCTCCTGGAGCGTGCGGCGATCCTCGAGCAAGCGCTGAGGGACCACGGCCAGGCGATCCTGTGCCCCGACCGTGAAACCGCGATCGAAGTAGCCAACGCCTACGCATCGGAACACGTCACGATTCTCACGCAAGACCCGGTCGGCGACGCCAAGTCGATCATCGCGGCGGGCTCGGTCTACGTGGGTCGGTGGTCTCCCGAGTCGGCGGGCGACTACGCGACCGGTGCAAACCACGTGCTCCCCACCGGCGGTCTCGCACGGGCGTGCGGACCACTGTCCGTGGAAGACTTCGGATCCTGGCGCCAGGAACAGACGCTCGACCGGACGGGCCTGGAAGCGATTGTCGGGACGATCTCGACGCTCGCCACCGCCGAAGGACTGACTGCCCACCGGATGGCTGCGACCATCCGACTGAAGGAAACCCGACCCGAGACGAGGAACGAGACATGAACCGGACGGCCCGCATAGAGCGCACCACCAACGAGACCAAGATCGCGGTCGCCGTCGATCTCGACGGTGCCGGCGCGCACGCCATCTCGACCGGTGTCGGCTTCTTTGACCACCTCCTGGCTTCGCTCGCCCATCACTCCCTGATCGACCTGGTGGTGGAGGCGGAAGGCGACCTTCACATCGACGACCACCACACCGTCGAGGACACGGCCATCGCCATCGGACAGGCGCTCGACGCCGCGTTGGGCGACCGGGCGTCGATCGCCAGATTCGGGGATGCAACGATCCCGATGGACGAAGCCATCGCCCGCTGTGCGATCGATCTGGGCGGAAGGTCGTATGCCGTCATCGATCTCCCCATGCGACAGCCCTCGATCGGGAATTTCTCGACCCAGAACCTGTCACATGCCCTCTCCGCCCTGGCATTCGCGGCCAGGGCCACGCTCCACCTCGATGCGTCCGGGATGAACGATCACCATGTGGCCGAAGCAGCATTCAAGGCACTGGCTCGAGCCCTGCGCTTCGGAGTCGCAATCGACCCGAGACGCCAGGGAGTGGCATCCACCAAGGGCATTCTGTGACCCGGATCGGAGTGGTCGATCACGGGGCCGGGAATCTCGTGTCGATCTCCCAGGGCCTCGAGCGAACGGGAGCCGAGGTGGTCATCGCCACCTCCCCCGAGGAACTCGCTCCCTGCGACGGCATCGTCCTGCCCGGGGTTGGCTCCGCTCGGGGAGTCATGGATGGAATCACCCAAGGTGGATTCGCCCCGGTCCTCCGCGCGGGCGACCGTCCACTTCTCGGCATCTGCGTGGGCATGCAGGTGCTGTTCGAATCGTCCGCGGAGGACGAGGTTTTGTGCCTCGGCCTGATCGGAGGCCGGGTGGAACGCCTGCGTCGCGCTCCTCGCCTGCCGCACATCGGATGGAACGAGTTGGACCTCCAACCTGATCCCTTGTTCGAGGGCCTGACGCCGGACGCACTCGTGTACTTCGTGCACTCCTATGCCCCGGTGCCCGCCGATCCCACGGCAGTGATCGCCGAGAGTCGACATGGTGATCCGTTCGTCGCCGCGGTGAGGAAAGGACACGTGGCCGGCACCCAGTTCCATCCGGAACGCTCGGCCAGTTCCGGTCTCAGGATCCTGGCGAACTTCGTTGCGTCGGTTTCCTCGTTGGTGGCTCGATGACGGTGCGCACTCGCATCATTCCCTGCCTGGATGTAGCCGACGGGCGGGTGGTGAAGGGCGTGAACTTCGTCGATCTCAAAGACGAAGGCGACCCGGTCGAGATGGCGGCTCGATACGCCTCCGAGGGTGCAGACGAGATCTGTTACCTCGACATCTCGGCGGCTCCCGAAGGCCGCTCGACGCTACTCGACGTGGTGCGGGAAACTGCTCGCAACGTATTCGTTCCGCTCACCGTGGGTGGTGGGGTCCTTGACCCGGAGGACGTGAGGGCAGCGCTCAGGGCCGGCGCCGACAAGGTCGGAATCAACACCGCCGCCGTCCGCGACCCCGATCTCCTGTCCCGGGCAGCGGCTCGATTCGGAAGCCAGTGCATCGTGCTCGCCATCGACGCTCGGAGAACAGCCGAGGGCTTCGAGGTGGTGGTCAGCGGCGGTCGCAGTCCGACCGGGCGAGATGCGGTCGAGTGGGCCCGGGAAGGAGTCGAACGGGGGGCGGGGGAGATTCTGCTCACCTCGATGGATGCCGACGGGACCAAAGACGGATTCGACCTCGAACTCACCAGGGCCGTGGCCGAGGCCGTCGAGGTGCCGGTCATCGCTTCTGGCGGAGCAGGAAGCGTGGACCATTGCATCGACGCCGTCGTCGAAGGTCGGGCAGACGCAGTGCTGGCGGCCTCGATCTTTCACCGACGCGAGATCGAGATCTCCGCGGTCAAACGGGCAATGGCGGATCGCGGAATTCCCGTGCGGGTGACGACGTGAACATCAGTTTCGACGAACACGGATTGATCCCGGCGGTGATACAGGATGACCAGACCGGCGCCGTGCTCATGTTGGCGTGGATGAACGCCGAGGCGCTGGCACTGACCAACGACACTCGGCAGGTGCATTTCTGGTCCCGATCACGCCGCGAGATATGGCGCAAGGGCGCCACCAGCGGCAACACACTGGACCTGGTGTCTCTGGCCGCCGACTGCGACGGCGACGCCCTCCTCGTCAAGGCCCGGCCCAGCGGACCGGTGTGCCACACCGGAACCGACACGTGTTGGGGTTCGGGCGCATCCGGCTCCTTCGCTCGCCTCGACGGCCTCTGGAACGTGATCTCAGAACGGGTGGCCGAGCGCCCGCCAGGTTCCTACACCGCTTCCCTCGTCGAGGCGGGCCCCGACAGACCGGCACGCAAGGTGACCGAGGAGGCGGTAGAGGTGCTCATGGCCGCACGCGACCATGCAGCCGGCGAAGCCGACGACCACCGTCTGGCCGAGGAGGTGGCCGACCTCATCTATCACCTGATGGTGCTCACCGCCGAACGGGGCGTCGATCCGGCGTTGATCTTCGAAGTGCTCGATCAGCGCCGCCGCTGATCGGGGCGGAAAGAGCCTGGGCGCCGTAAGATCCGGGCATGACCACGGAGCATCCTTGAGGCCGCCGGGATCCAGCCCCGGGATGTCGACGAACATCGAGAGGTCTTCGACCCGCTCTGGCTGAGACGTTCCTTCCACCGCTGCCTCTGGGACGGTGGGGGTGTCCGCCAGGGATCGGACTTCTGTTCCGATGCTTGCGAGGAGGCTTTCGGCGAGTGGGAGGTGGCGATCGTTCTCTTCGACGAGGAGCGGGCGATGATCGAGGAGGGAACGGCGCAATTCACGACCCCTGCCACAATCGCCCTGGATGACTCGACCGACCCTCCATCTCCTGGCGCTGGTCCTCCTCCTGGCGGCCTGCGGCGGTAGCCAACCGACCTCGACGGCCAGCATCCCTGAAATCGGTCCCGAGGCCCTCGAATCGAGGATCCTCGAAGCCGGCAGGCCCGCCGTCGTGAACATCTGGGCGTCGTGGTGCATCCCCTGCCGGTCGGAGGCCCCGCTCCTCGCTCAGGCATACACCGCTTACGCCGATCGGATCGATTTCATCGGTGTGGCGGTTCAGGACCGCTCGCCCACCGCGGCCGGGTTCATCGAGGAGTTCGCGATCCCCTACGAGAACTACCTCGACGAGAACGCCTCGGTCCGAGCTGCCATGGGCGGTACCGGCGTCCCCATCACCTATTTCATCTCCTCCGACGGGACGATCGTCCGCACCCACATCGGGGTGATCGACGAACAGCAACTCGCTCTGCAACTCGACGAACTCGTCGCCCGCAGCTGATGGAGTTCACCCTTCTGTGGGCGGTGCTGACGGCAGCCGCTCTGGGCCGGTTGGCGATCTGGCGAACGAAGCCGCCCCCGGAAACAGGAGACATCCTCGTGGGCTCTGCCACCACCGGTCTCGTCGTCGGAAGACTCGCGGCGATGATTGGCGACGGAGTCAACCCGCTGACGAACCCGGCGGACATCATCATCATCCGTGCCGGCGTCGACACCGGATTCGCCACGCTGGCGGCCCTCCTGATGCTGGCCCGACTGAGTCGGCTCGATGGCAAGCTCTTGGATCAGGCGGCCCCGGTCGCCCTCGCCGCCTTGGCCGGGTGGCATGGAGGCTGCCTGTGGCGGAGCACTTGCCTCGGTGCGGCTTCCGATCTCCCGTGGGCGTATCCCCAGGCAGGCAGCTCGATCGACCGTCATCCGGTCGAGTTGTACGCGGCGCTGCTGTTCATCGGCGGCGCCTGGCTGGTGCGCCATCCGATCCGGTCACCGGGAGTCGCAGCTGGATTGGCCCTCTCCCTTGCCGCTGCGATCCGGCTCAGCACCCAACCGCTTCGACCGTCGCTGACAGGAGGACCGGTCGGGTGGTACGTCGCCGGGCTGTTCGCAGGCCTCGTGTGGGCGGGGTTCAGTACGCGGTCCCGTCCGGGGGAGCGATCAGAGGGCGACCCGGACCCGGCCGCCGGGGCCGTCCCCGATCTCGATCCGTCCGCCGCTCGCTTCGACGATTCCCTTGGCGATGGCCAGACCGAGCCCGGCCCCTCCCCCGGAACGTGACGCGTCCGCCCTGCTGAACCGCTCGAAGGCGCGTTCCCGGAAGTCGGCCGGGAAACCACCCCCCTGGTCGATCACGGTGACAGAGCCGGGAACCACTTCCACGGTGACCACGCTCCCCTCGGGAGCGAATCTGATCGCGTTGTCGAGCAGATTGCGTATCACCCGCGAGAACCCGTTCGGGTCGACGACTGCTCCCACGCGCTGATCGGAGGACACCCGCAGCGACACCCGCCTCACGGAGGCGAGCGGGGTCAGCGCCTCGACCGCGTCATCCGCCAGCTCGGTCAGGTCGACCGGTTCCGGATTCGGTTGAAACGCCCCCGACTCGAGCTTGGCGAGAGTGAAGACATCCTCGACCAACTGGGAAAGATGCTCGATGTCCTTCGAAATCCCCGCGAGGTATGCAGCCGGATCGGGGGCAATCCCATCCTGGAGCGCCTCCACCGCGGCCTGGATGGCGGCGAGCGGTGTCCGGAGATCGTGCCCGATGGACTGGAAAAGGACGCTGCGTTCCTCCTCCGTGGCCTCGAGTCGGGTTGCCATCTCGTCGAATGACCGGGCGAGCGCCCCAAGCTCGTCGGCGCGCTCGACACCGGCACGAGCCGACAGCTCACCTCCGGCCACCCGGCCTGCCGCCTCGGCTACCAGCGCCAGATCGGACGTCAGCCTGTCTGACACCGCCAACGCAGCGGCGAGCGAGAGCCCGATGCCGAGGCCCAGAGCGACCAGCACGAGGTTCCGATCGTGCTCAGAGATGAACATCGAACCGGCGGCAAGGACCACGGTCACCGCAGCCGCCATCACCGCCAGCACCGCGACCATCTGCACCTGCGAGGCGAGCCGGCGGAAATGCGCCGCCCGTCTCAGACCTGCCCAATGGATGAGGAGCGTGAACAGACCCGCACCGATGAAGACCGCCAGCAGGACCACCCGATCTCTGGGCGTCGGTTGCATCGCGGCTTCGGACACGGCCATGCCCACCGCCACCACCATCGCGATCACCAGTGCCAGCCGTCTCATGGCTCGAACCGGTATCCGACGCCCCATACCGTGACCAGCCACCGAGGCTGGGCCGGATCGGCCTCGATCTTGTTGCGTACCCGCCGGACATGAACGGTGACGGTGGCCGGATCCTGCCAGTCGGCCGACGAATCCCACACGTGCTGTAGGAGCTGGTTGCGGGTGAACACCTGCCTGGGATTCGACGCCAGATAGGCCAGCAGGTCGAACTCCTTGACCGTGAGGCTCACGGGGGAGCCGTTCACCTCGGTGGAACGGGCGGCCATGTCGATGCGCAGGCCGTCGAAGTCGAGCATCTCGGCGGACGGGGGTGGAGCGACCCGTCGCATCACCGATCGGACCCGCGCGGCCAGCTCACGGGGCGAGAACGGCTTCAACACGTAGTCGTCTGCCCCGAGCTCGAGCCCGAGGACCCGGTCGGCCTCCTCCACCCGGGCGGTGAGGACGATCACGGGAACCTGAGAGTTCTTGCGTAGCTCCACGAGGAGGTCCAGACCAGACACTCCGGGAAACATCAGGTCCAGGATGACCAGGTCGGGTGGGTCGCGCTCCAGATGAAGGCGGGCCGAGTCGGCGTCCGCAGCCTCGAGCACCCGGAACCCGTCTCGCTCGAGATAGGCCGAGACGACCTCCCGGACCCGAGGTTCGTCGTCGACCACCAGGATTCTCTGCGCCCTCACCGGCTGAGATGGTACGGCCGCCGGCGGCCGGACGGGAGCTCGGCGACATGGGAGTTTCTCGATTGTTCCCTACCATCCCGCGCATGGTGAGCGCCCCCCTCGATGTGGCCAGTCTCCACCGGGTCGGTGTCACCGTGTCCCGGGTTCCGATCCTCGGCGATATCGACCTCGAGATCGCACCCGGCGAGATCTGGGGGCTCACCGGTCCGAACGGCGCCGGAAAGACAACCCTGTTGGCTGTGCTCGCCACCCTCCAGCAGCCAACCGACGGAACTGGAATCGTCCTGGGGGCCGAACTCGGAACCGCTGCGGTCCGGGTGGTGCGGCACCGGATCGGTCTCTCGGGCCACGACCCCGGGCTGTACCCCGAACTGACGCTGGCTGAGAACCTCCGACTCCACGCACGGCTTGCGGGCCGGCCCGAGGCCGATGCCGATGCCGCCCTCGACCTCGTGGGGCTGGCCGGCGCCGCCGGCCGCCGAGCCGATCGGTCGTCGAACGGAATGCAACGACGAGTCGATCTGGCTCGCCTGTTGATGATCGAACCCGATCTCCTGCTGCTTGACGAGGCCCATGCCGGACTCGACAGCGCATCCGAGATCCTGGTGGACGAACTGCTCCGGCGGACGCGCGCCCGCGGCGGGGCCGCGGTCATCGTTTCCCACGATGCCGACCGGCTCAGAGCTCGGGCAGACCGTCTGCTGGCACTCGAGGCGGGGACGGTGGCCGGATGAACCGGTTCTGGACCCACGCCGTCACCATCGCCCGCCGGGACCTCCGAATCGAAGGACGCTCGGGAGAGGTGCTGTCCGTGGTGCTCCCCTTCGCCGCCGTGGCGGTGTTCGTCGTCCCGCTGGCGGTCGACACCCTCGCAACCGATCTGGCGTCACTGGGATTGCCGGTGTACTGGTTGGTTTCGCTCCTGTTCGGGATGCAGGTCTCCCTGCGCCAGACCGGTACCGAGACCCAGACCCAGCGACGCCACCTGGCGCTGGCGGGGGTCGATCCACTCGCCCGGTTCACAGGCCGCGCCCTCGCCGCCGGCGCGCTCATCGCCAGCGTCACCCTGTTCACCTTCCCGCTGGTCGTCCTTTTCTACGACCCCCAGCCGCTCCCCGCGGCGATACCGACCACGGTCGTGATTCTCCTCTTCGCAGCGGGATTGTCGGTGTTGTCGACGTTGGCCGGAGACGTCACCGTCGGCCTCCGAACCCGATCCGCGCTTGCGCCGCTCATCGTGGCCCCGCTGGCGGTGC
>JBFHRE010000056.1:0-15846 GCA_041591895.1 Acidimicrobiia bacterium
CGGTACCGCAAGCTGAACGCCATCCCCGACAGCCTCGGCACGGCAGCCAACATCCAGATGATGGTGTTCGGCGACCTGGACGAGGATTCGGGCACCGGGGTCTGTTTCACGCGGAATCCGGCCACCGGCGAACCCACGCCGTTCGGCGACTACCTGGCTCACGCCCAGGGAGAGGATGTCGTTGCAGGCATCCGCAACACGCTCACCCTCGACGATCTGGCCGGACTCAACCGCAAAGCCCACGAAGAGTTGCTCGACGTGATGAACCTGCTCGAGCGTCACACGGGCGACATGGCGGACATCGAGTTCACCATCGAGCGCGGGAAGCTTTGGATCCTCCAGACCAGAGCCGGCAAACGAACGGCCGCCGCCGCCGTGAAGATCGCGGTCGACATGGTTGAGGAGGGCTTGATCGACCAGAAGGGCGCGGTCGCCCGGGTCGATCCGGCCCAGCTCGAGCAACTCGAGAGGCCGCGGATCGAGAACGGGCGCCACGCCCAGATCGCCGCCGGTGTGGCTGCCTCCCCCGGCGCAGCCCAGGGCGAGGCGATCTTCGACTCCGATCGGGCGGTGGAGGCGGCAGCCGCCGGGCGGCGGGTCGTGCTGGTCCGCCCGGAGACGACGCCCGACGACATCCACGGCATGGCGGCCGCCGACGGCATCCTCACCGCCCAGGGCGGCAAGACGAGCCACGCCGCCGTCGTCGCCCGCGGTATGGGGAAACCGGCCGTAACCGGTGTAGGGGCGCTCGACGTAGACCTCGACGAGCGGCAAGCGAGGGTCGCCGGAGCCGTGATCAGAGAAGGTGACCCGATCACTATCGACGGCACCGGCGGCGGGGTATATCTCGGACTCCTGCCGCTGGTCGCTCCCCAACCCACCCCCGAACTCGTTCACCTCCTCGAATGGGCGGATGGCATCCGCACGATGGGCGTGAGGGCGAACGCCGACACCGCCGAGGATGCCCGGCGAGCTCGTGCCAACGGAGCCGAAGGCATCGGCCTGGCTCGAACCGAGCACATGTTCCTGGGCGAACGGCTGCAAATCGTTCAGCGGATCATCCTCGCCGACTCCGAGCAGGAGCGCGCCGACGCCCTGAAGCAGCTGGAGGTCCAGCAGGCGGACGACTTCGAAGGCCTGCTCGAGGCGATGGACGGGCTGCCGGTCATCGTGCGGCTCCTTGATCCCCCACTCCACGAGTTCCTGCCGTCGATGTTCGAGCTGGAACACCAGATGGTCGAACTCGCCCGCCAGGGCAAGCCCACCGACGAGCTGGAGGAGCTCGAGTCCAAGGTGGCGCGCTGGGCGGAGGACAACCCGATGCTCGGACTACGTGGAGTGCGCCTCGGCCTGATGGTCGATCACCTCTACGGCATGCAGGTCTCTGCCGCCGTCACTGCCGTCAAGCGGCGCCTCGAAGCCGGCGGCAATCCCCGCCTGGAGCTGATGATCCCGCTCGTGTCGACCTCCGAAGAGTTGCACCGTATGCGGGAGATGATCGAACAGACCGTGGCCGAAGCCAGGCTCGAGGTCGACATCCCCGTCGGCACCATGATCGAACTTCCCCGCGCCGCCCTCACGGCCGGCGAGCTGGCCCAGGACGCCGAGTTCTTCTCGTTCGGCACGAACGACCTGACCCAGATGACGTTCGGCCTGTCGAGGGACGACGCCGAGCGGCTGTTCCTCCACGAGTACCTCGACCAGGGAATCCTGGCGGTCGACCCGTTCCACACGATCGACGTGCACGGCGTGGGTCGGTTGGTGAGGGTCGCGGCGTCCGAAGGTCGGGCGGTAAACCCGAACCTGGAGCTGGGGGTGTGCGGGGAACACGGGGGCGATCCCGCATCGATCGCCTTCTGCCGTGAGGTTGGACTGGACTACGTGTCTTGCTCACCCCCTCGTGTCACGGTCGCCCGCCTGGCTGCCGCCCAGGCCGAGCTCCACATCGGCACCCGAGATGTCTGAAACGGTCGCGGGTCGCCAGTCGCGAGTCGCGGCTGTTCATCGGTTCACCGTTGACGGGTCCAGTCGGCGGATGTGAGGCTTGTGGCGGCCGACCAAGGGTCGGTCCTCCGTGCAACCACGTCATCCACCACTTCCGGTGGCAGGTCGGCTCCCGCCACCCGGCGGGCGAGAGAAGCGACGACGGCGCGGCGGAGCATCGACTCCACGCGCCGCGCACGGATGCTCGGGTCGGCTTCGACCGTCCGGCGGTGACGGTCCATGGCCGCTACCAGATCATCGAGGCCTGCACCGTCCTTCGACGAGACCTTCACCACCTCGGGCTCCGATTCGTCCGCACTCATTTCGAGCATCTGGGTGAGGTACCTGACGGCATCGTCGGCGCCGGCGAGGTCCGACTTGTGGACCACGAACACCGAGCCGATCTCGAGCAGCCCCGCCTTGGCGGCCTGGATATCGTCTCCGGTCCCCGGGGTGAGTAGAACCAGGGTGGTGTCCGAGATCTCCGCGACTTCGACCTCGCTCTGACCAACACCAACCGTTTCGACGACCACCACGTCGAAGTCGACGGCGTCGAGTACTGCCACCACCTTCGCCGTGGCGTCGGCAACCCCACCGAGATGTCCTCGACTGGACATCGATCTCATATAGACCCCGGGATCGGAAACATGGTCTTGCATCCGGACTCGGTCACCGAGAAGCGCCCCACCGGTGAACGGACTCGACGGGTCCACGGCCACTGCCGCCACCGACAGCCCCCGAGCCCGAAACACCTCGATCAGTCGGTCGATGAGAGTCGACTTGCCGGCCCCCGGCGCGCCGGTGAGTCCAACCACCCAGGCCCGGCCTCCCTCTTGAAATGCCCGCCGAAGGATCATGCCTGATTCATCAGCGCCTGACTCGACCGTCGTGATGAGACGAGCGAGCGAACGTCTGTCCCCGCGCTTCGCGCCCGACCAGAGGTCCTCGATGCCGTGTGCGTCCACTGACGTAGCGTAGGCGCAGCCCGGGTGGCACCATGTTCAGCCTGCCGCACTCGACAGATACATCTCCAGCCAGGTCTCATCGAGGTCACCAAACGGTTCCGGGGCTCCGGGCACGGTCCACACATGGATCATCTCGTTGGTGAGCGGAATGGTGATCGTGCCTGGCGGGCACGAACCGAACGGCCCGGTGAGGCCGGCGAGCCCGAGGGGGACCAGCGAAAGGCAGACGTGGTCGTGGGCGTGCCAGACCGTTAGCGGTCCCCCGATCGCCGGCCCCGGGTTGCGCAGCCCGTCCATCTGGAACATCGCTCCCACCAGTACCGGGCCGTCGGGTCCCTCCGCGTAGACCAGCGTTTCCGGGGCTTCCGGATCGAAGATTCGACCGTCGGCTTTGTGGACCGGGTTGTCGGCATGCCAAGCCGATCCGGCGAGGTTCTCCACGGCGAATCCGGCCTCTGCGGCTGCGGCGAGGCTCTGATACGGAGCGATGGCAGCCGCGACGGTCCGATGGAAACGCGCTGCCGCCGCCACCTCTGCCGGTGTGGGGTCGCGGTCCTCCGACTGTGGGAGCAGCACTCCTGGGGCCGGGACTTCTCCGAGCTCGTGCCCATGGCCGCCGGCCTCCATGGCACCAGCCCACGAGGCGGCCGCCACCATCACCGCGGTCGCGACGAGACCGGCGGAACCGAGTGCGAAACGTACCCGCTGAACCCGTACGAGCACCGAAGCCAGGGCGGCCAACTCGAGCAACTTGCTGGCCGTGCCGACTTGATCGACGGTCGTCCTCCCCGAAACAGCTGCCACCGCGTAGGCGGCGAGGCCGGACAGCGCCCACACGATGGTGCCCGCCGAGCGGGTGGATCCCAAGATCAGTCGGCGAGCGAGTACCCAACCAACCACCCCGAACGAGAACAACGCCAGTCCGAGTCGACCACCGTGCGTCGGGCCCAAGAAGAGATGCATCGTGGCGTCTATCGCAACCAGCGAGACCAGAAGGCGCCGAACCGCAGGCAGGCCCCGATACGCGGTGGACCACTGCCGCTGCGACCGGCGAGCAAAGGTCAGGAGGCCGAGGACGACCGGGATCGAGAGCAGAGCCGCGGCGTGCTCGGCCGTCACCTCGTACATAGGGCTACCGACGTAGCTCACGACGCCGCCCTCTTCGGAGAGAGACGGAGGATCGACACCGGCAGGGCGATCCGGGTCATGAGGGCCACGGGATCGAGCAGGGTCCGACCGAGTGCGACTGCCAGCACGAGATCGACGGCGGCCGAGGTGAGCAGAAACCACTGGATTCCCCTCACCATGCGTTTCGACGACCGGCGGGCTATGACCAAGAGGACGACGGCCAGGACCACCGACAGAATCGCCGGGGAGGCGACACCGAAGCCGGTGGCTGCTCCGATGACGGTGGCCTCGACCGCGGAAACCGCCACCAGCGTGGCCTGGAACAGCACCAGAACGTCGACAACGCGTGGGTCACGGAGTGGGATCGGAGGTCCATGTGTCGTCATGACTCCCAGCAGACCGGCACGACATGGGCCGGTGATGGGATATCGATGAGACAGCGGTGAGATCCGAAACCAGTCGTCCAGACACCAGTTACGGCTATCAGCTGCCAGCCAGCGGAAGCCGAACCCGGAAGCGGGCACCTCCCCCAGGGCGATCACCGACCTCGACGCTTCCCCCGTGAGCAACGGCGATGTGCCGGGCAATCGCCAGCCCGAGCCCCGATCCCCCATCGGACCGTGCAAGGTCGCCGCGGTGGAACCGCTCGAACACGAGCTCTCTCCTGACGGGAGGCACGCCTGATCCTCGATCATCCACGTCGATGGTCACCCCGTCCCCTGAGCTCGATACACCGATCTCGACCGGGAGGCGCCCATGACGGTGGGCGTTGTCAACGAGAATCGTGAGGAGCTGTGTCAGCTGGTCCTGGTCGCCAAGTACGACCGCGGCGTCCCCGTCGGCCAAAGTCTCGGGAAACCTGGCGGACACCGTCCGGGCGAGGTCGAGAACGGCCACGCGGGCCCGTTCGAGAGGTCGGCCGGCATCCCAACGTGCAAGTGCGAGTAGGTCGGAGACCAGTCGGGCCATGCGATCCGACTCGGCTCGTATGTCCTCGATCGCATCGATCCGGTCCGCCGCGGCCGCCTCAGGATTGTCCGCCAGGAACCCGGCGTTCGAGCGAATCGTCGTCAGCGGCGTCCTCAGCTCGTGAGACGCGTCGGCTACCAGGCGTCGCTCCCTCTCGACCGCCGCTTCGAGAGACCTTGTCGAGGCCTCCAATCGCTCCAGCATGCTGTTGAAGCTCCGGGTCAGGCGCTGGACCTGGTCCTTACGCCGGCTCGGGGCCAACCTCCTGGTCACGTCGCCGGTGCGACCGATCTCGTCGGCGGTGGCGGCCAGGGCATTGAGGGGTCGAAGAGCCCGCCCTGCCACGAACCAGGCGATGATTGCTGCCGCCGCCAAAGTCAAGAGTGAGGCCACCGCCAGAACCCCCCGGACCCCTTGGAGTTGCTCCTCGCGAAACGCGGTCGACTGGAGGGCAATCGCCACCCCGGTCGCCCGGCTGCTCTCCCAGCGGACTGCCTCGGCGGCCAGTTCGGTATCTCCGATGGTGAACACAGCCGATGACTCACCTCGCTCGGCCGCCTCGATGATCAGGGCAGCAGGCACGACCGGCGCGGCGCCTCGCACCATGCCGCCGGAATACTGCGGGGAGCCGTCATGGTTCACCAGCACGAGGAATGCGGCCGTGTCCGAGGCGGCCTCCACCAGCACGGGAGGGCGGGGGCCCGGTTCGGCAGAGGCGGCTCCTTCTGCGAGTCGCCGCAGGTTGTCACGCTGGTCCGAAACGATCCCGGCTCGGGCGAGCGCCCCGATCGATATCCAGAACACCACCAGCGTGATGAGCGCAACCACGAGCCCGGAAATGGTGAGCCGAAGCCTCACGCCGGCTCCCTGAGCACATACCCGACGCCTCGCACGGTCTGGAGCAGGCGACCGGCGCCGTCCGGGCCCAGTTTCTGGCGTAGATACCCCACGTAGACATCGACCACGTTGGATGTCGTTTCGGTGTCCAGGTCCCATACCGCGAGGAGCAGCCGGGAGCGCGAGAGAACGATCCTCTGGTTCGTCATGAAGTACTCGAGGAGACGGAACTCGAGTGCCGTCAGATCGAATGTCTGACCCTGATAGGAGACGACCATCGTACCGGGATCCAGGGACAGGCCACCGAAAGCCAGTGGCTCCCCGGCGTCGGGAGAGGCTCTCCGCAACAGTGCTCGAACCCGGGCCAGCATCTCGTCGTGGGCGAACGGCTTGACCAGGTAATCATCGGCTCCGGAATCGAGCCCGAGGACCCGGTCGGCCACTTCGTCGCGAGCCGTGAGCATCAGGATCGGCACCGGGTCTTCCGCCGCTCGGATGCGCCTGCAGACTTCGAACCCGTCGATGTCTGGCAGCATCACGTCGAGGATGATCAGATCGGGAACCGAGGCCCGGACCCGACGGAGAGCCTCATCTCCGGAATGCACTGCCTCGACGTCGTGACCCTCGTAGGAGAGAGACCGCGAGACGGCGGCGGCGATCCGGCGATCGTCCTCGACCACGAGGATCCTTGGCTTCATTCGAATCATGTTGCCAGGAGCCGATGAGACGACGATGAGAAATCCGGGATGGCGACCCACCCCGGACGGAGGGTCAGGCCTCGGCGTTGACCTCGACCACGCCCGGCACTCGATCCCTGAGAATCCGCTCGATGCCGGCCTTGAGGGTCATCATCGACATCGGGCAGCCGCCACACGCTCCGACCATCTGAAGGTTGACCGTTCCTCCGTCGGTTCCGAGCAAGACGATGTCGCCGCCATCCATCTGAATGGCCGGGCGGATGTAGTCGAGTGTCTCCTCGAGCTTGGCGAGATCGATCTGAACCGACCCGTTCTGGGCCGGGCCCTCGAAGAGGTCGTCGTTGGAGGTGCGGATGGTGACTTCTTGCATGTCGATTCGGTCAGGTTACCGGGCGACCACCTCAACCTGAACTCGGCACCCGGTATTCCCGGCCTGGTACCGGCGCTACGGAGAGGGCGAATCCGTGCGGCGCGGAACCCGCAGCGTGATTCTCTGGCGCCCCTGGGGGTTCTCGACTTCGATGGTGATCACAGAAACCCCCTGCCGTAACCCATGAACCACAACCCCGGGTGCCCTGATCCCGCCGTCGATGCCGTCGACCTGCAGCCGGGCGGTCGTGTTGAGATCGAACCAGACCACACGTCCGTCGAAGCGGACGCCCGAGATGACCGGGGCAAGACCGAGGCCCGCCGGCGGATGGACCAGCACACCACCTTCGAACGCCTCGAGCCGCCAGTCACCGAGAACCTCATCTCCGATCGAACTCCCATCCACCTCCACTCGGACCGGGCCGTCGGGCGCCACGACCAACTCGGCGAGGTCCGTTTGAAGGCCGACGGTCACGTCGGCGGGAAGCACGGAATCGGACACTTCCGGAACCAATCCCGTGTAGAAATGCGACAGGATCTCCACCCGGCTCCGACCGGCGTCGGCCATCGCCTGAGCGCCGTACTGGCTCATACCCACGTTGTGCCCCCAGCCATTTCCCTCGAAGCGGAACGACGGGTCATAGATGGCTGGTCCCGTGTGGGTCAGAATCCACCCCGGCAGCTCGGATATCTCGAAGCTCGGAGAGAGGATCGTCTGTGGATACCGGCCCCCACCCGGACGCCGGGCGGGCAACACGTCAGGCATGATCTCAGGTGCAACGCGGTTCAGCACGGTCCGCAGGTCCCAGCTGCCGGTGGATGTGTCATCGCCGTCGGACACGACGCGAATCGTCCAAGGCCCGTCACCATCGGCACGCTTCTGAGTCGTGATCGAAGTGATATGGCCGTCGGCGAGCCCGGCCGCACCAAACAACAAGTCCGCCTGGGTGCCGCTGAGCGTGAACGACCACTCGACGTAGGGTGAGTTCTCGGCTGGCACGTCGACTGCAGAGAGGTACGGCGCCGGAGCCGACCCCACGAACACGTCCTCGACGTTGCGGCTCCGGGGTCCGAACGTCGACGAGTAGAGCGCCTGGGCCGGCCTGCCCTCGTAGAGGAGGATCTGATCCGATGTCGTCTCGACAGCCCGCTTCCAGCGTTCGCCCTGTGGTCCCTCGACGAGATCGACGCCGGAGTAGACCTGGCAGGCGGGTGTGGCGCAGATGTCGTAGCCATAGATGCGCCCGGCACGGGTTCGGCCCCGGTCGAGCGTCCAGGCGAGGTAGGTACGGGCAGCGATCGCCTGCGCTGCGAGAGCTTCCTCGTGCCAGCCGAACGGAACCTCCGCGATGCCTTCGAGGTAACGATCGATCGAGGTCCGCTCATTCACTGCCAACCCTTCGTCGAACCCGGCGATCATGAGTCGGCCCCGATACCGGTGGCCGAGCAGAGACAGCGACGCGTCACCCGTGGGGGTGATCTCGACGGTCCGGGCAAAGACCGGCTCCGGTGCCACCTCCTGGGCCATGGCCGCTGGATCGGTCGGCACCAGCGACAGGATCAGGCTGCAAACGACCACCCCTGCGAGACGGCCGCGCCGGCTGTCGTAGAAACGGATCATGTCCGCTTGATGTTCGCCCCGAGCCTTGCGAGTTTGCCGGCGAAGTCCTCGTACCCGCGGTCGACGTGGTATCCGTCGCCCACGACCGTCGACCCTTCGGCCCGCAGGCCGGCGAGCACGAGGGCGGCGCCCGCTCGTATGTCGTGGGCCAGCACCGGACACCCGCTGAGCCGATCCACCCCACGGACGACGGCGTGCTGCCATTCGGTGGAGATGTCGGCGCCCATCCTCAGGAGTTCGCCGATGTAGCGGAATCGGGCGTCATACAGGTTCTCGGTGATCACGGACGTCCCGTCCGACACCGAGAGCAGAGCCACCATCTGCGGCTGCATGTCGGTGTGGAAACCCGGATACGGGAGCGTGGCAAAGTCGACGGGACGCGGGCGTTCGGGTCCCTGCACCCGGAGCCACCCGTTGCCGCGCTCGACCGAGCACCCCGCCTCTTCCAGCTTGTTCAGCTCGACCCGGACATGGGCCGGGTTGCACGCAGTCACAGTCACATCACCGCCCGTCATCGCCGAGGCGACGGCAAATGTGCCCGCCTCGAGTCGATCGGGCACCACCTCGTGGTCCGTAGAGCGCAGTTCTCCGACACCCTGGATGTGCATCAACGCCGTACCCGCGCCGGTGATCTGTCCGCCCATCTCGATGAGCATCGAGGCCAGGTCTTCGATCTCGGGCTCCCGGGCGGCATTGACGATGACCGTCTCGCCCTTCGCCATGACCCCCGCCAGGAGGATGTTTTCGGTCGCTCCCACCGATGGAAACGGAAGCTCGACCTCGGTGCCGTGGAGCCCGTTGGGAGCCGTTGCGACCAGCACGCCGTGGACCAGATCGAACTCGACACCCATCGCCTCGAGGCCGCTCATGTGCATGTCGATCGGCCGCGCCCCGAGATCGTCTCCGCCCGGCAATGCGACCCGGGCGACACCACACCTCGACAAGAGAGGACCCATGACGACGATGGAGGCCCGCATCGCCCGCACCAGTTCGATCGGAGCCTCCGGAAGAATCTCGCCGGGCATAGTCACAGACAGGTCGTGACCGTCGAGAACACAATGGGCGCCCATGTGCCTGAGGACATCGCACATCAGCTCGACGTCGACGATCGCGGGAACGTTGCCAAGCCGATAGCGGCCGGGCGCCAGCAACATGGCCGCCATCTCCTTGAGAACGGCGTTCTTGGCCCCGAACACTCCCACCGTTCCCCGGAGGCGCTCGCCACCGTTCACCACGAAGTCCGACATCGCCGGAAGTCTACGTGCCGGGCCCGATTCGTCGGCCGACTACGATCGCCTGATGCGAATCGCCCTGGGAGCGGACCACGCCGGCTACCCGCTCAAACAGCACATCGCCCGCTATCTGGCCGAGAGCGGATACACCGTGTTCGACCTGGGCACTCACTCCGATGAGTCGGTCGACTATCCCGACTTCGCCGCTGCCGTAGCACGGGCGGTGGTCGACGGAAGGGCCGATCGAGGAATCGTGGTTTGCGGTTCCGGCGCCGGCGCCTGCGTGGCAGCCAACAAGGTGAAGGGGATCAGGGCGGCGGTGGCCCACGACACCTACACGGCCCATCAAGGCGTCGAGCACGACGACGTGAACGTCATCTGCCTCGGGAGCAGAGTGATCGGCGAAGCCGTGGCAGAGGAACTCGTCAGAGCGTTCGTGGAGGCGACCTTCTCCAACGAAGAGCGTCACGTCCGCCGGCTCGCCAAGGTGAACGCGCTCGACGAGCGCTGACCGCCCCCGCTAGCCCGTCGTCCGAGCCAGCTCGAAGACCCGTCGGAGACCGTCGTCCCCCAACTCGCCGCTGGTTCGCAACACCACGTTCCCGCCACCATCCAGCACTGTGATGAACGGGAACCCGGATACACCGAACGCCTTGGCGGCCGTCACTGCGGCGTCGTCGAGGAGCACCGGGGTGGGCCAGCCCTCCGAAGCCAGCCAGCCGGCAGCCGGGTAGTTGGGTCGGTTTGGATCGTTGGCAGTTGCCACGGCCAGGAGTCGAACGCCCTCGGTTTCGCCGGCGGCATGCAATGCCACCACCCTCGGCACTTCGGCCTGGCAGTGCGAGCACCAGTGCGCCACGAACAGCACGACGGTCGGTTCTCCGTTGGCCGAGATCTCGACCACGTCCCCGTCAGCCGTGCCGGATACGGCCGGACCGGTCAACGTCGGGGCCGGAGTGCCCGCAGCGGGATCGAGCAGCGGATCGGTCAGCGGAGACAGGGGTGCTCCGGTTGCGACCACCGGCACCGACGGCGTGGTCGTCTCGGTGTCACCACCCGAGGTCGCGACGGCGATGACCGCGGCCACCACGACCACTCCGGCGATCGCGGCTCCGACGGCCCAATTGCGCCGAACCCCGGATGCAACTCGCTTCGACTCGCCCTGGCCCTGTCTCTGGGGGCCGCGCTTGTCACGGTTCTGGGTCCTACTCACGAATGCTCCTCTCGAGCGACACCATCGCCACGACGGCGGCAAACCCGGCGAGCGCCATCATTGGGATGGAGATGAATCCGAACTCATTCACGTATTTGGCGGTGCAGGGAACCCCCACCGCACAGACATCGCCTGCCAGGCCGGGAAACGTCTGAATCGTGTAGTGGTAGGCGGACAGCAGCCCGCCGACGACCGCCAGCGGTACTGCGTAGGCGACCACCCCACGATCCTTCCGGAGCGCGGCAATCGCCAGGATCAGCACGAGCGGGTACATGGCGATTCGCTGGTACCAGCAGAGACGGCAGGGCTCGAACTCGAAGTACTCGGAGTAGAACAAGCTGCCGGCCGTCGAAACCGATGTGATCAGCAACGAGGGCCACACCCAACCGATCCCGGACTGGCGAGCCGACCGCCGAACGGCGGGTATCACGAGGAGGATCGCGGTTGCGAACGCGAACAGCGTCAGGACCGCCACGAATCGGTTGTAGATGTGAACGCTCATGACACCTGGACTGACATGGCGGCTGGGATCAACATGGCGATTTGGCAGCCCCGACCGGGTTCGAACCGGCGTTTCCGGCTTGAAAGGCCGGCGTCCTGGACCGCTGGACGACGGGGCCAGGGTTGTCGTCATCGTAGCCAGCGAGGGTTCGATCTCCAGATTCGGCGAGGATTGCCGGCGGTCAGTCCCGGCCTTCTACCGCACGCCGGATCTGATCGGCGTGCTCGTGAGGATGGTCGCCGTAGATCCGGAGCCAATCGGCAAGGGTGTAGCGGCCGGACTCCTCGTGAGTGCCCCACCGCTCGAGATCCGCATCGGTCAACCTCTCGAGCAACTCGAGGTTGGCCACCCGAACCGCCCGGAACGCGGCGAGGGACGCCTCGACCGGACGGTCGTAGCCGAGAACCCCCGGATAGGACGCCTCGTCGTACGCCTGGATCCGCGGTTCGTTTTCGGTGAGCAACTGCCGGAGACGCACGCAGCTCCTGATCTCCGAGTCGGCCAGGTGATGCACCACCATCCGTGCCGACCAACCGGTCGGGGGTCGGATGTCCAGCTGGTCTTCGGTCACGCCTTCGAGGGCCACCACAACGGCTGCGGACCCGGTCCGGTAACGCTCGACCATCTCTTCGAGGCTCAAAGCTTGCTCCTCGCAGCGTCGAGTCGGGCAAGTGATCGCTCCTTGCCCAGCGCGGCGACCGATTCGAACAGCGGGGGTGAGATCGCCGAGCCGGTAACTGCCACCCGCACCGGCTGGAGACCCTTCTTGGCGCCTATTTCGAGCGCTTCCAGCATCGCTCGCAGCGCGCGCTCGATCGCCTCTGGATCAAAGCGATCGAGAGCGCCGAGGTTGGCGCGAGCGTGGTCGAGGATGTCCACGACGCCTTCCTTCTCCATGACCCTGGCCCATGAGTCCTCGTCGTAGGTGACCTCTTCGTCGAGGAGGAAGTCGAGCTGGCCGGGCACCTCTGTGAGGAACCGGGTTCGCTCCTGGACCAGCGGCAAGACCGGCTCGACGATGGACCATTGCTCACCGTCGAGATCGCTGCCGCGGGCCGCTGCGATCACCGGCGCGACGGCTTCCCGGAACCTGTCTACCGGTAACGCCCGTATGTATTCCCCGTTGATCCACGCCAACTTGTCCAGGTCGAACACCGCCGACCCCTTCGAGACATCAGCCAGGTCGAATGCGGCGATCGCCTCTTCCACCGAGAAGATGGTGCGGTCGGACCCGATCGACCAACCGAGCGTAGAGAGGAAGTTGAGCATCGCCTCGGGCAGGTAGCCACCCTCCCGGTACGCCTTGAGCGAGGTGTCGCCATGTCGCTTGGAGAGCTTCTTCCCATCGGGACCGAAGAGGAGCGGCAGATGGGCGTAGGTGGGAGGAGTACCGCCGAGCGCTCGCGTGAGCAGGATGTGCTTCGGAGTGCTCGAAAGCAGATCCTCGCCGCGGGCGACGTGAGTGATGCCGTAATCAACGTCGTCCACGGTCGAAGCAAGGTGGTAGGTGGGCGCCCCGTCCGAGCGGAGGATGACGAAGTCGTCGACCGTCTCCGGCTCGAACGTCATGTCGTCTCGAACGAGGTCGTGAAATGTGACGGCCTGATCCTGGGGCACGGAGAACCGGATCGCTCCGGAAGACGCAACTTCCGCGGGACGGCGGATGTAGGTGTTGGGATGGAGTTTTTCCGCGGTCGCCCGGTTGCGCAGAGCCTCGAGCTCCTCTGGGTTCCGGTCGTCGTAATAGGCGAGTCCTCGGACGACCAGGTCGTGAGCTACCTCCCGGTAATGGACGAAGCGGTCGGACTGGCGATAGGAGCCGTGTGGACCACCGGCGTCCACCCCTTCGTCCCAGTCGAGCCCGAGCCAGCGGAAGCCTTCCTTGATGTCGTCCTCGTACACCTTCTCCGACCGCTCCACGTCGGTGTCATCGATCCGGAGGATGAACACCCCACCGTGATGGCGGGCGAACAGCCAGTTGAACAGCGCGGCTCGCACGTTGCCGACATGCACGTAGCCGGTCGGTGACGGGGCGATCCGGACCCGGACGCTCATCGGGAGACCACCCTGTTCGCCAGGGTTCCGATCCCGTCGACCTCCACTTCCATCACGTCACCGGGGAGCACCGCCCCCACTCCCGAAGGCGTGCCGGTGAGGACCACGTCGCCGGGCAACAGGGTCATGACCTGGGTCACGTACTCGAGGATTTCGGCCACGCCGAACACCATGTCAGAGGTGAAGCCCGCCTGCCGGACCTCACCGTTGACCCGGCAGATCACGGCCAGGCGCTCGAGCGGGTCGAGCTCCGTCTCGATCGCCGGACCGAGGGGCAGGAACGTGTCGAAGGACTTCGAGCGGGTCCACTGGCCGTCCCGGCGCTGGAGGTCGCGGGCAGTGACGTCGTTAGCGGCTGTGTACCCGAAGATGTAGCGGCCGGCGTCCTCGGCCTTGATGTTTCGGGCCACTCTGCCCATCACCACGGCCAGTTCCGCTTCATGATGAACCTCTTGGGACAGCGTCGGATAGACGACCCCGACGTCGGGCCCGACCACGGAGGTGGCGGGCTCGAGAAAGATCAATGGCTCGTCCGGAACCTCCGCGCCGAGTTCCTCGGCGTGATCGACGTAGTTCTTGCCGATTCCGACCACCTTGGACGGGAGCACCGGCGCCAACAACTGCACGGACGCCCAAGGGATGAGGGTCTCTGTAGCTTCCCAGGCGACGAAGGGAGAACCCTGGTACAGGGTCACCCCGGCGCTCTCCGCCAGCCCGTAGGCGATGTCGTCACCGACCTTGAAACGAACGATCTTCATGAGTGATCAACGGTAGCGAGGGAAGGGAGCGCCGAATCAGGCCGTGCGATTCAATGCGTAGCGGATCCGGTCGGGATGCTCGACGAGGAGGTCCGGATCCACCTCCGACACCGCGGTCCGACCCTTGGCCCGCTCGTGGGGAACTGCAGCGAGCCAGCCCTCGAGCCGCTCTGACAGCGATTCGGGGACGCCATCCACCAGTCCGCAGAACAGCTTCGCCACGGCCAGGTCCTGCGGGACCGGGGCCCGTCCGAGGCCGGCCGCCCGCGCCGCCATCAGTGCCACCAGAATCGCCTCCAGATCGGGGTCGTCCTGGGGCTCGAGGGTGCGAATGATTCGCAGCGCCCATCCGGTGTCCGGGCCCGGGGTGCCGAACGGGCCCCCTCGGGGCATTTCGGACGGACTCGTGATCACGCCGGGCTTGACGCTGGGAGCCCAGGGACGCGCCGGCGCGGTGTCGAGGTCCTCGCGAGGACGCTCTTCGCCGGTGATCTCGATGTTGGGCTGCTGGGCCATGCGGCGATGTTAGGACCGCCCGGCAAGGCCAAACGTCACCCTACGGCCAGCCATCGCCGGTGCCAGTCGAGAATCGCTTCGAATCGCTCCACTCGATGCCGCGGGGTCCCGCTTCGGGTCAACTCGTGCCCCTCGCCGGGGAACCGGAGGAACTCGGTCGTGACGCCGGCCCGAAGCAATTCCATGAAGTACTGCTCGGCCTGTTCGATCGGGCACCGCCAATCCTCCTCGGAATGGATGATGAGCGTCGGGGCACGGGTCGAGCCGGCAATCGCGAGCGGACTCGCCGCCCACATCGCCTCCACGGGCGGGTGATTCCCGTCCGCCAGGTACGCGGCGGGGAACTTTCCGCCGATATCTGAGGTCCCGGCGAAGCTGTGCCAGGACAGAAGGCCTCGCTCCACGACCGCCGATTTGAACCGGTCGTGGCGGGCGATCAGCCAGGCCGTCAGGAAGCCACCGTAGGAACCACCCATCACCCCGACCCGGTCCGCATCGAGCCGCGAGTGACGGTCGAGCGCCGCGTCGAGCGAGGCCAGCACATCGACTTCATCCACTACTCCCCAGCCGGCACCCGTCACTGCGCGAGCGAAGTCCTCACCCCGGCCGGATGACCCCCGCGGGTTGCACGCCACCACACCAAACCCGGCACCGGCGTACACCTGGAACTCGTCGAAGAAGCCAAACCCGTACTGGCTGGCGGGCCCTCCATGGATGTTGAGGAGG
Organism: Acidimicrobiia bacterium; assembly: GCA_041591895.1. Classification (GTDB taxonomy): domain Bacteria; phylum Actinomycetota; class Acidimicrobiia; order Spongiisociales; family ZC4RG35; genus JBFHRE01. The sequence continues at coordinate 15,573 of JBFHRE010000056.1, forward strand.
ACAGGAACAGGGTCGTCCCCGGGGGGCAGCAGCACCCAGACATCGATCTCGACATCCTCGACCCGCACCCTGAAATGATCGGGTTGAACGATGTCGAGGCCCGGCGAATGGGCCGTCAGCGGGGTATCGGATCCCAGTTCGTGCAACTCCGGCAACGTCGTCGCCGTAGACGCGGTGTAGACGAGACGATCACCGTCCACGTCGTACCCGGTGACGAGCCTCTCGCCGTCGACGAGACGGTCGACCGCACCGTCGGGTGCCACCGAGATCACTC
>JBFHRE010000057.1:0-15698 GCA_041591895.1 Acidimicrobiia bacterium
CTCGCCGCCAACGCGATGAAAGCCGGCATGCAACTGCTGCGCCCGCTTCTGGCCGAAACGGGTGCCGAGACGATCGGCAAGGTGGTGATCGGCACCGTCAAGGGCGACATCCACGACATCGGGAAGAACCTGGTCGGGATGATGCTCGAGGGGGCGGGATTCGAGGTGATCGACCTCGGGATCAACACCGACGCCGACGAGTTCATCGCAGCGCTCGAGGAGCACAAGCCGGACATCCTCGGGATGTCTGCTCTGCTCACCACCACGATGCCGTACATGAAGGTGGTCATCGACACGCTCAAGGAACGGGAGATGCGCGATCGCTTCATCGTTCTCGTGGGCGGAGCGCCCCTCAACGAGGAGTTCGGCAAAGCGATCGGGGCCGACGCCTACTGCCGCGACGCAGCCGTTGCCGCCCAAACCGCCGAGGCCCTGGTTCTCGCCCGGCGCCTCGCCTCGGGAGAGGACTGACCGGTGCCCGCGAATCGGCGGGTGTTGGTGATCGGGTGCGGCGCGATCGCGCGGGAATTGTTGGAGACGATCCGTCACAACCACCTCGACCAGGTCGAGGTCGAATGCCTTCCGGCCATCCTCCACAACCGTCCCGAACAGATCCCGGCCGCGGTCGAGGAACGGATCGAGCGCGCCGCCGGGCGGTACGACTCGATCTTCGTCGCCTACGCCGATTGCGGGACCGGTGGGATGCTCGATGTGGTTCTTGCCCGCCACGGGATCGAGCGCCTGGAGGGCGCCCACTGCTACGAGTTCTTCGCCGGCGCATCGCCCTTTGCCGCCATCCAGGAGGAGCAATTGGGCACGTTCTATCTCACCGACTACCTCACTCGCCATTTCCGCCGGCTGGTGTGGGAGGGATTGGGGATGGACCGGCACCCACAACTCCGCGACGAATACTTCCGCAACTACCGGCGGGTGGTCTATCTCTCACAGACCCAGGACCCCGACCTGGTCGAGAAAGCCCGGGCTGCCGCCGACCAGCTGGGACTCGAGTTCGAGCACCGGCACACCGGGCTGGGCGACCTGATGCCGGCCCTGATCGAGTCGGCGAGATGAGTTACACGTCTGTGTTCGACCTCTTCAAGATCGGCATCGGACCGTCGAGCTCCCACACGATGGGACCGATGACCGCCGCCGCCACATTCATCGGAGATCTCGCTGAGGAGTCGATCGGCGCCATTCGGGTCGAGCTCCACGGGTCGCTGGCCCTCACCGGCATCGGCCATGGAACCGACAAGGCGATCGCGGTCGGACTAGCCGGGCATCTCCCGGCAACTGTTCCGGTCGAGACCATGGCCGCCGCGTCTCCGGTTGCCCCCAACGAGGCAACGCTCGCAAGTGGCTCGAAGGTGAGTCTCACAGTCGAGCGGGTTCGCGACATTCATCCCTTCCACCCCAACGTGCTCCGATTCCAGGCCTTCGACCACGCAGGCACCGTTGTCTCCGACCGGACGTTCGCGTCGATCGGCGGCGGGTTCCTCGCCGAGCCCGGCCGCGAAGACGCGGCCGGCCCCCGGCACGACTTCCCGCTCGACTATCGCTCGGGCGCGGAGTTGCTGGCGATGTGTCGGACGCGAGGCGGATCGATCGCCGACCTGGCGTTCACCAACGAGACTTCGGTTCGGGACGCCGACGACGTCCGCAAAGGAGTGCGACGGATCGTCGAGGTGATGAACGAGTCGATCGACCGCGGCATGCGGGCGACCGGGCGTTTGCCGGGTGGCCTCAACGTCCAGCGCCGGGCGCGAGATCTGGGTCTCGACCTCGCCGAACACTCGGCGGTCCGGAGCCTCCCGCCGACCATGCCGAGCGACTGGGCCGGCGTGTATGCCACGGCCGTCAACGAGGAGAACGCCTCCGCCGGGCGAATCGTGACCGCGCCGACCAATGGGGCAGCCGGAATCGTTCCTGCCGTGCTCCGGTTCATGACGGAGTTCTGCACCCCGGTGGCCGACGACCCCACATTGACGTTCATGTTGACCGCCGGTGCAATCGGCTCCCTGCTGAAGGCCAATGCCGGGATCTCCGGGGCGGAACTCGGGTGCCAGGGCGAGGTCGGGTCGGCGTGCGCCATGGCGGCCGCAGGTCTAACTGCCGCTCTCGGCGGAACCGCAGAGCAGGTCGAGAACGCGGCCGAGATCGCGGTCGAGCACAACCTCGGACTCACGTGCGACCCGGTGGGCGGCCTCGTACAGGTCCCCTGCATCGAACGCAACGCAATCGGAGCGGTGAAGGCGATCGCGGCCTCATCCCTTGCGCTCCGGGGCACCGGCGAACACGTCGTCTCGCTCGACGTCGCAATCGAGACACTCCGCCAAACCGGCCTCGACATGGATTCGAAATACAAGGAAACCAGCTTGGGCGGGCTCGCTGTGAACGTCCCCGCCTGTTGACAGGAGCAGCATGACCGCACAACTCACAGTCATCTCGTGGCGAGACATACCGGCCCAGGTGGTCGCGAAGTCCGGCCGTCAGTCGGCCCGGCGCGAGCTGAGCCCTCGCTTCCAGGTCGCCATCGACCGGGCGGCCATGAATGCCGGCCTGTTCGGCACCGACGACTACCTCACCGAATGGCGTCGCGAGACATGCGAGTGCTCGGACGATCTCGAATCCGCCGTCGCCGCCGAAGTCTCTCGGCTCGAATCCGCCTATCCACCCGACGTGCTCGGCCAACTGGCCGAGAGCGGCGGCACCGCCCACCCCGACACCACGGAGAATCAATGACCGACACCGTCATCAGCTCGCCCACCCGAGAAGTCGTGATCGGCTTCGACCGGCCTTTCGTCGTCATCGGCGAGCGAATCAACCCCACCGGGCGGAAGCTCCTCGCCGAGGAAATGAAGAACGGCGATTTCAGCCGGGTAGAGACGGATGCCGTCGCCCAGGTCGAGGCCGGCGCTCAGATGCTCGACGTCAATGCCGGCATCCCCCTCGCCGACGAGCCGGCGATTCTCGCCAAGACCGTCCAACTGGTCCAGGGTCTGGTCGATGTGCCGCTGGCGATCGACAGTTCGATCGTGGCCGCGCTCGAGGCAGGACTCTCGGTGTATCAGGGCAAGGCCCTCGTGAACTCGGTGACCGGCGAGGACGAGCGCCTCGAGTCCGTACTGCCTCTGGTCAAGAAACACGGGGCGGCGGTGGTGGCAATCAGCAACGACGAGACCGGCATCTCCGAGGATCCGGATGTCCGTTTCGAAGTCGCCCGCAAGATCGTGAATCGGGCGGCGGACCACGGAATCCCACGCGAAGACATCGTGGTCGATCCGCTCGTCATGCCGATCGGCGCCATGGCCACGGCCGGACGCCAGGTGTTCCACCTCCTCGGGAGGCTCCGCAACGAGTTGAAGGTCAACACGACGTGCGGGGCCTCCAACGTCAGCTTCGGCCTTCCCAACCGGGCCGGGATCAACGGCGCCTTCCTGGCCATGGCGATCGCATCGGGGATGACCTCTGCAATCACCAATCCACTCGAGGCCGAGATCAAACACTCGATCATGGCGGCCGACGTCCTCGCCGGGCACGACCGCAACTGCGAGCGCTGGATCCGCTACCACCGGGCCGCAGACCCGCAGTCGGAGAGCGGCGACCGGGCCCGCCGTCGCGAGAACCGCAGGAGGGGCTGACCGCGTGAGCCAGGTCGAGATCGTCTTCACGCCTTCGGGCCGGCGGGGCACATTCGAGGAGGGGACCTCCTTGCTCGACGCCGCCCGCTCACTGGGTGTCGATCTCGACACCGTGTGCGGTGGTCGAGGCATCTGCGGACGATGCCAGGTGACGGTCGGCTCCCAGCCGGGCATTCCGGCTCGACCGGACTCGTTGTCGCCCGCGGGTCCAACCGAAACCGACTATCGGGGACGCCGTCCCCTGGCGGAAGGTCACAGACTCGGTTGTTCGGCGTTGGCGCTGGGCGACGTCGTCGTCGACATCCCCCCCGAGAGCCAGGTGCACAAGCAAGTCGTGCGAAAGCGAGCCGAGGTGGCTTCGCTCTCGGTGGACCCCGTCGTCCGCCTTCACTACGTGACCGTCGAACCTCCCGACCTGGCCAGCCCCAGCGGAGACCTCGAGCGGTTGCTGGCCGCACTGAGTGAGCAGTGGGCGATCACGATCGACGACTACGAACCAGCCCTCCTCACCACGCTGCAACCGGCCCTCCAATCGGGCCAGTGGGCAGTCACGGCCGCCGTTCGCCACGGCAACCGCCTGGTGGCGGTATATCCGGGATTCAAGGACACCGTCTATGGCGTGGCCTTCGACGTGGGCTCGACCACCCTGGCGGGCCACCTGTGCGACCTCACCTCCGGGGCGGTACTGGCGTCGGCCGGTCGCATGAACCCACAGATCGGGTTTGGCGAGGACCTCATGAGCCGGGTCTCCTACGTGATGATGAACCCGGGCGGCGACGCCCAGTTGACCTCGGTGGTCCGCCAGGCACTCGACTCTCTGGTCGGAGAACTCACCCAGGAGGCCGGGGTCGACCGGGACGAAATCGTCGAACTGGTCGTAGTGGGGAACCCGATCATGCACCATCTGGTGCTCGGAATCGACCCCCGACCACTCGGAACTGCGCCGTTCGCCCTCGCCACGACGGGACCGGTCGAGACGCCTGCCTCCCGGCTGGACTTCGAAGTCAACCTGGGAGCCACGGTCTACACGCTTCCCTGCATCGCGGGGCACGTCGGCGCCGACGCCGCTGCCGCCACCCTCTCGGAAGGACCTCACCGAGGAGACGCCCTCACCCTCGTGGTCGATGTCGGCACCAATGCCGAGATCGTGCTCGGCAATCGGAGCCGTCTCCTGGCGGCGTCGTCTCCCACCGGTCCTGCATTCGAGGGGGCAGCCATCTCTTCCGGGCAACGGGCCGCCCCTGGAGCGATCGAGCGGGTCAGGATCGACCGCATGACCGGGGAGCCACGGTTTCGCGTCATCGGCTCCGACATCTGGTCCGACCAGCCGAACTTTGCAGATTCCATCAAAAAGACGGGAATCACCGGGATCTGTGGCTCCGGGATCATCGAGGTGGTCGCCGAAATGTTCCTGGCCGGGATCGTCACCACCGATGGGGTCATCACCGACGCCTCCGGCTCCCCTCGGGTCGTGCCCAACGGCCGAACATTCTCGTACCGCCTCGTCGAAGAGCCCCTGGTGGAGATCACCCAGAACGACATCCGGGCGATTCAGCTCGCAAAGGCCGCGCTTCATGCCGGGTGTCGCCTCCTCATGGATCGGCTGGAAGTGGATACGGTCGACTCGGTCCGACTGGCCGGAGCGTTCGGTAGCCACATCGATCCGGTTCATGCCTTGGTGCTCGGGATGGTTCCCGACATCGCTCCGGATCGGGTCTCCGCAGCCGGGAATGCCGCCGGCACCGGCGCCATGATGGCCCTTCTCTCCGGGGAGTCCCGACGAGAGATCGAAGACGTCGCCCGACGGATCGAAAAGATCGAGACCGCCACCGAGCCGGCCTTTCAGGCCCACTTCGTGGCTGCCATGGGCATCCCCCACAAGAGCGACCCCTACGCCCGGCTCGGGTCGAAGGTGGATCTGCCGCCGCCGACCAACAACCAGGACAGCGGACGCCGAAACAGGCGCCGATCAACGGAGGAACAATGAGTGAAGAACGTCGCGGCCGCGCCGCCCGCCAGGCTGCCCGAACTGCCCGGACCATCGAGTCGATCCCGTTCCTCACCCGCAAGCTGGCACCGGTGGAGGTGCTCGGCGACGAGGGTCTGGCCCTCATCGAGCACAACGCCGACACCCTTCTCGAAGAAGTGGGAATCGACATCGGTAACTACCCGGAATCGCTCGAGGTGTTCGCATCGGCCGGAGCCGACGTGCGCGACACCAGGGTTCACTTCCCGAGAGGCATGTGCCGCCAGCTGATCACCGCGTCGGCCCCGAGGGTGTTCAAGCAGCACTCTCGCAACCCGGACCGCTCCGTCCTGATCGGTGACCCACACATGGTGTTCGCACCGGCCTACGGGCCTCCATTCGTTCGTGACCTGGACAATGGGCGCCGTTACGCCACGATCGAGGACTTCCGGAACTTCGTGAAACTGGCCTACATGTCACCGTCGATCCACCACTCGGGCGGAACGGTGTGCGAACCGGTCAACCTCCCGGTCAACAAGCGGCATTTCGACATGGTGTACAGCCACATCAAATACTCCGACAAGCCGTTCATGGGGTCGGTGACCCATCCCAGCCGGGCTCAGGACACGGTGGACATGGTGAAGATCCTCTTCGGCGACGAGTTCGTAGACCAGAACACGGTTCTCCTGAGCCTTGCCAACGCCAACTCACCCATGTCGTGGGACTTCAACATGCTCGGGTCGGCGAAGGTCTACGCCGAGAACAATCAGGCCACCCTCATCACGCCGTTCATCCTCGCCGGGGCGATGGCACCGGTCACCGTGGCCGGGGCCGCCACGCAGACCCTGGCCGAAGCCATGGCCGGAATGGCGTTCTGTCAGATCGTCCGCCCGGGAGCTCCGGTCGTGTTCGGCTCCTTCGCGTCTTCGATGTCGATGCAATCCGGCGCTCCGACCTTCGGCACTCCGGAGCCGAGCCTGGTGTTGTTCACGGTGGCCGCGCTCGCCCGCCGGCTCGGCGTGCCGTTCCGAAGCGGCGGCAACTTCACCGCCGCGAAGACCCCCGATTACCAGGCCGCCTATGAGAGCGCCATCTCTTTCATGACCACAATGCAGGCAGGAGTGAACTTCGTCCTCCACGCGGCCGGTTGGCTCGAGGGTGGACTGACCATGGGGTACGAGAAGTTCATGCTCGATGCCGATCAGGCCGGGATGGCCCACAAGCTCATGGAGGGGGTCGACATGACGGACAACGGCCTGGCCCTCGACGCCATGCTGGCCAGTGGCCCGGGTCAGCACTTCCTCGGGAGCCCGCACACCCTGGCCAACTTCGAGACTGCCTTCTGGTCGTCGAAGATGGCCGACAACAACAGCTTCGAGCAGTGGGAGCTCGAAGGGGCCCAAGATTCGGTTGCACGGGCGAATGCCGCCTGGAAGCGCACACTCGCCGATTACTCACCGCCTGCTCTCGACGAGGCAAAGGAAGCCGAACTCGTCGACTGGATCACCGGCCGCAAGGCCTCCTTCCCGGATTCCGACGTTTGACAGCCCCGGAGACACCAATGGACACCCAACCCGCCGACAGCCCAGCAACCCAGCAACTCGGAACACTTCTCGACGGAGCGATCTTCGAGGTGATCCCGATGAAGAACACCGCGGAGAAGGCGCTGGGTCTGCCTGCCGGTTCCACCGTGTCTGTGACTGCCTCGCCTGCCAAGGGGATGGAGGCGACGGTCGAACTGTCCGAGCATCTGGCCTCGCACGGGTACGACGTGATCCCCCACCTCTCCGCCCGTCTCACCAAGACGCTTGTCGAGCTGGAGGGCAATATCGAGCGCCTGGCGGCCGCCGGGATCAGGCGCGCCTTCGTGGTCGGTGGTGATGCCGACGACCCGGGCGACTTCTTCGATGCCCCCTCGCTCATCAGAGCACTGGGCGAAATCGAGCACCCGTTCGTAGAGGTCGGCATCACCGGATATCCGGAGGGTCATCCATCGATCAGCGGGGACTCACTCGCTATGGCGCTCGTCGAAAAGGCGCCGTCCGCCGCATACATCGCCACCCAGATGTGCTTCGACGTAGGAGCCATCGGCCGCTGGGTCGTCTGGGTTCGCGAGCAGGGGGTGGGACTTCCGGTGTATGTCGGTATCCCGGGCGCCTCGGACGCCACGAAGCTGATGACCATCGGAGCGCGGATCGGTGTCGGGACCTCGCTGAGATACCTGGCCAAGAACCGCAAGTCGATCGGCAAGCTGATCCGTCCCGGAACGTTCACCCCGGACGAGATCGTCCGGGGCCTGGCGACCCTCGACCCAAGCCTCGGACTCGCCGGCCTTCACGTGTTCACCTTCAACCAGATCGAGGACACCGTGGAGTGGTACCGGCATGCTCGGGCCGAGGCCGGCCTGCCCGGGGTGCCAGAAGGAGTTGGCTGATGTCGTCAGTCCAGTCGATCGAGCGAGCCTTCTCGATACTGCGCTGTCTCGCGCTCGGCCCGGCAGGTGTGACCGAGATCGCAGCCAACGTGTCGCTCCCGAAGTCGACGGTGGCCAGGATGCTCGCCACCCTCGAGGCGATTGGCGCCGTCGACCGGGCCGAGGACTCCGCCGACTATCGGATCGGAGCCGGCATCGGCGAGCTGGCCGGCTCGCTCGATGCATCTGCGTCCCTCATCGTGTCTGTGCGTCCTCATCTGGCACGCCTGGCCATGCAATTGGGAGAGGCGGCAGGGTTTTCGGTCCCGGTCGGGTACACCACCCATTACCTGGTGCAGGTAGAGAGCCCCAACCCGGTCCAGGTTCGAGACTTCAGTGGCCTCGTGGTGCCGATGCACGTCGGACCTTCCGGTCTGTGCATGATGGCCTACTGGCCGGGTGAAGAGATCACCCGCTACCTGTCCCGCCCACTGGAGGCATTCACTTCGAGCACGGTCGTCGACACCAAGCAGATCATGGAACGCCTCGAGACGATCCGCCGGCGTGGCTGGTGCTGGATCCAGGAGGAGTACGCCGAAGGGATCACATCGGTCGCCTCCCCGGTGTTCGACGCCATGGGAGCGGTATATGGAGCGGTCCATGTGCACGGGCCCACCTACCGCTTCCCCGAGAAGGGCAAAGCCGACGCCATTGGCCGGGTCGTCAAGGAAGCAGCAGTACGTCTGTCCGAACGCACCCGAGATCGAGCGAGCCAGCGGCTAGCTTGAGGTCTTGACTCGAACAACGGGGGATCCATGGACCGCCTACGTGAGCAGATCGATGCGATGGAACCCTGGCAGCGGTATCTGCTGCTCGGCCTCGTCGGCCTCGCCTTCATCGCCCTCGTCGCAGTGATCGTGGCCTCCGCAGGGGATGACGAAGGGGCCGACACGACCTCGACCACGGTGGCCGTGTCAACCACATCCACCACAACCGCTGCAACCACCACAACTGCGGCGGCGCCGACCACGACCGCCGCGCCGACCACGACGACCGTTCCGGAGACCACGACCACCACCGAACCAGAGGAGTTGCTCCTGCGCCCGGACGGGTTGGGCGAACTCACCTTCGGAGACGACGCCGAAGAGACCGTGTCGTATCTGGTGAACCTGTTCGGCGACCCCGAAGATGACAGCGGATGGGTCGACCAGGCCGAGAATTACGGCACCTGCCTCGGCACCGAGGTCAGGTTCGTCCAATGGGGATCGCTCCAGATCTTCCTCACCGACGGGCCCAGCGATTGGGCCCCGGCCGGCGTCCGCCATTTCGCCCACTGGGCCGACACCGTTCTGTTGGGTGAGCAACCGATCCCGATGGCCACGGACGAAGGGGTCGGGGTTGGCTCGACGGTGGACGACATCCTCGGCGCATACGGCGCCGAAGCCCGGATCGAGGACGACCCGCTGTTCGGTCCGAGTTTCATCCTCGACACCCCGGGAGCGGGCATGCTCGTGGGCTCGTTGAGTGGTCTCGAGTCTTCCGATGTGCTGCAGTCGCTCTCCGCCGGATTTGCATGCGGCGAGTAGTCGTATCCTGAAGACTTCGCAACCAGGGACACCACCTTGAAACGAACCCTCATTCTCTCCATCGCGTTCGGGCTGTTCGCCGTGTCGTGCGGACGTGCCGAAGAAACGACGACCACATCCACGACCACTTCAACAACAACCACAACCACTCAGCCGGCTCCGACCACGACTGTCGACCCGGGTCCGATCTCACCCATCAACGGTCTCCCTGTCGAAGACGAAGCATTGCTCGACCGACGGGTGATCGCGGTGAAGATCGACAACCACTGGAATGCCCGTCCGCAGTCAGGTATCGAACTGGCAGACGCCGTGTTCGAGCTCCGGGTCGAAGGTGGCCTGACGAGATTCATGGCGGTCTTTCACTCTGCCGACGCCGAGTACCTGGGCCCGATCCGCTCTGGACGGCCGGCTGACGCCACCATCATCCGCCCTCTCGACACCTTGCTCTTCATCTCGGGAGCCCAGGCCTGGGTCCAGTCGGGAATCCGGGAGGTCGGAGTCCCGTTCTACATCGACACCCGGCCCGGGATGTTCAGGATCTCTGGCCGCTCGGCGCCCCACAATCTCTACGGCAACACTCTGGAGCTACGGCAATTCGCAGACGACCAGGGACAGCCAAACGATCCGCCGCCGAGCGGGTTCTGGGAGATCGGGCCGCTACCGAAAACCGCCACTGTGGCCACCGAGGTCGACATCGAATTCTCGGGTGATTTCACGGCCAATTGGACCTGGGAGGAAGACCGCTGGACGAGGACCATCAACGGCGGTGAGGTTTCCGAGACCCGGGACGAAGAGGGCAACACCGAACAGATCTGGGCCGACACCCTCGTGATGATCATGGGCGAGTTCTACACCGCCCGCCCGGCGTCGGGCCAATCCGGTACGCCGGTCCCATCGACGAACACGATCGGCACCGGTCGGGCCGTGATCATGCACGATGGCAAAGCTATCGAAGGCACGTGGTCACGCGAGGACGCAACCCAGCAGTTCACGTTCGAGACCGCCGATGGAGAGCCCCTCACAGTGCCGGCCGGCAAGGTGTGGGTTTCGATCGTGCCGGACATCGGTGGCATCGAGTGGCGGTGACGTCGGGGGTCCATGGGTGACCGTGATGCCTGCCCTGACCACCGCATCCCAAGTGCGGCGCGGCGAGGTCTCGGCGCGTGACTCCGTTGCCGGTGCACTGGTCACGACCAGGGCGCAACAGGACCGGCTCAACATCTGCACGTTCATCGAGGACGACTCCGTCCTCGAACGCGCCGACGAGATCGACCGCCTGGTCGCCGACGGGAAGGACCCCGGCCCGCTGGCCGGGGTCCCGGTCGCTCTCAAAGACCTCATAGACCACCAAGGGCGTGTGACCACCTGCGGTTCGGAGTTCTACCGTCACGAGGCCGAGACATCGGCCGAGGTCGTGCGGCGGTTGGAGATGGCGGGCGCAGTGATCGTCAGCCGGACCGGCCTCCACGAATTCGCTTTTGGTTTCAGTTCCGAGAATCAATGGTTCGGACCGGTCCGCAACCCGCTGGATCCGGACACCTCCGCGGGTGGTTCGTCGGGTGGCTCGGCGGCAGCGGTGGCGGCCGGACAGGTGCCGATCGCGATCGGGACCGACACCGGAGGCTCGGTGCGGGTCCCTGCGGCCCTGGTCGGCGCCTACGGGCTCAAGGTGACTCATGGCCGGGTCCCGCTCACGGGAGTGTTCCCTCTGGCCGGTTCTCTTGACACCGTCGGCCCGATCGCGGCCTCTCTGGACGACCTCGCAGTGGCATACCAGGTGATGGCCGGGTATTTCGCAGACGACCCGTGGAGCGCCCCTCAACCGGTGATATCTGCCGGATCGGAGCGACCGGATCTGAGGGGAGTTCGAATCGGAATCCCGGTCGCGTGGATCGATGAAGCGCCGATCACGGAAGAGGTCGCCGACGCCTTCACGGAGACCGCCGGGCGGTTGAGCGGACTCGGTGCCGAGATCGTCGAGATCCGAGACGAGGCGGTCGGCCCGGATCGGCGACTCGGAAACCTCTTTGCCGAGACCGCCATCCTCCACCGCGCCTGGAGGGAGGAAGGTCGGGCGTACGGCGAGGAAGTGGCCGTGCGCCTCGATGCAGTGTCCAAGATCACGCTCGACGAGTTCGCCGCCGCCCAGGAGGCGCGGTCCCGCCTGCGTCAGCACACCGCTCACGCCTTCGCCGGAGTGGACGTGATCGCCACCCCCGCTACCGGCGCCACCCGCAAAGTGATCGGTCAAGACACGATCGCCACGCCGCAGGGGGATCTCCACTACCGAACCGTCCTCAGTTTCTTCTCGGCCGTGGTCAATTCGATGGGCTGTCCGGCGCTGGTCGCCCCGCTTGCGGTGCCGGGCATGCCGCCTCCGGCGATTCAAATCATCGCCCCTTGGTGGCAGGAGCATCGATTGTTCGAGATAGCCGGGACTCTCGACCATACCGGCGTGACCCAAAGACCCTGGTGAAACTCCTGACCTGACCTACACTCCATCGGTGGCGTACCAGGGCGGTCAGGGGCCGCGCTGCGCCCCGAATACCAACTTGGAGAACACAACCAAATGAGCGAAGACACCGCCACGTTGCAGGCGCCGGCGGAAACCATCCAGCTGGACCGGATCGTGATCCGGCTGGCCGGCGACTCGGGCGACGGAATGCAGCTCGCAGGCGCCAGATTCACCGACGCCTCGGCCGCTTTCGGCAACGACCTGTCCACACTCCCCAACTTCCCCGCCGAGATCCGCGCCCCCGCCGGAACCCTCCCCGGTGTGAGCTCGTTCCAGGTTCACATCGCCGACTTCGACATCCTCACCGCCGGCGACCAGCCGGATTGCCTGGTGGCAATGAACCCGGCCGGACTGAAGGCCAACATCGGTGACCTTCGCCAGGGCGGGACGCTGATCGTCAACTCGGAGGCGTTCGACGAGCGAAACCTGGCCAAAGCCGGCTTCGACGCCAACCCGCTCGAGGACGGAAGCCTCGACTCTTTCCGGATGATCCAGGTGCCGATGGACACGTTGACCAAAGAGGCGGTCAAGGACACCGGGGTCACGGGACGCGACGTCCTCCGGTCCAAGAACTTCGTCGCCCTGGGGCTCCTGGCATGGATGTTCCACCGCCCGACCGAGCCCACGGTTGAGTGGGTCAACCAGAAGTTCGGCAAGAAGCCCGAGGTGGCGGCTGCCAACCTGGCGGCGTTCAAGGCCGGTCACACGTTTGGAGAGGTGACCGAGGCCACCCGGACCACCATCCAGATCAAGCCCGCCAAGCTGGCTCCCGGTGAGTACACCAACGTCACCGGCAACACCACGCTGGCGTGGGGGCTCATCGCCGCCGCCCAGCAGGCCAAGCTGCCGCTGTTCTACGGGACGTATCCGATCACCCCGGCGTCGGACATCCTCCACGAGTTGTCTCGACACAAGAACTTCGGCGTGCGGACGTTCCAGGCAGAAGACGAGATCGCCGGTGTCGGCGCTGCCATCGGAGCCGCCTTCGGAGGCAGCCTCGCCGTCACCGGTTCGTCGGGCCCAGGCATCGCCCTCAAGAGCGAGGCGATCTCATTGGCGTTCATGACCGAACTGCCCCTGATCGTCATCAACGTCCAGCGGGGCGGTCCCTCGACCGGACTGCCCACCAAGGTCGAGCAGTCCGACTTGCTGTTCTCCCTCTACGGGCGCCATGGCGAGTCGCCGTTGCCGGTGGTGGCGGCGTCGTCCCCGTCCGACGCATTCGAAGCCGCCGTCGAAGCGGCCCGGATCGCGCTGAAATACATGACCCCGGTGATCCTGCTGTCGGACAACCTCATCGCCAACGGATCCGAGCCGTGGAAACTGCCCGATCTCGACGGCCTCCCGGACATCTCGGTGCCATTCGCCACCGCACCCAACGGCGGTCATGGCGAGTTCCTCCCTTATCTCCGGGACATCGACACGTTCACCCGTCCGTGGGCGGTCCCCGGCACTGCCGGTCTGGAACATCGCATCGGCGGTCTCGAGAAGGAGGCCGTCACCGGCAACGTGTCCTACGCCCCTGCCAATCACCAGCTCATGACCGATTCCCGGGCCTGGAAGGTGAAGAACATCGAGAACGACATTCCGCTTGTCACTGTCAACGGTGATGTGGATGCGGAACTGCTGGTGCTCGGTTGGGGCTCGACCGCCGGTGGCATCCGTGCGGCGGCTATCCGGGCCCGAAACAAGGGCCACAAGGTGGCCACCGTCCATCTGAGACACCTCAATCCCTTGCCCTTGAATCTGGGCGAGGTGGTTCAGGCGTATCCCAAGGTGCTGGTGCCGGAACTCAACAGCGGGCACCTCCGCATGTTGATCCGGGCCGAGTTCCTCGTCCCCGCCGAGGGACTCAACAAAGTCGCCGGCCAGCCTTTCCAGGTCGGCGAAATCGAGACCAAGATCCTGGAGATGCTGGAAGCATGACCACCTACACGCGCGCAGATTTTCAAACCGATCAGGAAGTCCGCTGGTGCCCGGGGTGTGGGGATTACACGATCCTCGCCGCCGTCCAGGGGTTCATGGCGTCGATGGGTGTCGAGCGGGAGAAGATCGTCTTCATCTCCGGCATCGGCTGCTCTTCCCGATTCCCGTACTACATGAACACCTACGGGATGCACTCGATCCACGGGCGGGCGCCTGCGATCGCCTCCGGGCTTTCGGCCAGCCGTCCCGACCTGTCGGTGTGGGTGGTCACCGGTGACGGCGATGCGCTCTCGATCGGTGGCAACCACCTGATCCACGCGTTGCGCCGCAACATGAACCTGAAGATCCTGCTGTTCAACAACCAGATCTACGGTCTCACCAAGGGTCAGTACTCCCCCACCTCCGAAGTGGGGAAGGCGACCAAGTCCACCCCCCTCGGGTCGATCGACTACCCGTTCAACCCCGTCAGCCTGGCATTGGGCGCGGAGGCGTCGTTCGTGGCCCGGACGATCGACATGGACCGACCCCACACCCAGGCGATCCTGGAGGCGGCGCATGCCCACAAGGGCTCGGCTTTCATCGAGATCTACCAGAACTGCAACGTGTTCAACGACAAGGCCTTCATCCAGTTGACCGGTAAAGAGGAGCGAGTCCACAACCGGATCGACCTCGAAGCCGGCAAGCCGATCATCTTCGGCCCCAACGACGACAAGGCGGTTGTGCTGCGGGGCGGCGAGGCCGTGGTCGTCGACCGGGCTTCGGTCCCGGTCGAGGAGATCGTTGTCCACGACCCGACCCGCCAGAACCCGGCGGTGGCGTTCGCCCTCAGCCGTCTCTCACATGGACCGTACGGGCCGACTCCCCTCGGGATCTTCCGCTCGGTCACGCGTCCCACCTATGAGGATGCCATGAACCGGCAGTTGCTCGACGCCCAGGCCAAACGGGGCGCCGGCGACCTGGCGGCGCTGATCCGCTCGCAGGGAACCTGGGAAGTCAACTGAGGGTCTCCCCCCGTCAGGGGGGTGGGCGGGTGTAGGTGTTGCCGAGGGGGCTGGTCCATTGGTGGCCGCCGTTGGTGGTTGGCCGGTGGGTCCATCCGGCCCGATGCCGGATCACGTGGTCGTGCCGGCAGAGGGCGACCAGTTGGTCGGGGTGGGTCAACCCACCCTCGGCGACCGGTCGGCGGTGGTCGAGGTCGCATTGGGTGGCCGGCATCCGACACCCCGGAAACACACAGGTCTGGTCGCGGGCTTCGACCCGCCGTCGCATCTCCCCCGACGGCCGCCGGCGGGTGACGATCGAGTCGACCAGCCGTCCTTGGTCGGTGACGGTCACCTGCCACCGATCCGAGAGGTCCAACCGGTCGGTGACGTCGTCGAGGACCGGTCCCAAACCGGCCACCTCCACCACTTTGCGGTCCAAACCCAGCAGGGTGGTGAGTTCCACTCGAATGTCGACCACCCCCCGCCGACCTTCACTCCTGGTTCGGGTGCCTTCCAACAGGTCCAAGAACACGTCGGCCCGCAACTGATCGATCGTGCGCTCTTCCTGGGGGGTGCGGAGGGTTTGGGCGTACCGGTCGATCCGGTTCATCGCCCGGGCCACCCGGACCGGGTCCAACCCCAACCCGCCGATCTCAGCCGTCCCCACCTCC
>JBFHRE010000058.1:0-15537 GCA_041591895.1 Acidimicrobiia bacterium
AGCTTCTGGGCCAGCGGCGCCTGGGACTGGCGGCGAGCGGCCTCGGCGCCGACGAAGTCGTCCTTGTCGAGCCTGACGGTCCATCCCAAACCGGCTTCGAACGCGTTGTAATCGGTGTTGATGTCGGAGCCCCACCCCCGGTAGCCCTTTTCCAACCGCAGCGAGTCGAACGCACCCTGTCCGACGCCGACGATCCCGAACTCCCGACCTGCCTCCCAGAGCAGGTCCCACGAGGGAAGGGCGGCGTCGATCGGGATGTGGAGCTCCCACCCCATTTCGCCGGCGTACGACAGCCTGAGGGCTAGTGCCCGGGTGTAGCCCAGGTCGATCCAGCGGGTGGTGAAATACGGGAAGGACGAGTCGGATACGTCGGCCGTCGTGACCTTCTCGAGCACCGCTCGGGCCAAGGGGCCCCAGAGTCCGACTGCGGTCCAGGCGTCGGTGAGATCGGTCAACTCGACGTCGTCGAACCCGCCCATCGACCGCACCTGTTCCATCCAGGCCAGGTCCTGAGGCTTGGTGCCCTGGCCCACGAAATACCAGAACTCGTCGGGCGCCACCCTGGCCACCGCCAGGTCGCGCTTGATCCCGCCCTTCGGCGTCAGCCATGTGGTGTAGACGACAGCGCCGACCTTGCGGTCGACCTTGTTCGAGCACAAGAGCTCACCGAAGTCGACCGCCCTTGTTCCCTTGGTCCGCAGGATCGACAGGCCGTGTAGATCCATCAGACCAACCCCATCACGAAGCCCGAGATGCTCGCCTCCCTGGATCTCCGACCAGAACTCGGCCTCCCAGCCGCTGCGGGCCGGAATCCGGTCGCGGTAGCGGTCGACCAGACCGGCGTTCGACTCGTACCAGTAGGGCAGTTCGATCCCGGCAAACACCGTGAATGTGGCACCCAGATCGACATGACGGGCATGGAACGGTGACAGCCGGACGTCGCGGGGGCTCGACAGCGGCTGCCGGGGATGCATCACCTCGTAGATCTCGGCGTAGTTCTTCTTCCCGATCACCTCGAGGTAGTTGGGGGCCGACTGGAAGTCGTAGAAGCGACGAACATTGGTCTGGCGCTGGTCCCATTCCGGCTCCCCGCCGACCATCCACTCGGCCACCGACTTGCCCACCCCGGCACCGTGGGTGAGCCACGATCCGGTGGCCGCCCACAGGCCTGCGACAGCCGACGGACCCATGATCGGCATCCCATCGACGGGGAAGGCGAAAATCCCGTTGATCGCGTACGGAAAATCGGGCTCGAGCGGACGGAGCATCGGAAACAGCCGCTGCGACTGGGCCCACGGCTCTCCGACGAAATCGTCCGACCGAAACGGCTTGATGGCGGTCTTGCCGAGTTCGTGCCAGCGGACCGAATGCGGAGTGTGCCGGTAGCTCCCTATTCCCCACGCCTTCCAGTGCTGGCGGAAGTAGAGCGTCGTGTCGAGCTCACGGATGGTGGGGTAGGTGACCTCGTGGTCCGGGTTCGACTCGTCGAAATGATCCAGCTCGGGGAGGTTGCCGGTCTTGACGTACTGGTGCTCGTACCCGAGAAGCGGAACCGGCACACCGAGCTTGGATCCGAGTTCCGGGCCCCAGATGTTCGTCGCGATCACCGCGTGGTCACACTCGATCCGGGGATGGTCCTCGTGCTCGGTCACCACGGCGGTCACCCGACCAGCCCGCACCTCCACGTCACTGACCCGGGTGTGACCGACGAACCGAACCCCCATCGACTCGGCCGCCTTCTGGACCGCGGTGTTGAGAAGGGGCGAGGCGACGATCGCGCTCTCGTCGACGAACAGCGAGCCGACAATTGCGGCGGGGTCGACGAGCGGGTGCATCTCTGCCGTCTCCTCCGGAGTGAGGATCCTCGACGGCGAGCCGTAGGCGTCGCCCGACCCCTGCAGTCGCCGGAGGTCGTCGAGTCGGCGCTGCGAGATCGCCAGCTCCAACTGACCGCGCTTGTTGTAATTGCGGCGGGCGGGGTCGACATCGACCAATTCGCCGTAGAGCTTCGATCCGTAGAGGGCGAACTGGGTGAGGATCTTGGAGTGACTGATCGCAACGACGCCACCGGGAGCGTGGGAGGTCGACCCGTCGTTGTGCCCGGTCTCGCCCTTGTCGAGGACGATGACATCGGTCCAGCCCAGCTTGGCCAGGTGAAAAGCGACCGACGAGCCGACAATCCCCGACCCGATGACGACGACGTTGGCTCTCATGCCGCTCTCCTTCAGATCCGTGAGCTCACGCTACCCAGCGTCGGGCCCGTCCGCCGGAACGATTTCATCATGCGGAACCAACCGCCGCCAGTTGTCCGCCAGCACCCGGTAGCCGTCGTCGTCCACCGCTTCGAACCGATCGATTCCAGGAATCCCTCCCCCGTTGGGGAGGTGAGTGACGGCATGTCTAAGCCGATCACGAAGCTCGAATCCGAGGTTGCGGCGAAGCGCCAGCGGCGGAGCGGGCCACGCCTGCGACCGGTCGACGATCCGGATCAGATCGGCGACCTCGGGACGGTCCGCAATCACCCCGTCCAGAGCGAGGGACTCCAGCGCCGCCACCTCCTCACTGCCGGCCAGGACCGCCTCGAGGCTCAGGACGTGGCCTCCCGAGAATCGATGACCTCCGAAAAACCCGAGATCGAGGCACCGGTCGGCCAGATGGTCCAGCACGGCGGCGTACCCCGAGTGGGATACCGGCTCATTCATGAGCAGATGGGATCCAGCGAGGTCTTCGAAGGTTCGGGCGGGGTGGTCGTGACGCACGACAAATGTCGTGAAGTAAACCGGTCGCCCTCCGTAACCCGGGTCGGCGGCAACCGGCGCGACCGCAACCGTCCATTCCTCCGGCCGCACTGAGATCGGGAGTCCGCAGCTGAACGCCAGGTCGACGTCATGCAGAGAGGCGGCCTCGACCCATCGAGCATCGAGGCCGAGGCGCCCGGCAACGCCCTCCAGCACCCGCCGATGATGCGCAACTAGGTTGGTTGACATCAACGAGCCCAGCCGGACAACCGAGTACATTTCCGACGGGAATCTACCGATGAACAAAATGAAGTGACGACGAACGTTCGCCAGCTCCATCCGACCGAAGCAGTCAAGGGCAGGCCCTTCACCTCGCCCGGTAGATACGAGCGCGACCAGCAACTCCTCGCCTATATGCTCGAAGATCTCCGAGCCACGCTGGGAGAGATGGCGGAGGGAGCAATCACCGTCACCCCGTTCGAGACCATCGAATGGACGGTATCCGGTTTGAGACGCAAGATGATCATTTGTGATCCGATGCGGATCATGAAACGCTCCAAGGCGTGCATCGTCGGATTTTTCGGTGAGCGCAACCACGATCGGGACTGGACTCCCCTCGAGGAAGCCAACGCCGACATCGTCCTCGAGTTCCGCGATTACCCGGGCATCCTGTCGTACACCTCCATCGAACTCGCCGACGGGAACTGGGCAAACCTGGTGATCCATGACCTGCCCGACGACCGCGAACGATGGCGGTCGAGCCAGCGCCACGCCCAGGTAGCTTCGGCGATGTCGCCGCTCTATTACAGGAACGTCCGGATCCACAACGGAAGCATCCCGGGCGGCGTGATGGGCGGGCGCTCGATAGTCATCGAGCGCACCAAATACTGGGACTACCGATCGAAATCGGTCTGGCAGGCCGTGCGCGAGTTGCGGGCCTCGTCCAACCCGATGCACTGACAGACCCCGACCGCCGAATTCACGAGTCCGAGGCGGCGTATGCGATCGCCTGTTCCGGCGACATCGCCCGCCCGGCGGCCAGCGCCTTGGCGGCCTCATCGTCCCCCAGATGATCGACCGCCTCGTCGGTGCCGACCAGGGCGTTGCGAGACCATTCGACCAACCGGGTCTCGCTGACCTGCTCCAGCGCCGCCACGGCTCCGCCCAAGGTGATCGATCGCTCGTACTGCCCGCGGGCCAACGCCACCGCAGCCAGGTCCCGGAAGTGGAGGGCAAGGGCCGACAGATCACCCACCCGACCAAAGATCTCCAACCCGGCACGCAAGTCGGCCTCCGCCCCGGAAACGTCTCCCCGTTCCAGCCGCGCCACACCCCGCATCCGGTGACTCCAGCCCTGCATGAACACGGCGTCGGTGGTGTGGAGCGACGCCAGCGCCTCGTCGAAGAGGGCTTCGGCCGGGGCGGCCTCACCCGCCATGAAACGCACGGTGCCGGCCGTCCACAAGGTGGTCCCCAGGGTCTCGGGGTCGCCGGTTCTCCTCGCGACTTCCAAACCCTCTTCGAAATACGGACTCGCGGACGAGACGTCGCCGCCCAGATCGGGTAGACCCTTTCCCAACGCCAGGTTGTTGAGCGCAACGACGAGCAGGGCATCCTCCCCGAGAGGACGGGCGATCTCGAGCATCTCCTCGGAAGCGGTCAGGTAGCCGTCGATGTCGGCCTGCCAGTATGCGAGCCCGGCTGCAGCCTCGAGAGCCCGAGCACGCAACGCCGGTGCAGCCCCCGGCAACTGCAGCGCAGCCCCGGCCATCCGTCTCCCCTCGGCCAGATGGCCCCGCATCTGCCAGAACCGCCATAGCGCTACAACCAGGCGCTGAGCATCGGCAGTCATCCGAAGGGCGATGGACCGGTCGAGCGCAGACCTCAGATTCGCCAGGTCGGCCTCGAGACGGTCGAGCCAGTAGCCCGAGCCTTCCCGGGTGAGCTTGCCGGATGCAGCCTCGGCGATCGCCAGATACGTTGCCAGATGACGTTCTGCGAGCGACTCACGCTCCTCCGATTCGTCGAGGCGCTCAGCGGCGAACTCCCGAATCGTCTCCAGCATCACGAACCTAGGTTCGGGTCCGCTGAACACCGCCCGCAGGAGGCTCTGGTCGACGAGGGATTCGAGGAGCGAGATCACATCCCCGTCGAGACCCGGCCCGCACACCGCCTCGACCTCGCCCAGACCGGCCCCGCCGGCGAAGACCGAGAACCGGGCAAACAGCTTTCGCTCTGCCGCAGCGAGGAGCGAGTGACTCCATTCGATTGCAGACCTCAACGTCTGCTGGCGGACCGGTAGGTCGCGGGCTCCCCCGGTGGCCAGATCGAGAGGCGATGCGAGCCTGGCGGCAGCCGCCTCCGGGGTGAGATATCTCATCCTGGCGGCCACCAGTTCGATCGCCAGCGGCAGTCCGTCGAGGCGGGTGACAATCTCTGCCACAGCAGGAGCGTTCTCCTCAGTCAACGAGAAATCACCCCGGACCGCCCGGGCCCGGGCGACGAACAGCGCGACCGACTCCTGTTCGAGGATCTCGTTCAACCCCACCTCCCGACCCACTGGCAATCCGAGGGGGGGCACCGAATACTCGATCTCGCCCGTGACTCGCAAGGGGGATCGTGACGTGGCGAGCACCTTGAGCCCCGGGCAACCGTGAAGCCACCTCGCCACAAGCGGGGACGCCGTCACGACGTGCTCGAAATTGTCCAGCACCAGCAACACACTTCGATCAATCAGGTAGAGAGCCACCCGTTCGGCGGGATCCCCGGCTGTCACCGAGAGCGACAGGGCAGAGGCAACCGAAGCCGAGACCAGATCAGGATCCTGAACGGCGGACAGAGGAACGAACACAACTCCGTCGGCAAAACCACCGGCCGAACCCTCCGCCACCGCCAGCGACAGCCTCGTCTTGCCGGCTCCGCCCGGACCTGTGAGCGTGACCATTCGAGCGTTATCGAGTAGGGCCGAGACCGCATCGACCTCCTCTCGACGGCCCACGAACGAGGTGGACTGCGCCGGGAGTCTCAGCCGGTGGTCCGATCCGCTCCTCAACGGTGGAAACTCGTTGGCCAGACCCTCGACCGTGATCTGAGCCAGGTGTTCGGGCTCCGGTATGTCCTTGAGACGATGGCGGCCGAGGTTCGTGATCGAGGCGCCGTCGGGAAGACGATCCCGCACCAGAGCCAGCGTCGACGCGGTGACCACGATCTGCCCCCCATGGGCCGCAGAGGCGACCCGTGCCGCCCGATGGACGTCCAGGCCGACGTAGTCCGAACCGCCCCTCACCCCGTCGCCGGTGTGAAGACCCATCCGCACCCGGACATCGAACTCCCAGGGTCGCGAGGCAAGAGCCTGTTGGGCGGTCACTGCGGCAATGACCGCGTCGGTGGCCGACCCGAAGACGGCAAAGAACGAATCGCCTTCGTTGCGAACCTCTGTGCCACCAACCGCCCGGATCGCGTCACGAATGATCCGGTCGTGGGCTTCCAGCAACTCGGCGAATCGTGGCCCTGCCTCCTGCACGAGCCGCGTCGAACCCTCGATGTCGGTGAACAGGAATGTGATGGTGCCGGTGGGCAGCGCCCGATCCACGAGACATCACAATAGGACCCCGCCGGCCGGGCGCGACGCAGCGCCGGGCCTTCTTCCATCGTCGTCGTTCGGTATCGTCGCCCGCGTGGCAGACCTGCAATTCGCGCTCGACGGCCGCCCGATCGGCTTCGTGGACGGCGACTCGGTTCTGGTGGCCGCGCTTCGAGCCGGAACCGTGCCCCCGGGGTGCCTGTGTCTAGGCGGCGATTGCCCGAATTGCCTGGCGGTGATCGACGGGACCGCCTACGTCCGGATGTGCCGCACGCCCGCCCGGCCCGGGATCGTGGTCGACTCCCAACCGGTACTCGACTATCCAGAATTGCCCACGGAGCCGATGGGGAAAACGGTCGCCACGAAGCTCGTGACAACCGAAGTCGCCATCGTGGGAGCAGGCCACGCAGGGGTGGCCGAGGCCGACCGGCTTCGGTCCGCCGGCCGGGAGGTGATGGTGTTCGACGACCGTCACGGATTCGAGGTGACCGGCCTCTATCCGGGAACCGAGCTGGTGGTGCGATCTCCCGACGGAATCATCCGCTGCGAGGCGGAGGAGGTGGTGATCGCCACCGGGGCCGCCGAGATCCATCCGGTGTGCCCCGGGAACAGGCTGCCCGGAATTCTCACGGCTCGCGCGGCGGTGATCCTGGTCGAGGCCGGTGTCGATCTCGGCACTGTGGTGGCCGTGGGGGATCCGCCCGACGGACTCGACGCGATCACCACCGAAGGCGAACTCGTCCGTTTCGAAGGCGAAGACAGGGTGACGTCGGTCGTCACCCGTCTGGCGGATGGAAGCGAGCAGTCCTATCCCTGCGACACCGCCGTGGTTGGCCTCGGAACGAGCCCGAGAGATCTGCTGGCGCGAATGGGTGCAGGTTCCGAGGTCCGAATGGTTGGCTCCGTGGCAGAACCGGCGGCTTTGCCGGCCTGTCCACCTTCGGGCACCGTGTGTCCCTGCTCCGACGTCCAGGTGTCCGACCTGGATGCCGTGTGGGAACGGGGATTCCGGGAATTGGACCTGATCAAGCGTTCCACCCTGGTAGGCACCGGCACCTGCCAGGGAGCCGTTTGCATCCCCTATGTGCGCTCATACATGGCCGACCGGGGTGCTCCGACCTCGACCTCGTTCACGGCCCGACCACTCGCCCGGCAGATGACGCTCGCCGAAGCGGCCGCCGGATGGTCCCCGCCCCCGTTCCGTCGCACGGCCCTGGACGGCGAGCACCGTTCGCTGGGCGCCCGGATGGACCGCTTCGGAGGGTGGTGGCGGCCGTGGCGCTACGGCGACCCTCTTCAGGAGTATTGGTCGGTCCGGACCGGGGTATCGCTCGGAGACGTCGGAACCCTGGGCAAGATGATCGTCTCCGGACCCGACGTGGTCGAGTTCCTGGAGAAGATCTACCCGACCCACATCGGCGACCTCCAGCCCGGACGGTCTCGATACGTGCTCGTACTCGCCGAGTCGGGCGGAGTCCTCGACGACGGGATGGTGTGTCGCGAGGACGAGCACCGGTTTGTCCTCACCTTCACTTCCGGCGGAGCCTCGTTCGCCGAGGCGTGGCTCCGAGATTGGGCGTCCACCTTCGGCACCCGGGTTCACATCCTGGATCGCACCCACGCCTGGGGAGCGATCAACGTGACCGGGCCGCTGGCGACCCACCTCCTCGCCCGGGCCGGATTGACCGAACCGCCCCGGTTCATGCGTCACACCCGAGCCACTGTTGCCGGAGTCCCGTGCCGCGTGTTCCGCTTGAGCTTCACCGGCGAGGCTTCCTTCGAGCTCCACCATCCGGTCGATCGCTCGCGCGATCTGTGGACCGCGCTCATGGACCTCGGGGCCGACCTCGGGGTGAAGCCGCACGGGATCGACACCCTGTTCACCCTCCGATTGGAAAAGGGCCACATCATCGTGGGGATGGACACGGAGGCCGACTCGACGCCCCGCCGCCTGGGTCACGACTGGGCGGTCAAGCTCGAAAAGCCGGAATTCATCGGCCGCCAGGCGCTGCTCCGGTCCTACGCCCAGCCGCTGGAGAAGAAGTCGGTCGGGCTGGTGATGGACGGTCCTACCCCCGAAGAAGGTTCGATCATCCGCTCGGGAGACAGTTACGCCGGATACGTCACGTCGGCCCGCTTCTCGCCCGTGCTCGGCCATGTGGTGATGTTGGGCTGGGTGGCGCTCGGCGCCGGCGGCGAACCGGTTGGCGATCTCTCGGTCGACGACCGCCCGGTCAGGATTGCCCCCACCCCGTTCTACGACCCGGGGGGTGCCCGTGCCCGGAATTGAGATCCTCACCGGCATGCGAGCGGTAGCCGACCCGGCAGCCATCGAAGCCATCGTGTGGCCGGCGGGCGTCACTGTGGTCCGGATCGCCCCCGACGACGTGCTCGCCCTTGGGGCCACAGAGATCGAGATCGCCGGCGACGAGCACGCCATCGTCGAGCCGGAGACCATGTACGCCGGGTTGTGGCTCGACCGTGACCGGGTCGAGAACTGGGTGGCATCGTGGGCCGAGTGGCACCTGCCCCACGCCGACGGGCTTTCCCAGGGGATGGTGGCCGGACTGCCGGTGAAGATCTGGGCCGAGCGGCGTCGGGCGCTGGTCATGGTCCCTGCAAGCTTCGCGGCGGAGTTGGAGGACCGGTTGTGAACGAGTTCATCGAGTCGAAAGTCGACCTCCGGTGGGGCGAACAGAAACCGTCCTACGACGTGGTGGTGATCGGGGGCGGCGGTCATGGGCTCGCCACGGCCTACTACCTCGCCACGCGCCACGGGATCACGAATGTGGCCGTGCTCGAACGGGGATACATCGGCTCCGGAAACTCGGGCCGCAATACGACGGTGATTCGCGCCAATTACGGCATCCCGGCCTCGGTGCGTTTCTACCAACACTCGCTCGACCTCTTTCGGACCCTGGAAGCCGAGACCGATCGCTGGATCATGCACAACGAGAAGGGCGTTCTCTGGATGCACCACACCGAGATGGGTCTGAGGACCGAACGAGCCCGCGCCCACATGAATCGGGCGTTCGGGGCCGAGACAAACTTCGTCACCCCCGAGGAGATCAAACGGCTCGTACCTGAGGTGGATCTCACCGGCGGCGGCCGCTATCCGGTTCTCGGGGGGTCGTACCACGTCCAGGGAGCGACCGCCCGTCACGACAGGGTGGTATGGACGTATGCCGAGGGGGCAATGGTCCGGGGAGTCGACGTCCTCCAGCGGACTACGGCCACCGGCATTCGGACCGACAACGGTCGGGTCACCGGGGTCGAGACGGACCGGGGGTTCATCGCCACCGGAACCGTGCTCTCGGCCACCGCCGGGCACACCACCACCATCACCGACATGGTCGGACTTCGAATGCCGATCCGGACCCATCCACTCCAGGCATTCGTGACCAACCACTATCGCCAGACGTTCCACCCGATCGTGGCTTCCGCCGAGTTGGCGTTCTACGTGTCGCAGACCGCCCGTGGCGAGATGCTGATGGGGGCGGAGTGGGACCGTCAACCGAGCTACTCGTACGCCTCCACATCCGAATTTCTGCGGTCGTGCTCGGCCAAGGCGACAACGATCCTGCCCTTCCTTTCCGACCTCCGGATCCTGCGCCAGTGGACCGGGATCTGCGACATCTCCCCTGACTCCTCGCCGATCCTCGGACTGACCCCGGTGGAGGGATTCCTCGTGAGTACAGGGTGGGGAACCTGGGGGTTCAAGGCGATCCCGGCCGGCGGCGAGCAGATGGCCGAGCTGATCGCCACCGGACGAACGCCGGACCTGATCGCCCCGTTCGCCCTCGACAGGTTCGAGCGGGACCGCATCCTCGCCGACGCCGGATCGGCGGGCACCCAATGAAGCTCACCTGCCCCAACTGCGGTGCCCGGTCGGTGGAGGAGTTCCGGTATGGAGAGATTCCAAGGGTTCCCGATTCGATCTCGGATCCCGACGCCCGCGACGTCGATCGGGTGTACATGAAGACCAATCCCCACGGAATCACGGTCGAGGCCTGGTTCCACGATTTCGGCTGCCGGCGCTGGTTCCGGTTGGAACGCGACACCCGACTCTGAACCGCGGCGACTGACTCCTCCCGGATCACACCAGATGGGAGGCGATGGCAGTGGCGCTCTCGATGAGTCGCCGGCCGACGCCCGCCTGATCGCGGTCGGCCGGAAACCGGTAGCTGGGACCAAAGACGCTGATCGCAGCCAGCAGCCCACCGGCGTCATCCAGCACCGGGGCCGCCACAGCCGAGATTCCCTCCACCCACTCGTCCAACGCCCAGCAGTATCCGTCCCGCCTCACCTCGACCAGTCGCCCCCGGATCTGGTCCGGATGGGTCAGGGTCCTGCCGGAGGACGGTGTCAGCGCCTGGGACAGATAGTGCCCGAGCCGGGCGTCCTCCCACCAGGCCATGAACACGAACCCGGCGGCCACGGTGTGGGGCGCGAAACGGCTACCAGACCAGTCCGGGACCTGGATCGGGTGGGCGCTGTGGACCTGGGCGGTGTAGATGAGCCCGTCCCCGTCGGCCACCGCCAGCGCCGCCGACTCACCGAGTTCGGCCACCAGCTCACTCAGATACGGATGCGCCACCCCCTGGAGCCGGCTGGCCGAGGGAAAACCGCGGGAGATCGACTCCACCCCCGACCCGACGGTATAGGTCCCTTCGGCCGGCCCTCGCTCGACCATCCCAATCGACTGGAGAGTGGAGAGGAGGCGGCTGACCGTGCTCTTGGGGAGCGCGGTTTCTGTGCTGATCCGTCCCAGTAACACAGGCTCGCGAGCGGCGGCCAGCACCCTCAGGATGGCAAACGCCCGTACCACGGCTTGGACCCGGTCACCGTTGACGCCCGGGCCGGTCATCGGTAGCATCGTTCCACTATACAGATCGTTCCGTATATCGGAATGGGCTGGCTTTGGCTGTGAGGGCGGCGAGAGGAGATGGCAATGCGTCCTGCCGGGAAAGTGATCGTGACCTGTGCGGTGACGGGAAGTGCCCACACCCCGACCATGAACACCGACATCCCCCAGACAGTCGAAGACATGGTCGACCAGTCCGTGGCCTCCGCCGACGCAGGTGCCGCCGTGATCCACCTCCATGCTCGGGATCCCAAGGATGGGCGGCCGTCGGCCGACCTGGGGCTGTTCCGTGAGTACTGCACCGGCATCAAAGAGCGGAGCGACGCCGTGATCTCGATCACCACCGGCGGCGCCACCGGTCAGAGCGTCGAGGAGCGACTCGCGGTGGTCAGGGATCTGAAGCCCGAACTGGCCACCTGCAACCTCGGGACGATGAACTACGGGTTGTTCCAGATGATCCCCAAGTACGAGGGGCGATGGAAATACGACTGGGAGGAGCCCTACCTCGAGTCGACCCGGAGCGAGCCGTTCGTGAGCCGGTTTTCGGACATCGAGTACATGCTCACCACCCTCGCCGCCGAGACCGGATGCCGGTTCGAGTTCGAGGCGTACGACATCGGCCACCTCTACACCCTGGCTTTCTACGCCGACCAGGGTCTGGTCCCCTCCCCCATCTTCGTCCAATTCGTCATCGGCACACTGGGCGGGATCGGACCCGACACCGAGAACGTGTTCCACATGAAAGAGGCGGCGGTTCGGCTGTTCGGATCCGACCTCGAATGGGGCATCCTCGGCGGCGGCCGGGCGCAGTTCGACCTCATCACCGCCGGCGCAGTCCTCGGAGGCAATGTCCGGGTCGGGCTGGAGGATTCGATCTACCTCCGCAAAGGCAAGCTGGCCGAGTCGAACGCCGACCAGGTGGACAAGATCGTCCGGATCCTCAACGAGTTGTCCCGCGAACCCATGACCCCCGCCGAGACCCGGGAGCGGCTCGGCCTCAAGGGCCTCGACCAGGTCTCGTTCTGAGATGATCTTCGGCGTGGTCGGCACCGGCGTGATCGGCGCCGGATGGGCGGCCCGGGCGCTGGGACGCGGCTGGGACGTCGTCGCCCACGACCCGGCGCCGGGAGCCGAGGATCGCCTGCACCAGGCCGTAGCGAAGGCCTGGCCCTCGGTGCGCAAGATCGGGCTCTATCCGGGCGCCGACCCCGCCAGGCTCCAATTCGTGTCATCCGTTGAGGAGGTGGCATCGGCCGCCGTTTTCATTCAGGAGTCCGCCCCCGAGGTGATCGAGCTCAAGCGGATGGTCCTCGGCGCCATCGACGCCGCCGCCCACGAAAGCACGATCATCGCCTCGTCCACCTCCGGCCTGCTCCCCAGCGAACTCCAGCAAGGGATGCGGCATCCGGGACGCCTCGTGGTCGGCCACCCGTTCAATCCGGTCTATCTGCTCCCGCTGGTCGAGGTTGTGGGCGGGGCAGACACCTCCCCGATCACGATCGACGCAGCTGTCGCGTTGTACACCGATCTCGACATGCACCCCCTCGTGGTGCGGAACGAAGTCCCGGGATTTCTCGCCGATCGACTGCTGGAAGCACTGTGGCGGGAGATCCTCCACCTGGTGTCCGACGGCGTCGCCACCACCGGCGAGATCGACCAGGCCATCACTTACGGGCCCGGGCTCCGGTGGTCGGCCATGGGCACCAACCTCATCTACCACCTCGCCGGCGGCGAGCAGGGCATGCGCCACATGCTCGAACAGTTCGGACCGGCGCTCGAATGGCCCTGGACCAAGTTGGTGGCCCCACCCCTGACGGATGAGTTGATCGACCGCCTCGTCGAAGGAACCGCCGAGCAAGCCGCCGGAAGGTCGATTGCCGAGCTCGAGCGACTCAGAGACGACTACCTCATCGCCGTGATGTATGCGCTCCGCGAATCGAAGATCGGGGCCGGCGAGGTGCTGAGCCAGAGGGAAGGCCGGACCTCGGACCGGATCGCCCCCACCCGCTGGACCGCCGGCGCCGACATCCCCCGCCCATTGCCGCTCTATGCCTGCCGGGTTGCTCCCGATTGGGTCGACTACAACGATCACATGACCGAGTCGGCCTATCTGTTCGCCTTCGGCTGGGCGTCGGACGCGCTGTTCCGGTACATCGGCATCGACGAAACCTACCGGGCGGGCGGACACTCGTTCTTCACGGTGGAGAGCCACCTCGTCTACCGCCAAGAGGTCTCCACCGGCGAGCCGCTCCGTTTCACCACCCAACTCCTGGGCCACGACCACAAGCGGCTCCACATCTTCCACGCCATGTACCACGGCGACACCGGCGAACTGCTGTGCACCAACGAGCAGATCCTGCTCCACGTAGACATGTCCACCAACAAGACGACGCCGACGCTCCAGGGACCGAAGACCGCGCTCGACGCGATCTGGGCAGCGCACTCGCTGATGGATCGGCCGGAGCGAGCGGTGATGAGGCTCGAACGAAAGGGAGGCTGAGATGGACTTCTCGCTCAGCGACGAGCAGCGGATGATGGTCCAGTTGGTCCGCGAATTCGTGGACAAGGAGATGGTCCCGCATGAAGACGAGGTCGAGCGCCTCGGCGAGGTGCCGGTCGAGGTAGCCGAGCAGATCAAGCGGAAGTCGATCGAGGCCGGGATCTACGCCGCCAACATGCCGGAGGAACTGGGCGGTGGAGGCCTCGACAACCTCTCGATCGCACTGATCGAGAGGGAATTGGGCCGGACGTCGTACGGGCTCCAATACATCGTCGCCCGCCCGTCGAACATCCTCCGAGCATGCGAGGGGGACCAAATCGATCGTTACCTGGTTCCAACCATCCGGGGCGACCGGGTCGAGTGCCTGGCGATGTCGGAGCCCGACGCGGGGTCGGACCTCCGGGGCATGCGATGCCGGGCTGTCCGGGATGGCGACGAATACGTCATCAACGGGACGAAGCACTTCATCAGCCATGCCGACGTCGCCGATTTCGTGATCCTGTTCGCCGCCAGCGGGGAGGTGGAGTCCGATCGGGGACCACGCAAGCTGATCACGTCGTTCCTGGTCGACATGGGGACTCCCGGGTTCGAAGTCAAGCCGGGCTACCGGTCGGTGTCGCACCACGGATACAACAACTCCATCCTCGAGTTCGACGATTGCCGCGTCCCTGTCGGCCAGATCCTGGGCGAGGAGCACCGCGGATTCGACGTCGCCAACGAGTGGCTCGGTGCCACCCGCCTCCAGGTGGCCGCCACCTGTCTCGGGCGGGCCGACCGGGCGATCGAGATCGCAACCGAGTGGGCCGCCAACCGCCGCCAGTTCGGACAGCAGATCGGCAAGTTCCAGGGGGTGTCGTTCAAGCTGGCAGACATGGCGACCCGGCTGGCCGCCGCCGAACTCCTGACCTACCGGGCAGCCTGGAAGGCGGATCAGGGAACAATGACCGACACCGACGCCGCCATGGCCAAACTGGTCGCCTCGGAGATGCTGGCGTTCGTCACCGACGAGGCGATCCAAATCCTGGGTGGCATGGGCCTGATGGACGAATTGCCGCTCGAACGGATGTGGCGGGATGCCCGGGTCGAGCGGATCTGGGACGGAACGTCGGAGATCCAGCGTCACATCATCTCCCGGGCGATGCTCCGACCACACGGCGGGTGACCATGAACCTCGACCGGCTGCTCTCGCCCTTGACGGTCGCCCTCATCGGAGGCGAGCCGGCGGTGGCCGCCGCCCGCCAGAACCGGCTTCTCGGTTTCGAAGGTGAGGTGTGGCTGGTGAATCCTGGCGAACGGAGCGTGGATGGTGCCGTCACGTTCGCGTCGGTGAGCGATCTCCCCGGACCCCCCGATGCCGCCCTCGTGGCCGTGGGACGGGAGCGGGTCCCGGGTGTGGTCGGAGCCCTGGCGTCCCTGGGCACCGGAGGGGTGGTCTGTTACACGGCCGGGTTCGCCGAGGCCGACGACCGGGGACGATCGCTCCAGGAGGACATGCTTGCGGCGGCCGGATCGATGCCAGTGATCGGACCGAACTGCCACGGTTTCGTCAACGCCCTGTCCGGAGCCGCGTTGTGGCCCGACGTCCAGGGGTGCCGGCGCGTGGAGCGCGGGGTGGCGATCGTCACTCAGTCGGGCAACCTCGCCATCAACCTGACTATGCAACAGAGAGCGCTGCCCGAGGCGATGGTGGTGACGCTCGGCAACCAGGCCTCCGTGACGGTCGAAGACGTCGTCGAATGGCTGCTGTCCGAGCCTCGGGTCACGGCGATCGGCCTGCATATCGAGGGCCTTCGCGATCCGATGCGACTCGGCGGGTTGGTGTCGCGAACCGACAAGCCCGTCATCGCTCTCA
>JBFHRE010000059.1:0-15242 GCA_041591895.1 Acidimicrobiia bacterium
CCGCCCTAGAGAGCTGGCGGGCCGGGGGCGGGCGCTGGCTCGGATCTGGCGCAACGGAACCATGACCGAGCACCGTCTCTCCGACTACCGGGTGGAGTTGCCCCGACTCCTCGTCGAGCCGGCGGATCGGGTCGAGATCGACCACGAGACCTTGCAAGACGTGGTGCTCTCGTTGATCAGGGGGTCCGAGTGATCGCGACCAACCTGAGCCGAAGCCGGAGCGTTGCAGTGAGGGTCTTCGCCCAACTCCGGGGCGACAGGCGCTTCGTGTTCGTGAGCATCGTGGTGCCGTTGGTGGTCATCTTCCTGCTCAAGACGTTTTGGGACGCGATCGGCACCGTCGGGATCCAGCAATCGCGTTTTGCGGTGCCCGCCGGAGTGTTCATCGTCCACTTCGTGACCTATGTCCTGACGGCGATCGTCCTCGTTCGCGAGCGGGTCGCGGGGACGATGGAGCGGATGTTCGTGGACGGTTACCGGCCGGGGTCGATCGTCGCCGGATATCTCGGTGGATACACGCTGTTGGCGACGTTGCAGTCCGTCCTCATCCTCGCCGAGCTCAACATCCTCTTCGACCTCGAGTTCACGTTGGCGGACAACCTGTCGGTGTTCGTGGTCATGTGGCTGATGGCGGTGCTCTCGTTGTCCCTGGGAACACTGGTCTCGAACGCCGCCCGCAACGAGGGACAGGTCTTTCCGTTCATCCCCCTCGTGATGGTCCCGCCCGTGTTCCTGTCCGGCCTGGTGGTGGCCGTCGACTCCCTTCCGACTTGGGCGCAGGTTCTGTCCAGGTTCGTGCCGCTCTACTACGCGATCGAGGTGGTCAGGGAGATCCTGGCCGGCGGTTCGATGTTCGACGCCCTCTTCCCGCTCGTGATGCTTCCAACCATGATCGTGGTGGTTCTGGCACTGGCTGCCCGGACACTAAGGGAAACCCACTGACGCCTGGGCCGCGCGGTGCCGGTTAGCGTCGGCGACATGGGTAACGACGTCGTGATCGTGGGTGGGGCCGTGATGGGCTCGGCGATCGCATTCCGCCTGATCGAAGCCGCTCCCGAGTTGAGCGTGGTTGTCTTCGAGCGCGATCCCACCTACCGGCGGTCTTCGACGCTGTTGTCCGACGGCAACGTTCGGATCCAGTTCAATCTGCCCGAGAACATCCTCATGTCGCAGTATGCATTGGAGGTCCTCGAGTCCTTTGGTGAGCGGTTTGCAGTCGGTGGTTGGAAACCGGAGCCAGCCGTGAGGAAGCAAGGCAACCTGTTCCTGGTGGATGCCGAGGGCGAGCAGTGGGCGCTCGAGGGTCTGGCAATTCAGCGGTCGCTCGGCTGTGACGTGGAGTGGCTCGACGCCGACGAAGTCGGGGCTCGATTTCCCGCTTACCGCGGGACGGGGTACGTGGGAGGAACACTGGGGACCTCTGACGGATCTGTCGATCCGAACGCAGTCCTGGAGGGATATCGGCGCAAGGCTTTGGAGGCCGGGGTCGCGTACCGGCCGGCCGAGGTGGCGGCGCTACTCGCATCCGGGGGGAAGGCTCGCGGCGTGCTGCTGTCCGATGGCACCGAGGTCACTGCTGCTGTCGTAGTGAACGCCGCCGGAGCCTGGTGCGCCGGGTTGGCGGCGACCGCCGGGATCGACCTTCCGGTCACACCAGTCATGCGCTCGGTGTTCGTGGTCGAGACCGGCCTTCGAGGTGAGCTGCCAAGCGTGTTCCTGCCGTCGGGGCTGTATGCCCTTCCCGAACAGCAGGGCCGGTTTCTGGTCGGCTGGTCTCGACCGGAGGACCCGGTCGGTTTCGACTTCACGTTTCGGCGAGGTCGATTCGACGAGGTGGTTTGGTCGGAACTCGCCTCGGCGTTGCCGGCATTCGAGGCGCTCCACCTCGACGGAGGATGGTGCGGGCTGTACGAGGTCAACACCCTCGACGGAAATGCCATCCTCGGGGAATGGCCCGAGTTGCCGGGGTTCTATCTCGCCAACGGGTTCTCCGGGCACGGGTTCCAACAGTGTCATGCGGTCGGCCGGCACCTCGCCGAACTGATCTTGGGACGGGAACCGAGCCTCGACCTGTCCCGCTTCGGCCCGGCCAGGATCGTCGCAGGCGAGGCGTACCCGGAGAACCCCAACAGGATCATCTGACCCGACGTTCTCCGCCCTTGAAGCCATTCAGGGGAGATGGAGTCCGATCTCCGGAAACCCGTACGTGACGCAGAGCCCGATGGCGTTGGCGCCGACGATGGCGAGTATCAGCAGTCCGATGGTTCGAGAGCGCCACCCCGACGAACGAACCGGGACCGGCATGTACCAGGAGGGGAGGAGCCCTTCGCGTTCGAACCCCTCGAAGGGCACCGCACCGGGTCCCGGTACTTGGTCGGGATCCGCCGCCAGCGCCAGTTCCGTCAGTTCGGCCTCCGATACGGGCGGATGGAGTCGGCTCATCGCCGTTGCGCCGTCCGATCCGAGCCGAGCCGCCGTGCGCCGATCCAGACGAGGACCACCCCGAGGATCCCGATCGACGGAACGTCCAACATCGGGCGACCTCCGTCTCCGAACCCCATCAGGTGGGAACCGAGGTGGGCAATCGTTCCCAAGCCAACACCCAGCGCAGCAGTGGTGAGGGCGTCCGTTCGCGCCCACACCGCCAGCACCAGCACCAGGCCGAGTCCGATCTGAAACGCCCCGATGTCCTGGATCAGATGACGGTTGTATGGGTCGAAGGTTGCGATCTCATCGAAGAAGCTGCGGGGAGCGATCAACGCCCAGAACCCGAGGGCGGAGAGCACCGCTCCGACGGCGCCGGCTACCAGCGCTTCCATTCCAGTCGGCTTCGGCTGAGGCATGGAGCCAAAACTAGCGAGCTCAACCAGTGTCGATCACCGTAAGCCCGGATGGTGAAGCGTCCTCGTCCTCCGGCTCGAGGGTGATCCAGATCCGGGGGTAGTCGCGGCGGGCGATCCCGACGGTGGTCTCGATCTGGCCTGAGGTCCTGAACGTGCCTCCTGAAATGTGGATCGGTCCGCGGCTGAACCAGATCTCGTAGACCTGGCCGTCGGGGGCGTCTTCGAGGCCCTCCACCTCCACTACGAGTCGTGTCCCTGCGGCGACGTTCCAGCCGGAGACCATTGCCAGCGCCTCCGGTGCGAGGTCGGTGCCGGGCGCTTCGATCCTCCAGTCGGGTGCGCGGCCGGCCACCAGCAGGAAGCCGGCCCCGAATGCCGCGACGCCTGCCGCGACGGCGCCGATCCGAAGAGGCCACCTGGACCGCGGACGAGCTCGGACCTCGCTCGGCCGGCCGGCGGCGAGTGTCACGATCTGGTCTTCGAGGCCTGCCGGGGGCTCCTCCCACAGATCGGGAGATGTGAGCAGCTCCCGCCGGACTTCGAGGTCGGGAACCGCCGCCCGGCATGCCACACAACTCGCGGGATGGGGAGCGCTCTCGTCGGTGGCTCCGATGATGAACGCGGTCCGGAACTCGTCGCAGGTCATGCTCGTGCCTCTCGCATGCCGTCGAGCAGCTCCGCCATGCGACGGTGGGCGCGATGCGACCTCGACTTGACCGTTCCGAGTGGTATTCCCAGGCGCTCCGACGTCTCCTCCTGGGTCAATCCGAGGTAGTAGGCGGCCCGCAGGATCACTCGCTCGTCCTCGGGGACTTGCTCGAGCGCCGATCGCACCTGCCATACCTCCCAGATGTTCTCGAACGAGGGGCTCAGCACCGCCACCTCGGGGTCGTCCCGATTCACCGATTCGTGACGGCGTTCGCGACGGTACAGGTCGATGGTCACCCTGCGGGCGATTGCGTACAGCCAAGGGCCGGGGTCCTGATCCGGCTCGAATCGCCCGGCCGCCCTCCATGCCTGTAGGAACGTCTGCTGGACGGCCTCCTCGGCGAGTCCTCGATCATGGAGGGCCCTGAATGCGACCGCGAATACCGGGCGGCCGAACTCCCGGTACAGCTCCCGGACCGCCTCGTCGTCGCCGTCCCGGAACCGGCGCATGAGCTTGTACCGCCGGTGAGGAGAAGTCCTGGTCACGTGTTCACGGTATCCATCCGTTGTCAATACGGACGGCCGGATGAATCGGTTCCGGGGAAACCGCCCGATTCGTCCGACGCCACCGGACGCCCGGTCGTAGACTCGGCACGCAGCCGATGAGGAGTCAGAACGTGAAGGGCGACACACAGGTGATCGACGTGCTTCGGGGAATTCCCCTGTTCAAGGGGCTCTCAGACAAGTCGCTCAAGAGCGTCGCATCCCAGATGAAGCAGTACGACTTCTCGCCCGGCAGTGCGGTGGTGGAGGAGAAGACCGAGGGCAAGCTCGGCCGCATGTACGTGGTGCTCGAGGGGTCGGCAGATGTGAAAGTCGGTGACCAGACGGTGGCCTCATACGGACCAGGTGACCATTTCGGGGAGATGAGCGTCCTCGACGGTGGGCCGCGATCGGCAAGCGTGGTCGCAACGTCGGGGCTCGTGACGATGGGGCTGTCGTCGTGGAACCTTCGGAGCTTGGTGAAGGAGGAGCCCGAGATCGGGATTCACCTCATCGAGGTCCTCACCGCCCGCCTTCGGGAAGCGAACGCCAAGCTCGGTCAGTAGCCCGAGGTCCGATCTTCGGCTTCACAACCAATGTGGTTTTGGTGCCTCGACTCGCTCCAAACGGGTGGGTACCGGGCCGAACCGGTCGAGGTTCCCGGCTTGCCAGTCCCGCCACGCCGCCTCGATCTCGCCGAGTGTCCGCGCCACGAAGTTCCACCACATCTGGATGCCGGTGCCGAGAGGCATCCCTCCCAACACCATCACCGTGCTCTGACCCTCGGATTCGAGGGGCAACACGTCTGCGCCAGGCGGGACTATGGCGGTCCATCCCGGTTCGGCGACCGTTCCACCCACGAGAATCCGCCGGTCGATCGGAATCACCGCGTGTTCGAATCCCGGCTCGACCGGCATCGAGCAGCGGCCTCCTCTGAGTTCGAGCTCGATCGCCATGGTTGGGTGATCCACGACTGCGGGACTCGCCGTGCCGGCGGTCGACCCGATCAGCAGTCTCCCTGAGGCATTCTCGAGTTCGACATCGGGGACCGAGTCGACGTGTTGGAACCGGGAGGCGCCGTGGCGATACGCCTCCGGCTGGGCGAGCCAGAGCTGGACCCCCCGAACGCTGCTTGATTTCCCCTCTTCGGAATGGGCGATTCCGCTCCCTGCGGTCATCAGATTCAGCTGACCTGGTCGGATCACCTGCTCGGTTCCGAGTGAGTCGCCGTGGAGAACCTCGCCCTCGAACAGCCAGGTGACCGTCGCCAGTCCGATGTGGGGGTGGGGACCGATCTCGAGGGGCACCGGATCGTGGAAGTCCGACGGGACGATGAGATCGGCGAAGCACCACGGACCGACCGTTCGGCGGCCCTTCGTCGGCAGGATTCGAACCACGTCAGACGGTCCTACCGACGCGTGCCGTCCTTCCCGCAGCTCGATCCCGGAGAGGATGTCGTCATCTCCCATCGCATCCGACGGATGGATTGGACCGCTCATCTTGCCCCTTCGTCGCTGGTGTTGAGGATACGGCACTCCGCCGTCCAGGACCTCCACAGCTTGAGGCTTCGTTGATGGATCGCAGAGGCGGTGATATCGCCCGCGGTTCGATGATGCGATCAGTCCAGCCAAGGAGTGAATGCAATGACCAGAACCCGGATTGCCCTGACGGCCCTCGTGGTGGGCCTGCTTGCCTGGGGGGGCGTGGCGATGGCCCGCACCGGGACGACGGCCACCGAGCTCGAATCGTCGGGCGACACGACCGTCTACTCGATCGAGGATGCCGGCACCGTAACGGTCTCGTTCGACGGGACCGCGCTCCTGCTCGTCGATTTCCAGGCGGCAAGGGGTTGGTCGGCGTCGATCGATTCCGAGACGGCGACGGAGATCGAGATCGACTTCCAGAGCGCCGACCGCCATCTTCGGTTCAAGGCCGAGGTCGAGGACGAGGGTGTACGCGCCCAGGTCGAGGACCGAACCGATTCCCGGGTCGATGCGGAAAGTGACCGCGCCGATGACGACTTGGCCGATGCTGACGTCTCCGATGACGATGACGACCGGAGTGGTTCGAACTCCGGATCGGACGACGACCGCTCGGGCTCGAACTCGGGCTCGTCGAGCGATGATGACTCGGACGATCCCGAATCGGACGATGATCGGAGCGGATCCAACTCCGGTTCCGGAGGTGGCGACGGACGAACCGAAACCCGCACCGATCTCGTAGCCGGGGTGCAGACGATCACGGTTCCGGGATACGGATCGATCACCGTCGAGATCGCAGGCAACGCGGTTGCTTTCGTGTCCGCCGAGGGTGCCGACGGCTGGAGCGCCAATCTCGACGAGGCCAACGGACACGAGGTCGAAGTTCTGTTCCGCAAGGACGGTGTCGTCGTCGAAGCGAAGCTGGAGATCGAGGACGGGCGGCTGCGGCTGCGGGTCGAATTCGACGACTGATATCTCCCAACATCTCCGAAGCGCTCTGATCAGGGGAGGCCGTCCATGGGGCGGTCTCCTCTGCGCGTCGGAATATCGGCGCGCCGGGACGCCGTAGTCCCGAGATGTCCCCGTCCAGCAGCACGTTCGTGATCGACACCGAGTCGCCTATGTGACCGGGTCGCCGAGCACCGTCGGCGTCGTTCCGGCTTCGATCCACCAGAGCACCGACGTGGGCTCGGGCACGTTCTCGAACCATTCGGCCCGTCGACGGAACGCTTCGAGATGCGATCCCCGGAGAGCGAACTGCCGGAGGGTCTCCAGCGACTCCCACACCGACAAGTTCGCGATCAGCATCCGGGTCGCCATACGCATCGACGTCCGTGGCGTTGCCTGTGTCCGCCTGGAGCCGCCAGATGAAACCCGGATGGGAGTCTGCCCGAGCGTTGACCGTTTCAACGCCTCGATGAAACCCGAGGTGGCTGGATCATCGAGTGGTCGGCGGAGGCGGGCGATGTTGTATTGGGCCAGGTGGTAGTGGGCCGCCACCCGTCCAAGCTATCGGCTGTCGAGCCGAACCGAAACCAGCGCTCCGCCCTTGGGCGTGGTTGCCAGGGTCAATTCGCCACCAGCCGACTCGGCAAACCGGCCCACGATATCGAGCCCCAGCCCGCTGGAGCCGGTCCCGCTTACGCCCCGCAGTCGTGGGTCGAAGCCGGTGGGGAAGCCAGGCCCCTCGTCCGCCACCTCCAGCCTGAGTCCTACGTCGTTGCGGTCGAGTCTCACCGAGAACGGGGTGCCGGGAGCGGTGTGGGAGAACACGTTGCCGATCATGGCGTCCAATGCCGCCCCGGTCTCCCGTTCGTCTACCGGGATCAGAACCTCGCCATCTATGACATCGACCGTCATCTCCCGCCGCTGTTCGTCGGCCAGGACCCGCCAGAACCCGGCACGCTTCCGAACGACTTCGGCTAGATCAGTCTTAGCCGGCACCGTTTCGGGCCGCTGGCGAGCCTCTCTGATCAAGTGGTCGATTTCTCCGCTGAGGCGATCGACCTTGTTGAGAACCGACTCCCGATCATCTGGCGATTCGAGCTGCTCGGCTTGCAGGCGAAGCGCCGTCAAAGGGGTTCGTAGACGGTGGGAGAGGTCGGCGACCTGCTCTCGCTCGGCCGCGAGCAGACCGGCGATCCTGTCCGCGAGCACGTTGAAAGCACCGGCGATCGCGGTCAACTCTGGGGGGCCGGACCCGGTCACCCGTGTTGATAGGTCGCCGTGTCCCAACCGGTCGGCCGCCGCGGCCAGTTCCCGGCTCGGGCCGACCACCGTTCGTCCCAGGCGATCGGCCACCAGTAGGGAGGCGAGGATGATGCCCACACCGAGAAGGGCCAGCAGGCCCCAGGCAGCGGTGACTCCGCGAGTGAGTTCCTCGTTCGGGATCGCTGAGGCGACCACGATGGTGCCCGCCCCGGTGATCACCGGTATGGCGAGCACGAAACCGTCAGATGTGTACGAGGAAAGCGCGGCACCTCCCTCGGCGACGTCGTCTACCAGAGCGCGATCCACTGCCTGACCGATCAGCTCACCGTCGGGCATGATGACGGCGCTCATCGGTGGCAGCCGTCCGAGTTCGACGGCCAGGCGGTCGGCTGTGAGCGCGACGTCCGACGCGGCCACCGAGCGGACCACGACCGCGGCGAGGGTCTGGGCGACCCGCTCGGCTTGAAGGCGGCCCCTCTGGTCGGCTTGTCGTTGGACAAGCAGCGCCAAGGGCACGACGAACGCGATCACGACGAGGGCGGTCACGCCCAGGGTCAGGATGTTGATCCGTGATCTCACGGCTCGACCAGCTTGACCCCCACCCCGTGGACGGTGCGCAGGTATCGGGGCTCGGCTGCGGACTCACCGAGCTTCTTGCGGAGCCACGACAGGTGAACGTCCACCGTGCGTTCGGACCCGCCGTACGGTTCCCGCCAGACCTGCGCGAGCAGCTCCCGCTTGGTCACGACTTCGCCTGCGCGCTCGGTCAGGAACAGCAGGAGATCGAACTCCTTGGGAGTGAGTTCGAGCGCCACTCCGTCCACGCTTGCCTCTCTGGAGGCGCGGTCGACCGAGAGCCCACCGATCTCGAGGCGACCTCCTGCGTCGCTCGAGTGGCCTCGACGGAGAACCGCCCGGATGCGTGCCTCCAGGTGCTCGACTGCGTACGGTTTCACGACGTAGTCGTCTGCTCCGGAGTCCAGGAGGGCGATGGCCGAGGCGTCGTCATCCTGTGCAGTGGCCACGATGACCGGGATCTGCGAAACGGCGCGCAGCATCCGGAGGAGCTCATCACCGCCCATGTCGGGGAGTCCGAGGTCGAGGACCAATACATCCGGTGAGTCGGCGACGACCTGTCGCAGTCCGTCGAGCGCAGAAGCAGCAGTCTCGACGTCGTGCCCGGCTCGCGCCAGGCCGTTCGCGACCAGGCGACGGATCTCGGCGTCGTCTTCGATGATGAACACCCTTGCCATCAGGTGGCAGACTATCCGCGGTCAGGAGCGTGACTGCCGGTGTTGATGATTTCTTGATTCGCCGCTGAGCTTCTGATCATGCCGGGCGTGCGAGGATGGGATGGTGAGAACCTGGCGGCTGATTTCGGTGTGGCTCGTCGTGACTGCGGTGGTCACGTTCGCGGCCTGGCAGGTGGTCCAAGCCGCCTCCGATCGGGTCAACGAGGTTCCGCTGGCGCCGGTGGTGGCGCTCGGTCCCCAAACGAGTATCACAGCCGATCCGACGTCCATCCCTTCGACCAGTTCGTCAATCGAGTCTTCCACGACGTCGACGTCATCCACGTCGACGTCGACAACCAGCACGACGCGGCCTCAGTCCAGCCCAACCCAGCCGGCCCGTGGCTCGGCGACCGTCCCTTCTGCCGGGGGAACGGTGACAGTGACTCATTCCGGAGGTGATGTGTTCCTCGCAGGTGCGACCCCGGCGGTCGGTTTCACCGCCGAGGTGAAGAGTGAAGGTCCTCAGGAGGTGCGGGTCGAGTTCGATTCCGAGGATCTGGAGGTCGAGGTTCGGATCCGGTGGCACGACGGCGAACTGGTCACGGAAATCACCACCAACGATTGATCCGTAATCTCGATCCGAATGACAACCATCCGAGATGATTTCTTGGCGGCGCTTCGGGTCGGGCGAGGGGTGCTGGCGGCGCCGGAGGTAGAGGCCGCTTGGGACCTTCCCAGCGCGCTCGACCTGATGACCGTCCGCGGGTTGGCCGGCCATCTGACCCGGGCGGTCACGTCCGTCAATGCCTACCTCGACCGCGACGCTCCGCCGGCCGGTTCGGTGTTGCTCGATGCACCCGGGTACCTGATGTCGATCGACGGGCTCTCCGAGGACATCACCTCCGAGTTGCACGCTGCCATCCGGGCTCGGGGCGAGCAGGCGGCTTTTGGCAGTCATGCCGACCTGGTGGGTTTGTGGGACACGGAGGTGAAACGCCTCGGAGAACGGCTGTGGTCCGAACCCGGCGATCGAGCTCTTCCCGCTTTGGATGGCCGGCCGATGCTCCTGGACGAGTATCTGGTGACCCGTGCGGTGGAACTGGTGGTGCACGTGGATGACCTGGCCGCCTCGGTCGGCGTCGATCCTCCGGCGTTCGATCGATCTGTGACCGAGCCCGTGATCGGCTGCCTGGTCGAGGTTGCCCGGCGGCGGCATGGCGACCTCTCGGTGGTGGTTTCGATGACCCGCCGGGAACGCGACCGGGTTGGCGCGATGCGCGTCCTGTGACGGTTCTCGGCTCAGATGGCCGCGGCCACGACGTCCACGGCCGGAAGTGTCAGCTCGAATATCGTTCGTGGCTCTTCGCGGCGGTAGATGAGGTCCCCGCCCATGAGGCGGGCGAGGATTCGTGAGACGGACAAGCCCAGTCCGATCGAGCTCGGCAGGGTCAACGACTCGTATGCCCTCTGGTAGGGCTCGAAGATGCGCTCGCTCAAATCTTCGGGTACTCCCGGTCCGTCGTCCTCTACCCGGATTCGGATGGTCTCGGCATCCCGTGCCACGTGGACCCAGATCTGGCTACCGCCGTGCCGCTCGGCGTTCGAGAGCAGGTTGCGGATGATCTGTTGGAACCGAACCAGGTCGGCGCAGGCGGTGAGGTCGTTGGATGCGTTCACCACCACCTCGGTGGGTCGGTTGGACATCTTTACGACGGTGTCGATGGTCTGACGGACATTGCAAGGGATTGCACGGATGGTCACCTGGCCGATGTCGGCTCGCGCCGCGACGAGGAGGTCTTCGACGATCGCGGCCGTTTGGCGCGCCTGTCCGACCAGGATCGTTTGGAACTCGCCGAGCTCATCGTCGGAGAAATCGCGGGCCGAGTCCGAGATCAGCTCGGCCATTCCGACCACCGCCGTGAGCGGGGTCCTGAGTTCGTGGCTCACAGAGGCGACGAACTCGTCCTTGGAGCGGATCAAATCCTCGAGCTTGCGGTTGGCGGCCTCGAGTTCGGCGCGGGCCTTGCTCTCGTCGGTCACGTCGTGGAAATTGAGAACGTATCCGCGGAGGTCGGGATTGTCCGTCCCGTTGGTGATCACGCCGTCCATCACCCTCACCTCCCCATCGCGACGACGGATCCTGGCCTGGAAACGGGTGACACCAGTGGGGTCGGTTCGAGCCAGCTGGTGCGCCTCGATCACCTTTGGACGGTCCTCCTCGACGACCAGGTCGAGGAGCGAAGCGCCGATTCGGTCCGCCGGTCCGTAGCCGGTGAGTTCTTCGTTCTGCACCCCGAGATGGGTGATCTTGAGGTCTTCATCGACCATTGCGATCCCGTCGGAGCTTCTTGCCAGCAGTGAGACGTGTCGACGTTCCCGCGACGCGATCGCCTCGTGTACCGCTCGTCGCTCGGCGTCGGATCGCCGGAGGCGGTTCGAGAGTCCGGTTGCGAGGGCGACGGTGGCGCCTGCGAAGAAGACGATGCCAACCCGCTCAGTGAGGTCCGCCTGGGTGGGGCTGTAATCCTGGAGTGTGAGGTTGGAGATCAGGTGAGCCCCGGCGATCAGGACGACGTCCATGACCCACAGCGTGATCATCCTGCGCCCGTGTTCGAGGATACCTGCCGCAACGAGCAGGAACCCCAGCGACAGTAGCGAAACCGAGAGAAGGCCGATGGCAAATGTCGAGGCAGCGATGACGACGGCGTCTACCGCCAGCAACTCGTAAGCGGGCCGTAGCTGTCGTCGGCGGAGTACTGCCGAGTGCAAGGCGATCCCCGCCGATCCGATCACCACTGCGGGGCCGCGCGGCCAGCCATTGATCGTGCCGACCACGATTCCAGAGATGGTGGCTGCAACGGCGATGTACAGACGGGCGCGGTTGTAAGCAGCAAGGAGATCGGTCCACACGGATGTAGACCCGTCCACGGACGGCGCAATATCCCGGCTCATCCCAGACATTTCGGCGTGAGCCAGGGGCGACTGAAGGATTCCGACCATTCGAGATCCACCCGCCTAACGTCCTACCTGTCTCGCACCGGAAGGTAACTCATGGACATCATCTGGTTTCTGCTCGTCGGTTTCCTGGCGGGTCTGCTGGCTCGGGCGCTGGTTCCGGGCAAAGATGCGATGGGAGTGGTCCAGACCACTTTGCTCGGGGTCATCGGATCGTTCTTCGGAGGTGTGCTCGTCGTCCTCTTCACCGATCGCGACTTCAACAGCTTCGCCCCCTCCAAGATCGTCGGTTCGGTG
Organism: Acidimicrobiia bacterium; assembly: GCA_041591895.1. Taxonomy (GTDB): domain Bacteria; phylum Actinomycetota; class Acidimicrobiia; order Spongiisociales; family ZC4RG35; genus JBFHRE01. The sequence goes on from JBFHRE010000059.1 coordinate 12,211, forward strand.
GTCGGAGCGATCATCGCCCTGCTGATCTACCGGCGAATGAAATCGTAGGCACCCGGCGAGGTGCGGGCAGATACCATTCGGCACATGTCAGGCGAACTGCTCTCCATCACCATCGCTCCTGGTTACGGCATGGATCTCGTGTCGCTGGCCAGTGCGTCCCTGGTCGAGGGCCACGGCATCGAGGGTGATCGCTACTTCGGCACCACCCGTCAGGTGACCGTGGTGTGCACCGGCGAAGTCGCCAAGGCCGAGAGTGAACGCGGTCTGGGACCGATGGATCCGGCCCATACCCGACGGAATCTGGTGATCGACACCGACGAGATCCCGCGAGCACACGGGACTCGGATCCGGATCGGCCAGGTCGAGCTCGCGGTCTGGCGGGACTGTGCACCGTGTGAGCAGATGAACGACATCTTCGGCGACGGGGCCCGGGCGGCCCTGAAGGAGCGAGCCGGGGTCTCGGCTCAGGTGGTGCGGGGTGGAACGATCACGGTAGGCGACCCGGTGAATATCGAACCGGTGGTGTCCGAACAGGCTGGATAGGCGCCCTCAGCGGCCGAAACCGTGCAGGCCCATGCCCAGGGCTTCCATCAACGTCTCGACTCGTTTCTGGATGATCTCCTCTAGCTTGTCGAGGGGAATGGTGGTGCCGTCGTCGAGCGTGATGAGCGGCGCCAGCTTGTCTTTCTGCGCTTCTGCCAGCTTCTCTCGTGCTTCCCGAGCCTTGCTCAGGGCGAAGAGCGTCTTCTGAAGCCAGCGAGCCTCGGATTCGAGCTGGCGCTCGAGCTTCCTCTGTCGTTGTTGGTCTTCGGCCATGTGTTGGCGCCTGGTCGCGAGGGACGCCCGGCAACCCTAGAGGAAGACCTCCTGGTCACAAATCTCCCCGTCCTGCGTCTCGCGTCTTCCGGCTCCCGCAGGACCACTGCAGCTAGGGTCGAGCCCGAGATGACCCCTGAGCGCTTTCAGCGGTTGGAATCCTTGTTCGTGCTGGCTGCGACGCTGGTCCTTTACCGGCAGACCGGTTCGAGCTGGTGGCTGTTTGCCGCCCTCATCCTCGTTCCGGACGCCTTCATGGTCGGCTATCTGAGCGATGTCCGGGTGGGCGCATTGATCTACAACATCGGGCATTCGTACTCCATGCCGGTCCTGGCCCTCGCCGGGTGGTGGTACGGACAGGTCGAATGGCTTCTCCCGGTAGGTGTCATCTGGGCGGCGCACATCGCCATGGACCGCCTCTTCGGTTACGGCCTCAAGCGCGACACCGGCTTCAAGGACACGCACCTCGGCCGCTTGTGAATTGAGGTCAGACGGCGATCGCAGGGCGGGGCCGGCCGATCGCGAGTGCTGCGAAACCGGCTGCGATTGCCACGCCTCCCGCCAACACAAACGCCGGCCCGTAGTCGCCCAAACCGTCCCGGGTGGCACCGGCGGCCCAGGCCGCGGCCGCCGCTCCGAGTTGGTGGGAAGCGAACACCCAGCCGTAGATGAGCCCCACGTTTCGCCGGCCGAATGTCTCGGCGCACAACATGATGGTTGGGGGAACGGTGGCGATGTAATCGAGCCCGAACAGCACCGCGAACGCACCCACCGTGAGGTTGTCGTGGATGAACGGGAGGAAGAACAAGCTCACGCCCCTGAACGAGTAATAGACCAGCAGCAGTCGTCGAGGGTCGACCCGGTCGGTCAGATAGCCCGAGGCGATCGCACCCACGAAGTTGAAGCCACCCATCACAGCGAGCCAGTTGGCGGCCACCACCTCTGTGAACCCGTGATCGACCGCATGGGGGATGAAGTGCTGGCCGACCAGACCGTTGGAGGTGGCCCCACACACGCCGAAGGTGATCGACAACAACCAGAACTCCTTCGAACGGATTGCCCTGGACATGAGCCCGGCCTCGGCGCCCGATCCGGTCGGTATGGGCTCCTCCAGGGACAAACCAAATGGCTCGAGCCCCACGTCGGCCGGGTCGTCGCGGATGAACAAGGCGGCCGGTGCCAGAATCACGGCCACCAGCCCGCCGAGTGCCAGTGACGTAGTCCTCCAGCCGCTGGACACCGCCATCCAGGTCAGCACGGGGTAGAACATCAGGATCCCGGCACTCGTGGCTGCTCCGAAGATGCCGGTCACCAATCCTCGCTTCTCGACGAACCATTGATTGGCGACGGAGGCCCCGAGGGGTCCGGCGATCATCCCGGTCCCGATTCCCGAGACGAGCCCAAACCACAGGGAGAGGCCGGCCAGCGACTCGATCCGGGCCGACATCACCATCGCGACCGTGGTGATGCTCAGCGCGAGGAGAGTCGTTCTTCGGATGCCGATCCGGCGGATGAGCGCTCCACCGAGTGGTGCCCCGAGTCCGTAGAGGAGAAGCCCGATCGCGGCTGCGAACGAGATCTCGGTCTTGGTGAGCCCGGTGTCGCGCTCGATCGGGAGCAGGAAGGCTCCGAGCGTGGTCCGGGTACCGGCGTTGACGACCGTGACGATCGTCGCCACCGCGACCACGATCCATCCGTAGTACAGCCGTCGCGCCATGGGGACGGGCAGGCTACCCGGCGCGGGAGTCGATCCGATCGGCGCGAGGAGCCGGATCCGGATCCCCGCCGGACGGTCGATCCTGGCTGTGACGATCTAGCCGCGCCGATCAGATCAGCGACAGAAGCCAGATCCGGATCCCCGCCGGATCATCGACCCTGCTGTGACGATCTAGCCGCGCCGATCAGATCAGCGACAGAAGCCAGATCCGGATCCCCGCCGGATCATCGACCCCGAACGAGCGGTCTCCCCAAGGGTTGTCTACGAGGCCGCGTGCGATCGGGACTCCCATGGCGGCCAGTCGGTCGTGCCACCCATCGGCGTCGTCGACTTCGAAGGACAACTCGATCCCACGGCAGGGCACAGGGTCCTTTCGGGCACCGTATGGCGGGCCGAAGAACTCGACGGTGCGACCGTCGCCCGCCCGGAGGATTGCGCCCGGCCCGTCCTCCCCGTTCCATGAGATCTCGACGGGCATATCGAGCACTTCGCGGTAGAA
>JBFHRE010000060.1:0-15113 GCA_041591895.1 Acidimicrobiia bacterium
GAACGACATGGTCGTCGGTGGTCTGGCGTTCGCCGCCTGCGCCAAGGAGCTCGCCGGGCAGTACCCGATCGAGGTGGCGCTGCACACCGACCACTGCCCGCCCGACAAGCTGGACACGTTCGTGAAGCCACTCCTGGCTATCAGCCGTGAGCGGGTCGACGCCGGCGGGCTGCCGCTGTTCCAGAGCCACATGTTGGACGCTTCCGCGATCCCGCTCGAGGAAAACCTCGCACTCGCGGCCGACCTGCTCCGGGCTTGCTCCGCTTGCCAGATAATCCTCGAACTCGAGATCGGAATCGTGGGTGGCGTGGAAGACACCCTCGACCACGAGGGTGTTGAGACCACCAAGCTCTACACCACACCCGAGGACATGGTGCGCACCGCCGAAGTGCTGGGAACCGGTGACAGGGGTCGTTACCTGCTGGCAGCAGTGTTCGGAAACGTCCACGGTGTCTACAAGCCGGGGGCGGTCCAACTCCGACCCTCGATCCTCGACGAAGGCCAGCAGGCGATGGAGGCGCGATTCGGGCCGGCGGGGCGCCATTACCTGGTATTCCACGGCGGGAGCGGATCGTCGCTCGACGAGATCCACGAGACGCTCGGCTACGGGGTCGTGAAGATGAACATCGACACCGACACCCAGTACGCGTTCACCCGACCGATCGTGGATCACATGTTCACCAGTTATGCGGGCGTGCTGAAGGTCGACGGGAATGTCGGCGACAAGAAGACCTACGACCCGCGCTCCTACATGAAGAAGGCGGAGGGGGGAATGGCCGAGCGAGTCGCCCAAGCGTGTGCCGACCTGAAGTCGGCCGGTCGAACCATCAATCGATGAAGTAGGAGACAATGGAAGGCAAGCAGGAGACTCAGGTCCACAAGACCTGGATCCATTCGGACAACTATGTCCCCCGGCGGTTCATCCAGCCGATCCAGAACTTCATGCGGATCGAGGCGTCGTCCGGGGTGATCATGCTGGTGGCGGCCATCGCCGCCATCTGGTGGGCGAACTCCGCTTTCCATGAGTCGTACGAAGCCTTTCTTCATACCCACTTCGAGCTGAGCTTCGGCTCGTTCCACCTTGAGGAGTCACTCCATCACCTGATCAACGACGGGTTGATGGCGATCTTCTTCTTCGTGGTCGGTCTCGAGATCAAGCGCGAGCTGGTCCTTGGCGAGCTCCGGGACCGCAAAGCGGCGATGCTGCCGGTGATGGCTGCCCTGGGAGGAATGATCGTTCCGGCTCTGATCTACGCGTCGTTCAACCTCGGAAACCCTGAAGCCATGCGTGGCTGGGGTGTGCCGATGGCCACCGACATCGCCTTCAGCCTGGGAGTGCTCTCATTGCTCGGCAAGCGGGTTCCTTCGGGTGCCAAGCTGTTCCTGTTGGCACTCGCCATCGCCGACGACCTCGGTGGGATCCTGGTCATCGCCGTGTTCTACACCTCCGACCTCAGCTTCGGCTGGCTGGCCGTCGGCGTCGCCGGCCTGGTGGCGATCTGGGCCGCCTCCCGGGTGGGCATCCGAGGCCATGCCTTCTACCTTCCCATCGCATTTGGGGTCTGGTACTGCTTCTTGGAGTCGGGCGTCCACGCAACCGTGGCCGGCGTCGCCCTCGGGTTCCTCACGCCGGCCCGGCCGATGTACAGCGTCAAAGAACTGGACCGCAAGGCCCGTCTGATCCTGGACGCCTATCCCGCCGACGACTCGACCACCGAGGCTCGGGAACACGCCGACCACGAGGCCCTGATGCTGTCGGAGATCTCACGCGAGTCGGTGGCTCCGCTCATCCGCAACGAGCACCGGCTGGCCACTTGGAGCTCGTTCGCGATCATCCCGATCTTCGCCCTGGCCAACGCAGGCGTCACCTTCGGAGACACCAAGATCACCGAGGCGCTCACCACCCCGGTCGCCTTGGGCGTGGCCTTCGGCCTGGTGATCGGCAAGACGGTCGGCATCACCCTCTTCACCTGGCTGGCGGTCAAGTTCAACCTGGGACGGCTCCCGCACGGAGCCACGTGGCGTCACATGGTCGGCACCGCAGCCACGGCCGGAATCGGGTTCACAGTCGCCCTGTTCATCACCGTGCTGGCGTACAACGACGTGGTGCTGGCGAACGACGCCAAGGTCGGGATCTTCGCCGGCTCGCTCGTGGCGGGTCTGCTCGGAGTGGCGATCCTCTCCACCGCCAAGCCCGCCCCGACCCCGGCCACCGTCGAGGGAGCACCGGGCGAGTTGGTCGAAGCCACCGTCTGACCTACCTCATTTCGCCTCATCCGGTCAGGGCCTTCGGGCCCTGACCTTGTTTCGCGGCCCCGGGTAGGATCGGAGACACCATGATCCCGCCCCAGGAAATCTCGTGCGTGGACTGCGGAGGAGTGGCGTCGCTGATCAGCTACCTCCCGGAAGACGGTGAGGTAGAGCCCGGAACGGCCGTCGCCTACCGGTGCGCCGATTGCCTCGAGCGTTTCGACGTGGTCCTCGAAGAGGATTGACCTTCAAACCAATCCGGATACGAGTCCTCTCCGAACAGGGGACGTGCTGCCGACGTCCGGCGGCACGGAAGGAGAGAGATCATGCGATTCAAGACGTGGGTGAGACCCGCGCTCGTCACCGGCCTGGCGCTTGCCCTGGCCGCTCCCATCGCCATCTCCGGAGCTGCCGACCACCTCGACAGCCCGGCAGTCAGCGGACGCACGGACATCGACATCAACGACGTCTACGTGTTCGAGGGAGCGAATCCTGCAAACACCGTGCTCGCGATGACGGTGTCCCCGCTCGCCGGGGCGGGCACCAGGTTCGGCGACAAGGACACGGTCGGGTACCAACTCCGAATCGACAACACCGGAGACGCGATCGAGGACATCACCTATCAGGTGGACTTCATAGACCAGGACAACGGCGGCCAGAAGGCTCAGGTCCGGCGAGTGGCGGGGGCCAAGGCCCAGCGCCTCGAGCCCGTGGGCCGCACCGTCGCCGCGGGGCCGGTCGGAGAGACGTTGACGGTCAAGAACGGCGGCCGGTTCTTCAGCGGGCTGCGTTCCGACCCCTTCTTCTTCGACCTGTCTGGGTTCAGAGGGACGGTCGAGGGGATCGGTGACGATGCACTCGGCAACATGCCGACCGACTTCTTCGCCGACCTCAACACCCTCGCCATCGTGATCGAGGTTCCTGACTCGATGCTGGGCCGCAACATCGCGGTCTGGGCGACGACCTCGGCGCCGAACTCGTCCGGGGTGTGGACCCAGGCCGACCGCATGGGTCGACCGGCCATCAACACCGTCGTCAACAGCAGCGGACCGCTGGTGCAGGCCCCGTCCGGCAACAAGGCCCTGTTCAACGCCGGTCATCCGAAGAACGATGCGGTGTTCACCGATGCAGTCATCCACGCGTTGCAGGTGTTCTCGTCGCTCGACAGCGAAGGCTCTTACTCGGACGCGCAGGCAGCCGCCCTCGCCGGCGTGCTTCTCCCTGACGTGATCCGGTACGACACCTCCACGGCTGCGGCGGGACCGCTCAACGGACGCGCCCTGGCCGACGACGTGATCGACATCGAGTTGCGAATCGTCACCGGCGGTGACCCGCTGGGACTGTTCGCCGACCGGGACGCCGATGGCGGCGTGAACAGCGATGGCGTCGGACCCCACTCCGACTACCTGTCGTCGTTCCCCTACCTCGGCATCCCGCACAGCTGAGCGAGATCGGAGGGGGCGGCACCGGTCGCCCCCTCCATTCCTCCCCATGAGACGCACGATCCTCCTCACCGTCATGGCGATCGCCATCGCACTCGGGACCACGTACGGCCTCGCTGCCGCCTCAACTCCCGCCTCACCTGTGACCATCCGCTCGGGTGAGCCCGACCCGACCGAGCTCGACCGCCTGATCGCCTCGAGCGAAGTCGCCCTCCGGGCCGAACCGGTCCACCTCCAGTACTTCGACCTCGGCCGCCTCTACCTGACACGGGCTCACCTGTGGTCGGCGGTGACCGACTACGAACGTGCGGTCGACCTGCTGACCCATGCCCACGACATCGATCCCGACCCGGCCACTTCGATCGAACTGGGCAACGCCCTCGTCGCAGTCCACGATTTCGCCGGAGCGCTCGAGGCCGTGGCCCCGATCCGCCGCTCGTCGCCTGAGTCGAACGCCGCAGCCGGCGTGGAGTTCGATGCATTGATCGGGCTCGGTCGAGACGTGCGGGCCGCAACCGCGCTCGACGAACTGCTGGCCGCGCATCCGGAGGAGCCGGCGATACTGGTGCGGGCCGCCCTCCTCGCCTGGCAAGGTGGGAATGCCGGTCAGGCCGTGGAATCGTCGGAACTCGCCGCCCGACGAGCAGTCGACGCCGGGCTCTCCAATCGTGAGCGCTCTTTCTACCTGAGTGTCGCCGGCCGATATGCCTTCGCGGCCGGAGACATCAGGTCGGCGCTCGATCTTCTCACGCAAGCCGTCGACATCTATCCCGACGCGGCTGGCGGGTGGCTCGCGCTCGCCCGAGCCCACGCCGCCGCGGGCCACTTGGATAGCGCGTTGGCAGCGGGTGAGCGAGCCGCCGGTCTGGTGCCCGACCCGGAGGCCCTCGGCCTGCTCGCCGATCTGCACCTCGCCACCGGCGACGAGGCCAGGGCCGCCGAGCAACTCAGGATCGTCGATGTCATTGCCGACCTCGGGCACGAGGCATATCGGCGGCAGATCCTCACGGTCTGGCTCGACCACGGGCGCCACCCAGAGGAGGCACTCGCTCTCGCCCGCGAGGAGATCGCCGCCCGCCCCGACCGGCAGGCTCATCTCCTACTCGCTCGAGCCTTGTTGCTGAACGGCCGGATCGACGAGGCGACTCGGCAGGCCGAACTCTCGATCGGGCCGGCCGACGCATCCATGTGGTACCACGCCGGTGTCGTCGCCCAGGCCGCCGGAGACGACGTCGTGGCCGTCGAACGGTTCGAGGTCGCCTATGACCTCAATCCCTCTTTTCACCCGAGGTTTGGGATCGACCTCGCCATCCGACTCGAAGGGAACCGACCGTGAAACGATTGCTGTTCACATCCGCGGTCTCACTGACCGCCCTGCTGTTCACCGCCGCCCCCGCTTTGGCGCATCCGCTCGGAAACTTCACCACGAACGTCCACCTCGGAATCCACGTCCAAGCGCAGGAGGCCGCGGTTCTCCTGGTGGTCGACATGGCGGAAATCCCGGCGTTCAGGGAACGGTCCGGCATCGACACCGACGGCAATGGCACGCTGGCTGGAGTCGAACTCACCGAATACGCGGATCGGAAGTGCGCCGAACACGTCGAGGAGATCGGACTCCTGCAGGGCCGCTCGGCCGTCGCACTGGTCTCCGGGGGATCCGAGGCGGCCGAAAGGGCCGGACAGGGCGGTCTAACCACACTCCGGCTCGAATGCCGCTACCGGGCCGCCGTCGATCGTGCGGCGCCACTCGAGATCCACAATCGGGTCTACGAAGACCGTTTGGGTTGGGCCGAGATCGTTGCGACCGGGGAGATGGGCGGACCGGACGTCCTCGCCACCTCGCCGTCTGATGAGCTGAGGAGCTACCCGCCAGGCGGTCGCATGGACGTCCGAGAGGCGACTCTGCTGTCGGGTGGGGCGGTCGCATCCCCAGCCGGCGACCCAGCCGGCGACCCAGCCGGCGACCCAGCCGGCGATGACGGCGAACCCGGGCTCATCACACGCCTCGAACGCGCCTTCGCCCAGGCCGGGACCCCGGCCGGGGCAGCTGTCGCCCTGTCGTCCGCCATTGCCCTGGGGGCAGGCCACGCCCTGGCTCCCGGCCACGGGAAGACCTTGATGGCCGCCTATCTGGTCGGCCGACGGGGAACGGCCCGCCAGGCGGCGGGGCTCGGGTTGGCGGTTGCGATCTCCCATACGCTCGGGGTTGGGATCCTCGGCGTCATCACCACGGTCGCCTCGTCTGCCTTTCAGCCTGACGCCGTCTACCCCTGGCTGTCCGGCGTCTCGGCGCTCGTCGTCACCGGTCTGGGGCTGGCGATGCTGTGGCGGGTGTACCGGTCACGATCGCACGGGCGGGGTCACCATGGACACGGCCACGACCACGACCACGACCACCACCACGACCACGACCACACCCGTCGGCTGCCCGAGACCGGAGGCTCGCTGGGCTGGAAATCGCTGGCGGCCATCGGACTCGCCGGAGGCCTGGTCCCTTCGGCCTCGGCCCTCGTCTTGCTGCTGGGAGCAGTCTCCATCGGCCGCCCGCTCTTCGGGCTCGCGTTGGTGGCGGCCTTTGGTGTCGGAATGTCGGCGGCGCTCGTCGGAGCGGGCCTGGCGGCCCTCCGCCTCAGCGAAATCGGGATCCGGCGGCTGAGGGGCAGAGCAGCTCTCGGCCGCCGCTGGATTCCGGTGATCGGCGGATTGGCTGTGACGTCGGTCGGACTGGTGTTGCTGGGCGGGACGCTCGGTAGGCTGGCCTGAGACTGCTCAGGCGGCGAGTCCGAACTCGTCGCCCGGCACCGGCGTCCGGCGGAAGAGCCGATCGGCGAGTCCGCGGAAGCCAGACCCTGCGGCGAGACGCAGCTGTCTTGCGAGCCGCTCGCGGGCTGCAGCCTGCTGTGCTTCTGCCATTCGCATTGACACCAGGAAGTCGTAGTGCGTGTTCATTTCATGTCTCCTGTGGTCATCAGATATCGATCGAGAGTTCCCCGGGCATCGGGCAGCGCCGAAGTCCGGAGCGAATAGGTAACGCCGTCGGGTCGAATCACGGTCTTCACCAACCCGGCCGACCGGAGAATCCCGACATGGTGGACGACGGTCGACTTCGCCAGGCCCACCAGCGAGCTCAACTCCCCGAGACCGGCTTCGCCGCCGGCCAACCGGCGCAGGATGCGGAGCCGGCGCTCGTCGGACAGCGCCTTGTGGTACGAGACCAACCAGCGGGGCGGAGCGTCTGGATCGTCGTCGAGGTCGTCGTCGGATACCGGGTGGATCACCACCGCCGTGGATCCGAGTTCGAGAACGATGGTCCACGGGCGAACGACGACCGACGGGACCAGGACGAGTTCCATGGTCCCCCTCGGGATCTCGTACGAGATGCCGTTGGTCACGTCCTCGATGAGCTGTTCCGGGCTGAGAATCCCGGTCCGAGCGTCCACCGAGCCGGCAGATCGGGCGAGCACCGCCGGAACATCGATCTCGTGCGACGACTCGATCAGGGCGGTTGCCATCCGCAGCACGTCGGCGATCTCGCCCCCGAGTCGAGCTCCGTCGGACGAGAGCAACTCGAGCAGGCCATCGGTCGGGCAGCAATCCACGGTCTGGAGCGCCGATGTCAGGGCGGCTCGGTCTCCGCCCTCGGCGGCCTCGAGCGTGTCGGCATCGGCTCCGAAGCAGAGCCCGGACACCAACACCGGCAGAGCCTCGCTCAGATCCGCCTGTTCGAGCCACGCCAGCTCGTCGCCGTCGGCCCCGGGCCCGAGAACGGACACCAGGGAGGCGATCTGGAGCCACGGCTGCGGTCGATCGCCGCCGAAGGCCGCCGCCCGCTCGCGGAACCCTTCAGGGAGCGCAGCGGCCAGATCCTCGAACCAGGAACGGTCCAGCTCATGGGCATCGAGTTTGTCGTCGCCGCCCAGCACGGCCCAGAGGGTCACAGCCAGTTCGGCCAGGGGAGACACCGCAGTGCGGACCTTGAACCTGGTCCGGACCGGGGTGAGGTTCCTGAGTTTCGCTTCCACTGTTTTCACCATCCTGGGTTCACCGTTCTGGGTTCACCGTTTCGGTTCATCATTTTCGAGTCGTTCGAAGTTTATCGAACGTCTCGATCAACATCAACCCATTTCAGGATATTCCGGAATTTCTGGAGGGCTCAGAGGTGGCGGTCGAAGAAGGCGAGGATCCGCGCCCAGGCGTCGTCGGCCTCCTCCGGGCGATAGCGGACTCCCAGCAGCGGCCGCCCGATGATCTTCACCAATCGATGGCCGTCGGCGTCGTTCATGAACGAATGACCGGCCTCGGGATACAGCTTGACATCGTGGTCGACCCCGGCTCTCTCCAGCGCGCCCGTCACTCGGCCGGCGTACCTGGCGAACAGCCGATCCTTCCCTCCATAAGAAGCCACGATCGGACACGCGGCTGCCAGCCTCTCCAGGTCCTTGGGTGGCTGCCCGTAGTTGGGGGCGGCTGCTTGCACCGCACCCCGTACGCCCAGCAGGAACGCAAAGCCGCCACCCATGCAGAACCCGACCACCCCCACCGACTCCACCCCGGGTCGGTCGCCGAGCCAACCGGCCACCTCCTCGGCCCGATCGACCAGCGGCCCCTCTCCGCGCGACAGGTCCCGGGTGGCCTGGACCATGCAGCGCAGCCCTCGGTCGAAGAGTTCCGGAGCAATCGCCACATAGCCGGACGATGCCAGCCGGTCACAGATCCGCCTGATGTCGTCGTTGAGCCCGAAGGCCTCGTGCAACACCACCACCCCACCCCGCACAGACCCGGTCGGGGACGCCAGGTATCCGGGGATGTGCCCCGATTCGAGATCGATAACCACATCTGGCACGCAGCCAGCGTACGCCGACGGCCGGTAACGGTGTCGGAACGGGAATCGGATACCCTCCCCGGGAAGATGCCTGAATACGACGCCGTTGTGGTCGGCTCCGGGCCCAACGGCCTGACCGCCGCCATCACCGTTGCCCAAGCGGGGCGCTCGGTGCTGGTCGTCGAAGCCGCCGACACGATCGGAGGCGGTCTCCGAAGCGAAGAACTCACCGCTCCGGGTTTCGTGCATGACATCTGCTCGGCTGTCCACCCACTGGCCACCACCTCGCCGTTCATGCGGACGCTCCCATGGAATGAGCACGGGCTGGAGATGGTGTACCCCCGGCTTCCCATGGCCCATGCGCTCGCCCCCGGACGGTCGGTGGCGGTGCACCAGGACATCGATGCCACCGCGTCGGCGCTCGGCACGGACGCCCCCCGCTACCGCCGCGTGTTCCGGCGAATGGTGGACGACTGGCCCAAGCTCGAGAAGCAGGTCCTGGGCCCGCTCGTGAGCCTGCCCTCGCACCCGATCACCCTCGGCCGCTTCGGCCTTCAGGCAATTCGCCCGGCGACTCTGTCGGGGTTCAAGACCGAGGAGGCCCGGGCACTGTTCGCCGGCAACGCCGGACACTCCTTCCTCCCGCTCGATCATCCACTCACTGCTTCGTTCGGGCTGTTCCTGCTCACTGGTGCGCACCGATTCGGGTGGCCGATCGCACGAGGAGGGTCGGTCTCCATCGCTCGTGCACTGGCGTCGATCCTCGAATCTCTCGGCGGGGAGATCAAGACAGGGTGGAACGTCGCATCCCTCGACGAGCTTCCGTCGAGCAGCATCACCTTCCTCGACGTCACCCCGACCGGGCTCGCCCGGATCGCGGGCGACCGCCTGCCGCAGTCATACCACCGCAAGGCTCGACGCTTCCGCCATGGGCCGGCAGCCTTCAAGATCGACTACGCCCTCTCGGCCCCGGTTCCCTGGGCAGATCCGACGCTGGCCGAGGCCGGAACCGTGCATCTGGGCGGCACCCTGGAAGAGATCGCCGGCGCCGAGCAAGCCGCCTGGGACGGGGTGATCCACCCCCGTCCTTTCATGCTGGTGGTACAGCCGACGATGTTCGATCCGTCCCGGGCGCCGGCGGGTCGGCACACGTTGTGGCTCTATGCCCACGTCCCGAATGGCAGCGAGGTGGATTTCACCCCGGCGATCGAGGACCGACTCGAAGCGTTCGCCCCCGGCTTCCGGGATGTCATCGAGCACCGCCATGTGATGAAGCCGGCCGATTTCGAGAGTCACAACCCGAATTACGTCGGCGGGGACATCGCCGGTGGCGCCCACACCCTGCGACAGCTCGTGTTTCGTCCGTTCGTCTCCTCCAACCCGTACGCCACCCCGTTGGACGGCGTCTATCTGTGCTCCTCGTCGACCCCACCGGGTGCGGGAACCCACGGGATGTGTGGACACCTGGCGGCGAAGTCGGCCCTTTCGGCCCAGGCGAAACGAGGATGATCGACCAACTCGAGCGGACCGCTTTCAGGGCGGCCCCGGCCGCCGAGACGTTCCGCCTCGAAGGATGGTCGTGCAACATCGGACGAGGGGTGGTTGGCCGCATGAACTCGGTAACGACCTTCGGCTTCGAGCCGTTCGAGCTCTTCGAGACCGTCGAACAGGTCGAACGTCGCTATCGATATCGCGGACGGACCGTGCGTTTCCGTGTCACAGATCGAGACGAGAAGCTCGACGACCTCCTGGATGCCCGTGGATACGAGCGCAGCGAAGAGATCCTGGTGATGACCGGGCCGGTCGCTCCAGGTGAGGTGGTTGCCACCACCTTGCGCGGCGTGACCGCGGGCTGGTTGAGCCTCTACCGCGAGTTCCGGCCGGCGGACGAGGACCGCGCAGCCGAGATCGGTGAGAGCCTCGCCGGACTCGATCGCGACCATCTGCTGTTCGACCTGGAAGGACGGGCCGTGGGGGTGGGTGTGGTTGACGGCAGCCTGTTGGGGATCTTCGACGTGGCAGTCGATCCCACCACTCGTCGAGCCGGACTGGGAACCCGCATCACGCAGTCCATCCTGGCCTGGGGAGCCTCGAAAGGAGCCGGGACCTCCTATCTCCAGGTCGAGGACTCGAACCAAGCTGCGCTGTCTCTCTATCGGGGGATGGGTTTCGAGGAGACCTATCGCTATTGGTATCGCTCTCTTGACTGACCGGGTTCCTCAGACCAGAGCGTGAGCCTCGAGGTCCTCGAGCCGGCAGAACTCGAGGGTTCTCTCGTGGGTCGAGACCAAGATCACCCGGGGCGCCATCCCGGCCTCGAACGCCTGCTGCCAGCGAGAAGCACACAGGCACCAACGATCCCCGGGATCCAGTCCTTCGAATCCGTACATCGGCATCGGGGTGGAGAGGTCATTGCCCACCGCCTTCGAGAACTCCAGGAAGTCGGCAGTCACCTCGACGCAGACCGTGTGCACTCCGAGATCCTCTGGTCCGGTGTTGCAGCAGGCATCCCGGTAGAAGCCGGTGAGCGGGTCGATCGAGCAGGGCATCATCTCGGTGCCGAGGACGTTGAGCGCCATCCCGTCAGTATGCCCTGCCTCAGCCGCCTCTGACCGGGAGATCCCGGGTCAGGGTCGACTCGAACCCCAGCTCCTCGCACAACTCCTCGAACGCAGGGCGATCGATCCCGCGCCACTCCAGGTCTTCGAGGGTCTCGTCCATCGGCATGTCGGTTGCGAGCGTCGTGAGCGTCCGATAGAGGAGGGCCTCCGGCAGGCGCTCCCGGAGCGTCGCCGCCAGCTTCCCGGCTCCCCTCACGGACACCTCCCAGTCGTCGGCCGCCGCCGGGATGTCTTCGATGTGGCCATATCGCGCGAGCACGCCGGCTGCGGACTTCGCCCCCCACCCGGGGAGACCGGGCACCCCGTCGGCGGTGTCGCCGACCAGTGCGAGGTAGTCGGGAATCGACTCCGGCCGCACACCGAACTTCTCGATCACGTCCGGTTCGGCATAGCGCTTCCGTTCGCGCCGGTTGAAGGTCACCACCCGCTCCCCCTCGACGCACTGCGCCATGTCCTTGTCCGGGCTGAGAATGATCACCTGGTCGACCTGATCCTTGAATCGTTCGGCGGCGGTCGCCATGGCGTCGTCTGCCTCGAAGGTCGTCGTTGCCCAGAGCACCGTTCCCATCGCTCGGAAGGCGCGCTCGACGAGCGGGAACTGGGCCCAAAGCTCGGGCTCGATGCCTTCGCCCGTCTTGTAGCCGGCGAAGAGCTCGTTGCGGAACGATTCGATGACATGGTCGTGGGCGACACCGACATGGGTGACGTCCGGATCTGTGAGGAGGGAGAGGGTCGTTTCGATCACACCTCGAATCGCGCCGACCTGACGCCCGCCGGGGTCGACCCGTGGCGGGTAACCGAAATGGGCACGGAACAGCTCGTAGGTACCATCCAGCAGGTGAACACGCACGACGGAGACTCTATAGAAGATCCGTGGCAGCGAGCCACCGACCAGTGGAACAACCTCGCCGGGTCGCTCAAGGCCCACTACCGGGAACTGGCCGGCGACGACGGACCAAGCCAGGAGGACGTCGCCGCGGCGCTTCGCACGTTGGGGCATGCCGCCCAGCAGGTGACCGATTCGGTCGGGCAGGCATTGCGCAATCCCGAGTCACGAGATCAAATCAAGAGCGTTGCTTCTTCGTTCTTGGCTGCGATCGGTCGCACCATCAGCGAACTCGGCGAGGAGTTGAAGCGGGGCGGCGGCGAGGAGGAATGATGCGGACCGGCAACCTGATCATCGGGGTCGGCATCGCGATCGTGGTCGTCGGGCTGGCAGTGCGGCTGGGCTGGTTCGGTTGGTTCGGAAAGCTGCCGGGCGACTTCCGGTCCGAGGGCGAGCGGACCACCGTCTACTTCCCGTTCACTTCGATGCTGATCGTCAGCGTCGTCGGGTCGATCATCCTCAACCTCGTGACCCGGCTGTTCGGCGACCGGTGAGCCCTCGATCTGGCCCCGAAACGTGTTTTCGCGCGTACAGAGTGCTCTCAGTGCCCGCTGGACTGATAAAAACGGGGTTATGGCATTGATCCAAGTCGGGGAGTTGGTGGGGAGAGCGGACGCCCGGATCTGTGACGTCCGTTGGTACCTGGCCGATCCGATGCAGGGAAGACGGGAGTACGCCGAGGCCCACATTCCCGGAGCCGTCTTCGTCGACCTCGACACGGTCCTCACCGGCGATTCAGGACCCGGACGACATCCCCTGCCCACGCCGCAGGAGTTCGCCGCCGATCTCGGCGCTCTGGGGATCGGGCCCGAGACGCCGGTGGTGGCGTACGACGCCGCCGGGGGTTCGATCGCGGCCCGGCTGTGGTGGATGCTGCGCTCGATCGGACACGAGCAGGTCGCCGTTCTCGACGGCGGCATCCAGGCCTGGGTCCGGGCGGGCCATCCGGTGACCACCGAGATCCCGTCGATCACCCCGGTGGACTATCCGGCTCGAGCAGCCTGGTCCGGTGTAGCCGACGTGGAGTACGTCAAGGCCGCGGCCGGCCGCCACACCGTGATCGACGCTCGGGCGCCGGAACGTTACCGGGGAGACTTCGAACCGATCGACCCCCGGGCAGGACACATACCGGGTGCGATCAACCTCCCCCACAGCGGAAACCTCGACCACGACGGACTTCACCTGCCGGCCGATTCACTCCGGAGGCGTTTTGCGGCCGCCACTCCCGGCACCATCGTCTACTGCGGATCCGGGATCACTGCGTGCGCCAACCTCCTGGCCTTGGACGTGGCCGGTCTCCATCGCGGCCTGTTGTACGAAGGGTCCTGGAGCGACTGGTCGTCCCATCCCGATCTCCCGGCGGCCACCGGTGAATGATTCCTACACCGCGCATCGCCCAACTGACCGCCGGCAGATGATCGCCGTCAAATGATCAGCAGCAGATGATCAGCAGGGAAACCCTGGAGGCGGTCGAGGCCTCCGACACGGACCGGCTGCTGCGGATCATCGACGGGTGGTGCGGCGCCCGGTCATGGCAAGACCTGCTCGACCTGCGGCCTCACCTCGAGCATGCGCTCGAGCGCGGAAAGCAATTGTGGGCCGTCGACGAGCACATCCGGTACCGCCTCGCCCTCGAAGGGCCCGACGATCTCGCGGCGGCCGCGGTGGCCGAGGGGCCGGCACGGTTCGCCCTCGGCCCCCTCACCGAGGTCGTCGCGCAGCATCACACGTGGGAGGGGCTTGCGCCCCACCTGGGCGACGGACCGCACCGATCGCTGGTCGCGTTCGAGCGAGCGCTTCGCGAGGAAGACCTGGACCCGCACGATGTAGGCATACCCGTGTTCGACATCCCCGTGGCGCCGCAACCCTGGGAACCCCGCTATGCGGTCGCCACCTACAAGTCGGATCGGGCCGAGTTCCCGGCCCCACCCCGACCACGCCTCGACTGGGTGAACCTCCCGGAACAGGCCGGGTCGATCGACGACACCGAAACCGTCGAATCCCTCTACGCGCTCACGTCGGTATGGGTCGATCAGTCGAGCGGGCGCGCCGACGTCCGGGCGGTCGAAGGCGGCGCCACCGAAGCCATCGCCGCCTTGGGGCTCCCCCGAGCGGCGATCGCCCGATGCAGCCCTGCAGACGCCCTCGCCTGGATGGCCTGGGCCGCGGCGTCCGGTGGCGCCCACGGCAGACGTCGGGGCGCCGCCGCCGGCCGCTATCACGCCTTCTGGGCCGCCGCCGCTCTCGCCGGCATCGAATGGCCGGTGGAACCGGCCGAACTCGAGCGGGCACTGGACGAGCTCGAGTTCAGCCTGTGGTCGGATGGTGATGACAGCGGGTGGTCGCTGAGGTTGGCGGTCGCCGATCCCGCCGATGGGCTGGCCTGGGCGATCTCGGCCATCGACACCCCACCCGAATAGACACCTGCGTTTCAGCCGTCGCGAAGCCTGCGCATCAGCCTCGGCATCGTCCGGAGCGTGAACAGCAGTGCCCGCCTCGACACGAGTGGAGCCACCGGCGCCAAGGAGACGTGCTCCAGCCCTGCGTCTGCCAGTGCTCCGAGCTTGGCCGCCACGTCGTCAGGTGTCCCCCAGACCAGGGATTCGGCCAGAACGTCCACCGGTACCCGGTCAATCGCACGGTCGATCTCTGACGGGTGATGGTGCGACGGGATGAAGTCCACCAGGCCTCGAAATCCCTCGCCCAACGGGTGGGACCGGCCGGCGGCTTTCCAGTTCGAGTCGGGCGCCAGGAGTGCCAGAAACTTGACCGCCCTGTGCTCGAGCCATTTCTCCGCGAGCGCTCTCGACGGCGCGGCGAGGTAGAACACCTGCATCGATGCGGTGATGCCGGCCCCGTCCCTGCCGCCGTCGACCGCCGACGACCGGATCCCGGTGATGGCGTCGTGGTATTCGTCCGGGCCCATCGGGAGGGTCGGGTACCACCCGTCCCCGTACAACCCGGTGAGCCGGCGCATCCGGGGCCCATGGGCCGCCACCCAAATCTCGGGACGACCACCCCGGCCGGGTTCGACGTCGAGGATCGCCCGATCGAGTTCGAAGAACCTCCCCTCGAAGTCGACCGGCCCCTGC
>JBFHRE010000061.1:0-14796 GCA_041591895.1 Acidimicrobiia bacterium
GACCGGCGACGATCTGGAAGGGATCGTCGCTGCCCAGGCGGCGGCGATCGACGCCCGGATAACGGTGATCGATGGGGACGGAGTCGTGCTGGCCGACTCGCACGCCGACCCGGCGAGCATGGCGAATCACGCCGACCGGCCAGAGGTCAGGACCGCCCTCGGGGGGAACGAGGGGAGGGGTGAGCGAGTCAGCTCGACCACCGGCCTCAAGACCCTGTACATCGCCCGTCCGATCAGCGAAGGCCGGGTGATTCGGGTCGCAGTCACCTCCGAGCAGGTGGACGAGGCGCTGTCCGCCCTCCGCCGGCGACTCCTTGCATCCGCCGCGCTGGCCGGCGCAATCGGGCTGCTCGTGGTCTCGTGGGTAGGACGGAGATTGTCCCGGCCGTTGTCGGATCTGGTCCAGGTGGGCCAACGTATTGCGGCCGGCGACCTCCATGCCCACTCACAGCGGTCTGCCATCGAGGAGGTAGACGCTCTCGGTCAGACCCTCCGCCTGGTGGCCACGGATCTCGGGGCTCGAATCCAGGAGGTGGAGACCGCCCGAGAGACTCTGGAGAGAGTTCTCACGTCTCTCCCCTCGGCGGTGGCGCTGCTCGATGCCGACGATCGCATCATCTACTCGAACCCTCGCTGCGGGCGGTTCGTCGCTGCTCCTGCGGATTCGGGGGCCGTTCTCGCTCATCTGACCCCGGTGGATCTCCAGGCGGTGGTGCGGTCGGGACGGTCCGCGGGGGTGCCGGTGGGTCGTGAGATCACCGTCGGACATGCAACGTTGGAGGTGGAGGCGACGCCTCTGGCGGACCGCGCAGTCCTGATGGTGGTGGTCGATGTGACCGAGGCCAGGAGGCTCGATCAAGTCCGGCGTGATCTCGTGGCCGACGCCTCCCACGAGTTGAAGACGCCGGTCGCGGCGATTCTCGCCTCCGCCGAAGCGATGGATCTCGCGGTCGAGCGCAATCGCTCGGACGCGGGCCATTTTGCGCGCCAGATAGCGGACGGTGCGCGTCGGCTGGCCAGGATCGTCGACGACCTGCTCGATCTGTCGCGGCTCGAAACCACCGAAATCGAGGCTCACCCGATCGCCTTGGATGCTGTCGTCGACGAGGAAGCTCGAACCCTCGAGACGAAGGCCGGCGAGGCCGGGGTGCTTCTTCGGGTCTCTGCCTCACCGGTCGTCGTGCAGGGAAGTGCGGCCGAGCTGGCGTTGGTGGTCAGGAATCTGTGCGACAACGCAATCCGCTACAGCGACCCGGGGGCGACGGTCACGGTGACACTCGACCGGCAGGGATCCGAGGCCCACCTTCGTGTAGCGGACACCGGCATCGGGATTCCGTCCCGCTCCGTGCCCAGGCTCTTCGAGCGGTTCTACAGGGTCGACCCGGCGCGTTCCCGATCGACCGGCGGAACCGGCTTGGGATTGGCGATCGTCAAGCACGTCGTAGAACGTCACGGCGGGAAGATCGAGGTGGAGTCCGAGCTCCACCGGGGGTCTACGTTCCTGGTGCGACTCCCGCTCGCAGAACCCGCGGGAGACTGAGCCGTCTTCCTGTTCCCAGCTTCCTGTTCCCAGCTTCCTGTTCCAGCTTCCTGTTCCCAGCTTCCTGTTCCCAGCTTCTGCTTCGCGGTCGCCGGTCGTTATCCTCCTCACACGTCATGTCGCTCCTCGATGACATCCGTCAACCCTCCGACCTCTCCTCGCTCAGCTCTGACGAGCTGACCGCGTTGTGCGAGGAGATTCGGGAGTTCCTCCTCGAGAAGATCTCGCGCACCGGCGGCCATCTGTCTCCCAACCTGGGAGTGGTCGAGCTCACGATCGCCCTCCACCGCGCGTTTGAATCCCCGCGAGATCGCTTCATCTGGGACGTCGGACATCAGGCGTATGTGCACAAGCTCATCACCGGCCGCAAGGAGGGGTTCGATCGCCTGCGGTCGTTCGAAGGCCTGTCCGGCTATCCGAGCCGGGACGAGAGTCCGCACGACTTCGTCGAGAACAGCCATGCCTCCACTTCGCTCAGCTATGCGCTGGGACACGCTCTCACGGACCCCGACTACTGGACCGTCGCCATCATCGGAGACGGAGCCCTCACCGGCGGGATGGCATACGAGGCACTCAACCACATCGCAGTCACACGGCCCCGCCGCCTCATCGTCGTCCTGAACGACAACGGTCGGTCGTATGCCCCAACAGTCGGAGGACTGGCGACCCTCGCCAACCTGGCCCATCTGAGAACCGATCCCCGGTACGAGTGGGCAAAGAAGACGACGGGACGGATTCTGCGCGGTCTCCCTGTGGTCGGTGAGACCGCCGACGAGCTGGCAATGCGGTTCAAGGAGGCCGTCAAGGCGGTCCTCGAGCCGTCGACGGTGTTCGACACCCTGGGCCTCAAGTACACCGGCCAGATCGACGGGCACGACCTGGCGCTTCTGGAAGAGACCTTCGCCCGCGCAAAGGACTACGACGAGCCGGTGGTGGTGCACGTGGTCACCGAGAAGGGCAACGGCTACCAGCCCGCGATCGACGATGAGAGCGAGAAGCTGCATGGCGTCGGAAAGTTCGATATCGCAACAGGCCAGCCGCTCGGCTCGGAGCTGAGATTGACCGACGTCGTGAGCTCCGCCGTGGCCGACGCCGCCCGCAGGCGGGCCGACATCGTGGGCATCTCGGCGGCGATGATCTCCTCCACCGGTCTGGCGGGGATGGCCGAGGAGTTCCCGGACCGGGTGATCGACACCGGCATCGCCGAGCAGCACGCGGTCGGGCTAGCGGCCGGCCTTGCCATGGCAGGCAAGCGTCCGGTGGTCGCCTTGTACTCCAGCTTCCTCCAGCGCGCCTTCGACCAGGTGACGATGGATGTGGCGCTCCACGATCTGCCGGTGGTTTTCCTGCTCGATCGGGCTGGTGTGACCGGGCCCGACGGGCCCTCCCATCACGGGGTGTTCGACATCAGCTTCCTCCGGATGATCCCTGGCATGACGATCGGCGTGCCGGCCGATGCCGACGAGTTGTGCGGCATGCTCGAGTCGGCGCTCGAGCACCCGGGCCCGGTGGCGATCCGCTACCCCAAGGCAGCCGCCTCGAGCGTCCCGGTGTTCCCGGTGGAGCCGATCCCGGTCGGCGTCTGGGAGGAACTGCGCACCGGAGACGATCTCCTGGTTCTGGCGAGCGGGCGGTTCGTCGAGGTGGCCCAGAAGGTGGCGACCAATCTGGAGTCTGCCGGCATCTCATGTGGTGTCGTGAACGCCCGCTGGGCGAAGCCGCTCGACGAACGGCTCGAGGAGTGGTGTCTCCGCTACAAGCATGTCGTCACCATCGAGGACAACGTGGTCGCCGGCGGGTTCGGGGCGGCGGTTCTCGAACGTCTGGCGGCGAGCGGAATCACGATGCCGGTTCACCTGTTCGGGGTTCCCGACCGGTTTCTCCCGTTCGGTGCGCCCGACGACGTGCTCCGGTCCATCGGCCTCGATCCCGAGTCGCTCACCGACCGGATCCGGCTGCTGTTGGCCTCCTGAGGGGGGTCGGTCGCGCCGTCAGCAGGCGGTTCCATCGACACACCCCGGCCGGCCAGATCCCTTGGAAGCGCTTACATCGCGGTTGCGACGTTGCAAGAGGATGGATTATGGTCAAAAGGCCCCTGGAATCCAGGGTTCCGCAATTCGACCGCCTCCTCGCGCCTTCGCGGCGCATCGATTGACCGAGGACATCGGGCCGAGCGGACTCGGATGCCATGAAGCGAGAAGAGACGAGGGAGGTTTCAATGCTCGAAACGAAGAGAGCACTCATCGGCCTGTTGTCGGTGATGATGTTGCTGGTGGCAGCGTGTACGTCCACCGAAGGTGAAAGCGAGACCACCGCGCCGGCCACCGGTGAGACGGTGACCACCGGGAACGGTGGTTCCGAATCGACTGGGTCGATGCTGGAGACGGTGCTCGAGAACGACATGATCCGCTGTGGTACCCGCGACGCCCTTCCCGGGTTTGCGGTGCTCCAGGACGACGGAAGCCACGTCGGGTTCGACTCCGACTTCTGCCGGGTGATCGCAGCCGCGGTTCTCGGGGATGCCGAGAAGGTCGAACACGTGGATCTCGAGACTGCCGACAGGTTCACGGCTCTGCAGTCAGGTCAGATCGACGTGCTCGTGCGCAACACGACCTGGACCGCCAGCCGGGACGGCGGCGAGGGCGCCACGTTCCTCACCGTCACCTATTACGACGGCCAGGCGATGATGGTGGCCGCCGACAGCCCGTATCAGTCGGTCTCCGACATGGCAGGTTCCGTCGTATGCGTCACCAAGGGAACCACCACCGAGGGCAATGCAGCCGGTGAGTCGGCCCGCCTCGGCCTCGACTGGGAAGTTCGGCCGTTCGACGACACCGATCTTCTCCAGGAGGCGTTCCTGGCCGGACAGTGCGACGGATGGAGCTCGGACTCGAGCCAGCTCGTCGGTCTCCGCTCGGCGTACCCGGACGGAGCGGACGCCCTGCGGATCCTCCCAGAGGTCTTCTCCAAGGAGCCGTTGGCGCCGGCGGTGCTCGACGGTGACACCGAGTGGGCGCAGGTCGTCAACTGGGCGATCATGGCCACGATCCAGGCCGAGGAGTTCGGGATCACGCAGGCCAACGTCGACGAGATGCTCAACTCCGAGGACACGAGGATTCGCTCGTTCCTGGGTGCCGAGTACACCGACAGTGACGGCAACGTCACGGTGACCGACCCCGGTCTCGGTCTTCCGACCGACTTCGCCTATCAGGTGGTGAAGCAGGTCGGCAACTACGGCGAGATCTTCGAGCGTCACCTTGCACCGCTTGGGTTGGAGCGCGGTGTCAACGCCCTGTGGGTCGACGGCGGGCTCCTGTACGTCCCGCCTTACCGGTAGAAACCGACGATCGGGTGGCGGTCCGTTCGGCCGCCACCCGATCACTTCTCCATGACCACGACAGCCGGACCTTCGGCGAGGATCCCCTTCTACCGGGACGTGCGCGTCCTCAAGTGGGTCTTCCAGGTCGGCGTGTTCGCGGTCGTTGCCGCCGTCCTGTACTGGTTGTGGGGCAACTACCGGGTCAACACCGAGTCGAGCGGCATCCCGACCAGCTTCGATTTCCTGGGCCAGCCGACCAACTTCGACATTCCTGGGGCCGATTTCTCTCCCCAGGAACGGGTGCAGAACGCCTACGTGATCGGCCTGCTCAACACGATTCGGGTGTCGGTGGTGGGCATCGTCCTCGCCACCATCCTCGGGATCCTCATCGGTATCGGTCGCCTGTCTTCGAACTGGGTGGTCAGCAAGCTGAGCACCGTGTACGTCGAGATGGTGCGCAACCTGCCGCTGCTGGTGATCTTGACCTTTGTCGTGCTCGGCCTCGTCCTGCAGGCCTTTCCCCGGATCGAGGATGCCTGGACGCCATTCGGTTGGTTGGTGTTCTCGAACCGAGGTATGGGGCTGCCCTGGTATCAGGAAGTCTCCGGGCTCTCGCTTCTAGTGCTTTTTGCTTTTGGGATCGGCGGCTGGTGGGCGCTGGCCCGCTGGCGACACGCCGTCTCCGACCGGACCGGCGCACCGGCGCGCTCCGGTTTGTACGGCGGCACCTTTCTCGTGATCTCGGTGGTGACCGGTTGGCTGGTCCTGGGCGGTCGGATCGACCTACCGACCGTCGACGGGCCCAGGGTGACAGGTGGCATCGGGGTCGACCCGTCGTTCTTCGCCGTGCTGGTGGCGCTCGTCGTCTACACGGCCTCCCATATCGCAGAGATCGTGCGCGGCTCGATTCAGGCAATTCCCAAAGGACAGGGGGAGGCTGCCTCCGCCCTCGCCCTCTCCGGGTTCCAGCGGATGTGGAATGTCATCCTGCCGCAGGCGATGCGGATCGCCATTCCTCCGCTCGGAAACCAATACCTCAACCTCATCAAGAACTCGTCGCTGGCGGCCGGATTCGCCTATTTCGATATCACCAACGTCACCCAGATCACGGTTGGCAACGGGTCTCCAGCCGTGCCTGCATTCACGTTGGCACTCATGTTCTACGTTGCCCTTTCGCTCATCACGTCGGTGTTCGTGAACATCGCCAACCGGCGTTTCAAGTTGGTGGAACGATGACGTCGGCCACCAGTCGCTCCGCTGTCCCCCCGCAGAGATCCAGAGCGCTCATCTGGATCCGGCGGAACATGTTCCGTTCCCTGCTCGACGGCCTGATGACCGTCGTCTTCGGGACGCTCGGCCTCTATCTGCTGGTGCGCTCCGCCCGGTTCGTGTTCGTCAATGCCCGGTGGGAGATCGTCGAGGTCAACTTCAAGCTGCTCCTCGTAGGACGCTGGCCCGCAGAGCATCTGCTTCGGATCGCGGTTGTCATCGTTGCGATGGCCGCTTGGGGTGGTCTCATTGCCGGCTGGATCTCGGGTCGCCGCATTCGCGCCGGTTTGTCATTTTCCTCCGGTTCGGGACCGGGCGCCCGAATCGCGGACCTGACGCGGCGGTTCGGTTTGATCTTCGGATCGGTCGTGTTGATGCTGCTCCTCACCGATACTGCCGGTCCCTGGCTGATGGTCGCAGGGGCGGTGGTGGCGACGGTGCTGAGTCTGATGGCAGGACGCTGGCTCGGCAAGCGCCCTACGGGCTCTCCATGGCTGACGCGGGGCCTGTTCCTGCTGGTCTTCTTGGTCCCGCTGGTCCTGTATTTCTACATGGTCGACGCCGTGCCGCTGGCTGATTGGGAGGGCTTTCTCTTCAACGTTTTGGCAGCTGCGGCCGGGATCCTGCTCTGCTTCCCGCTCGGTGTCCTGCTGGCGCTGGGCAGGCGCTCGGAGCTCCCCCTGCTGAAGGCGATATCGGTGGTCTACATCGAACTCGTGCGCGGGTCGCCGCTGTTCGTCCTCCTGCTGTTGGCGAACGTGTCGCTCGAGTTCTTCGTGCCCGCGGCTGTCGCACCCTCGAAGGTGGTGCGGGCAGTAGTCACGTTCACGGTGTTCACCGCCGCCTACCTCGCGGAGATCGTTCGAGGTGGCCTGCAGTCGGTGCCGCGGGGTCAAGAGGAGGCTGCCAAATCCCTGGGACTGAGCCCGTTCAAGCAAACCGCCCTGATCGTGTTGCCTCAGGCGCTGCGCAATGTCATCCCGGCTCAGATCGGCCAGTTCATCTCGTTGTTCAAAGACACCACCCTGGCGGGTCTGGCACTCGGGATCCTCGACCTGCTCGACGGGGCGAGGGTCGTCACCCAGCAGCCGGACTTCAGGGGTCTGGGCCTGATCATCGAAACGCTGGTATTCGCAGGCTTCCTGTTCTGGGTGGGTTCGTTCACGATGTCCAGAGAGAGCCAGCGCTTGGAACGGCGACTAGGAGTAGGAACCAGATGACCGAAACCAACCAGACCGTGTTTGCGGACGCCACCGAGCACAAAGGCGACGTGATCATCGAACTCGAGCACGTAGACAAGTTCTTCGGCACCTTCCGCGCTCTGGGTGACATCAACCTCAAGGTCGGGCGCCAGGAAGTGGTCGTCGTCATCGGGCCGTCGGGGTCGGGCAAGTCGACCATGATTCGGTGCATCAACCGGCTCGAGGCTCACGATGCCGGGCGGATTCTCGTCGACGGCATCGAGTTGTCCGAGGACGTGAAGAACATCCAGGAGATACGGCGGGAGACCGGGATGGTGTTTCAGCAGTTCAACCTCTTCCCCCACCTGTCGGTGATGGACAACATCACGCTCGCACCCCGCCAGGTGCGCCGAGTCCCCAAGAGAGAGGCCGAGGAACAAGCGATGTCGCTCCTCGAGCGAGTCAAGATCCCCGAGCAGGCGAAGAAGTATCCAGGGCAGCTTTCAGGTGGACAGCAACAGCGAGTGGCCATCGCGCGGTCACTGGCGATGAACCCGAAGGTGATGCTCTTCGACGAGCCTACGTCGGCCCTCGACCCCGAGATGATCGGTGAGGTTCTGGATGTGATGAAGGACCTGGCGCGCGGCGGGATGACGATGATCGTGGTCACCCACGAGATGAGCTTCGCCCGGGAAGTTGCCGATCGGGTCGTCTTCATGGCAGATGGTCAGATCGTCGAGGTCGGCACGCCCGAGCACTTCTTCCATAATCCGCAGGAAGAACGGACCAAGCTGTTCCTGAGCCAGATCCTCTAGAGCCTCTAGCTGCCGGCTTCCGGCTTCCAGCTTCCAGCTTCAGGTCGAATCGCTCTCCCTCCAAACGTTGGTCGAACCCGATCCCCGAACTGAGTCTGGGAACGATGCCGCCGGTCTCGTCCCGTGCTGCTGGCGGCTGGCGGCTGGTAGCTGGCGGCTGGCGGCTGGTGGCTGGTGGCCGGAGCTGGTGACTGGTGACTGGTGGCTAGCAGCCGGTCGCTAGAGACCGCCGTCCTTTCTCGCCGCCTCCTCTACCTGCTCCCGGTAGGTGTTCCACC
The DNA here is from genome assembly GCA_041591895.1 of Acidimicrobiia bacterium. Lineage (GTDB taxonomy): Bacteria > Actinomycetota > Acidimicrobiia > Spongiisociales > ZC4RG35 > JBFHRE01. The sequence goes on from JBFHRE010000061.1 coordinate 8,403, forward strand.
AGTCCTCATCGCCGTCAGGCAGGTTCTCCGCACCGGGCCGAAGCCCAACCGCCCCGTCGATCAACTCCCGCACGATGTCGGCGTGGCCGGCGTGACGGTGCGTCTCGGTGGTGATGTGCACGAGGATCTGGTGGAGCGTGACCTGGCGGCGATCCTCCGGCCACCATGGAACGGCGCCCACGGCGTCGAGTTCGAGGCCCGCCACCGTCGCGTCCGAATGCGCCCAGACCCGGTGGTAGAGGTCGACGATCTCCTCACGGCTCTGATCGGGCAGAGCCCACATGTCGGCGTTCGGCTCGGCATCGTCGGCGAACCACGGAAAGGTCTGGGGAAACGGCCTGCCGAAACAGTCGCCGAGGTAGCCGGCTTCCACGCTCGCAACATGCTTGACGATTCCGAGCAGGTTGGTGGCGGTGGGTGTCAGCGGGCGGCGGGCGTCGTACTCGGAGAGCCCGTCGAGCTTCCAGAGCAGGGCGTCACGTGCCACCTGCAAGTAACGGAGAAGCGTCTCTTTGGGATCGACGACCACGTCGTCGATGCTACCTCCCCATTTCTGGCGTTTTTATCAGTCCAGCGGGCGCTCAGCGCCCGCTGGACGCGCGAGAACGGGTGTTGGCCGGCAGTTGGTAGCCGGTAGCTGGGGTAGCCGGCAGCTCTATCTCACGTTCGCGGCCGGAAGCAACCGAGGATCGTCGAAGTCGCACACGATCAGATCATCGGCCGTTGAATGCCGTAGGCACCGCTCGCATGTCGGGAGCCACGACGCAGGCATCGGGTTTCGGTACCCTGGCGCGCCTTGCCTACCTCCTCGCGTCTCGTTCGGGGCACCCTCGCATCCGTCGCCGGCATCGCCGTTGGGGCGTCGCTGGTAGCAGTGCTGCGTACAGATCCCGGAACCCTTCCTGCTCCGCCGACCACCCTGCCGCCGGCCACCGCCGCCCTGCCCAGCACTGCCCCGGCCAGCACGGCCCCGCCCGGTGAGACGACGGTGGAGTCCGTCTTGCCTACCACGACCACCGTCGCGGAGGCGGTGGTGATCCAGGGAGTCGGCGATGTCAACTTCGATCCGGGCTACATCCCCGCGTTCCGGGCAGACGGGTACGAGATCGCGTTCACGGGTCTCGACGGTGCCTTCCTCGACGACGACGTGACGGTGATCAATCTGGAGTGCAGCCCGGCCCTCGCCGGTGTGGCGGTCGACAAGGAGTTTGTGTTTCAGTGTGATCCGTCCGCGCTGCCAATCGCCCGGTCGTACGGGGTCGAGGTCGCCAACCTCGCCAACAATCACGGACAAGACTACGGAAGGGCGGCGATGCTCGAGGGCCGTTGGAACCTGTGGCAATCGGGGATTTGGCCGGTCGGGGTCGGCCGTAACCTGGAAGAGGCCCACCGCCCGGCGGTTGTGGAGGCCGGCGGCCGGCGGGTGGCGGTTCTGGGTTTTGGCGGCGTGCACCCCTCGTCCTCGTGGCTGGCGACCGATGACAGGGCGGGCATGGCCGACGGCGACGACATCGAGGGTATGGCCGCCGCGGTGGCTGCAGCCAAGGCCGAGGCCGACATCGTCGTAGTCACGATCCACTGGGGGATCGAGTTGATCACCGACCCGACCGAGCACGACCGGCGAGCGGCGGAGGCGATGATCGCGGCGGGCGCGGATGCGATCTTCGGTCATCATCCCCACCGGCTCGGCGAAGTCGAGTTCATCGACGGAAAGCCGGTGTTCTGGACGCTGGGCAACTTCGTCTGGCCCCGGCTCTCCGATGCCGGTGCGACCACGGCTATCGCCCGGGTGATCGTGTCACCGGACGGGGCGGTGGTCGCGTGTCAGGTCCCGGTGTTCATCGAGTCCGGCGGGCACCCCGTCCTCCGGGGCGAGTTGAGGTGCCCAGGAGAATGACCGGATGAGTGATCGGACGAGTGACCGTGTGAAAGTGATCGCGATCCTGGCGGTCGGAGCCATCGCCGGGACCGCCGCTGCGATTTCCCAGTTGGGAGACCCGGTTTCGCGGCCCGCCGTCACCACCGCCCGAGGAAGCGCGATCACCACCACGACGGCCCCACCAGCAACCACGCCCGCAACGACAACGACCACCACCCTCCCGACGCGGGCATTGGGCACCGTCCCGGGCTGGACCGTGGGGCGCCCATGGCCGGATCCACCGATCGGACTCACGATGTTCAGGGGGAATCCGACCCGGAGCTGGTACGGCAGCGGCCCTCTGTCCGATGACAGTCCCGACATCCAGTGGGTCTATCCGTCGTCCGCCATGTGCGGCTTCTCGTCCGTCGGAGGCGAGTCCCGCCAGTGGTGCGGAACCGGATGGACCGGTCAGCCGGTGGTATGGGAGCGACCGGACGGAGTGACCGAGGTGGTGTTTGGGGCGTATGACAAAGCGGTCCACTTCGTCGACGCGGCTACCGGGCTCGACTCGCGGGCTCCGTTCCCGGTCGGCGACATCATCAAGGGCTCGGTGTCGATCGATCCCGATGGCTTTCCGCTGCTCTACACCGGAGCGCGCGACGACAAGGTTCGGGTGATCGCTCTCGACCGAGAGCCTGTCGAGGAACTGTGGGCTCTCGAGGCATCGCGGGTGCAGGGGATCTGGAACAACGACTGGGACGGAAACCCGGTGATTCTCGACGACTACATGCTGGAGGGAGGCGAGAACGGCTGGTTCTTCGTCGTGCGACTGAACCGGTCGATCGGGGCCGACGGACTGGTGGAGGTCGATCCCGAGGTCGTGCTCGAGTTCCCCGCCTGGACCGATGAGTTGATCGGGTTGGTCGGCCGAAACCAGTCGATCGAGAACTCGGTGGCTGTGTTCGACGACCGCGTGTACTTCGCCAATTCGGGCGGCCGGGTCGTAGGCCTGGATCTGACCAAGGCGCTGGCCGGGGATGCCGAGGTGGTGTTCGACTACTGGGCGGGCGACGATATCGACGCTTCCGTCGTAGTCGACGCCGAGGGCATGCTCTATGTGGCGGTCGAGCAGGAACGGAAGAACCAGCGGTCCGACGAGGTGGGCCAGCTGGTCAAGCTCGATCCGTACCGCGAGGGGGATCCCCGAGTGTGGGGCGTCCCGGTGCGCGCCGAGGTCGGGGATGGAGGAATCTGGGCCACGCCGGCGCTCGGTTTCGGCCACGTGTACGTCCCCACCCACACCGGCCGACTCCTCGCAGTGGATACCGAGACCGGTGATATCACCTGGGAAGAGCCGGTCGGGCCCCACTCCTGGTCATCGGCGGTGGTGATCGACGACCGGTTACTGGTGGCGACCTGCGACAGCGCCGAGTTGCGCGCCTACTCCCTCGCCGAACCCTCGCGACCCACGCGCTTGTGGACCCTGGAAGCAGCTGCCGGCGGATGCATCGAGTCGACGCCTGCGGTATGGAAGGGGCGGATCTACGTCGGGTCTCGCGACGGCTTCTTCCGTGCCTATGGCTGACGAACCGTCGCAGGTCGCGGAATTCCAGGTAACCGATGCGGGGTATAACGGGTCTAACAAGTATCCTTTGAACAGACCCCCAAGAATGAGTCGCCATGGCCTTCAATGAAAACTTCGAACTGCTGGAGGCTGTCGAGCCGACCGTCACCCAACTGATCGCCGATCATCAGGAGCGGCGCAAGCACTGGTATTACCACGATCTCATCCCTTGGGAGCGGGGTCAGAACTTCGTAGATGTCCCGTGGGACGAGTCCCAGTGCACGATCAATGAGCGGGCGCGCACCTCGCTCGTGCTCAACCTGCTCACCGAGGACAACCTTCCCTGGTATCACCTCGCCCTCGAGCGTCACCTTCCCAAGCACTCGGTGTGGAAGGAGTGGAACGGGCTCTGGACCGCAGAGGAAGGCCAGCACGCCATTGCCATCCGCAGCTACCTGCTCACCAGTCGCAACTGTGATCCCTACGAGCTCGAAGACGAGCGGATGGCAACCATGAAGAGAGGCTGGGAGCCGAACTGGTCGAACCCTGCCGAGTTGTTTGCCTATACGTCGGCGCAGGAACTGGCTACCAGGGTTTCGCACCGGAATGCCGGTCGAATCACCGAGGACGAGTCTGCGTTCGATCTCATGCGCAACATCGCCTCCGACGAGAACCACCACTTCGTCTTCTATCGGGGCGTGATGGCGGCCATGCTGCGGGAGGCACCTTCCGTGGCCATCGAGGGGATCTACAACACGCTCTCGAACTTCGAGATGCCCGGGGTCGGCATCCCCGGCTTCCTCCGCAAGTCGATCGACATCGCCAAGGCCGGGGTCTACAACCTTCGAATCCACCACGACAACGTGGTGCAACCGCTGATCTCGCAGTGGGGCATCGACAAGATGGAGGGGCTGTCCGCTCGAGCGGCAGAGATCCAGGAGAAGCTGATGGCGCTTCCGGCTCAGATCATCCGCAACGCCGAGCGGTTCGAGGCCCGCTTCGCGATGTAGTCATCCCGTGACGGGTGCGCCGAGGCGTTCCAAGGTGTTGAGGGCCAGCCTCCGTTCGAGTCGAGACGTTTCCTCTGAGCCGGAGCCGTGTAGCGCGTCGGCGAGTGCCAAACGGGACTGCGCCCCCTCGTACGGCATGTCGAGCTCGGTCCACATCGGGATCGCCTGCTCGAGATCCCGAACCGCGAGCGGATAGTCGCCTCGCATGAGTGCCACGACTCCTCGCCAGTGGTACGCGGACGCCGCCAGGAAGCTCGATCCGCTCTTCTCCGCGAGTGACTCGACCTCGACGATGGCCTCGGTCGCCAGGTCGAGCTCTCCGCGGGCGACCTGGACTTCGATCCAGGTGGGAAGGAGCTTGCCTCGGGCGAAGGGGTCACCGGAAGATCTGGAGAGGGCCGCGGCCAGCAACTCCCGTGCGGCCTCCACATCGCCGGCGGCAAGTCGAAGTGCGGCCAGCCCCGGGAGCGGGGTGTGTCCGCTCTCGTGCGCAGTGTTGAACCAGTGTTCTGCCTCGTCGAGGCGACCCGACCGCAGCTCGATCACACCGAGCTGGTAGGCCGCGACGGCTGCGATCGCCTTCATTCCCGACAGCTCATCTGCGGCCTTTCGGGTCTGATCCGCCGCCCGCTCCCATGACCCCTGCAGGAAGTCGAGTTCGGCGCGATAGATCCGACAGATGCCGGGATACGCCGACTCGGACTGATCTTCACACCATGCCGCCGCGGCCGAACTCCACTCCCTGGCTCGCCCGTAGTCGGCAATCTGGTCGCAGACATTGAGCATGTTGCAGTAGCTCCGGCCGGTGGTGTCCACGTCGAGTTCTCCGCCGACCGCGGCCACCATGGCCTGGTCCATGTGGCCCAAACCCTCCCTGACGTGTCCACCCGCAACGAGGATGCGGCCCTTGTCCTGGAGGCCGAGCGCCTCGAGGTTTCGGTCAGACAGGCGGCGGCCGATGGCGATCACCTGCTCGGCGAGATCCAGCGCCTGGTCCCGATCGCCGGCAACATCGAGTGCGAGTACCGTCTGCCAACGGAGCAATCGGCCGGTGGCAGGCGACTCGCCGACACCTTCCAGTAATTCGGCTGCTCGACGGGTCCACGCTTCGCTGACCTTGGCCGCCAGTCGATGATGGGCGTCCTCGGCGATGGCGATTGCGAGAAGAGCCGCTTCCTCGAGCCGCTGTTCGCGAAGAAATGCGGCGTATGCGCGCTCCCGGAGACGCATCGACTCCTCGATTCGCCCTGTCCACCAGGCGGACCGGGCGTAATCCCGTAGGTCTTCGGCGGGTAAGGCAAGGTGCCGGTCTGCCTCGACGTACGCCTCGTACGCGTCGCGCATCTTTTCGAGCGCCAGCGCCTGCCTCGCATCAGCCAGGAGCTCGGCCGCTCCGGCTCGATCCGACTCCGACTTCAGTGCCGGGAACGCGGCGGTCAGCCGGGGATGGACGATCTGGAACACCCGCTCGGGACGCTCGAGGTCGCGCAGCTTGTGCTCGCCCAGCTCCAGAAGCGACCACTCCGACTTGATGTCAGCCAGCAGCCGGGCGGTGGCCTCGGCGGCGAGTACCTGACCCGGATGGGTGATTGCCAGCAGCCGGGCACACCGGTTCAGGGGAGGTCCGAAGTAGTCGCCGCCACGCGCCTCCGCCGTGCCCGTGGTGAGAGCCATCCGTACTTCGAACGGCGCCACTGCGCCCCAATCCTCGGTGACCAATGCAAGCTGGGCATCCACGGCGCTGCGGACCGCATCGGCGGGGACGGAGAATGCTGCGCAGAACTGGTCACCAGCCGTGGCGAAGACGAGACCTCCGTGTGTCTCGATGGCGGTTCTGACGATCTCGTCATGTCGCGCGAGCGCCACTCGCATGGTCTCCGGATGTTGCTCCCAGCGGGTGGTGCTGCCGGCGACATCGGTGAACAGGAACGTGACGATTCCCGTCAGTGGCTGGTGGCC
>JBFHRE010000062.1:0-14708 GCA_041591895.1 Acidimicrobiia bacterium
CCCGAGGAGGCCGAGGAGGCTGCCCGCGTTGCTGGCCGAGTACAAGGGGTAGGGATTGCCAGCCAGGCGGTGACTCGAAGAAGCGAACCAACGCTGCAACGTCGGGCTGAGGGTTGCGAGCCCAAAGTACGGAGCTCCGACGGCGACCACAATCGAGAGCACGACCGACACCACCGGTGATCCGCCACGAGCCTCGACCGTACCCGTCGTCAGGCTGATCAGGGGCAAGGCAATCACCGCGAACTGAACAACGCGTCTCGTCCGTGCAGGAAGGCGTTGGACGATATGGGCGAATCCGTAGCCGGCGAGCAAGAGGGTCTGGAAGACGACGAGAGCGGTATTCCAGACCGATGCCGAACCACCGAATGAGGGCAGGAGGATTCGCGCAGACAGTGGCTGGACCACGAACAGCAATGCGGCACCCATGAAGATCATGAACGCGTAAAGAAACAAGGTTGCGGCCCCGGGACGGCCGCCCGTGAATCCAGGAAGATTGGTCGACTCTGCTCGACTGTGCCGTCGAAGGTCCGGTTGGATCTGGACGTCCGGGCTGTCAGATGGGGTCATGTGGGGTCCACTTTGACCGGGCTGCCACGCATGTTGGTGACAATCGGGTCGATTTGGCGGACCTTGACCGATTCATTCCGATGCCGACTGCCGCACCCGCCTCGACTCATGTGATCGCCACGTCGTGGGATCGCGTCCGCCGGTGAGGTGAGGGGTGGCTACGGGTGTTGAGAGCGCTCGAGTCCGCCGCCAACTGACGCTGACATCAGGCCGAGCAGGAATCCACGTGCTCGCTCCGCCAGGTGGTACCGGCTTACAAGGCCCCAGAACTCCGAGGAGTGGTCGGGAATCTCCAGGTGGGCGAGTTCGTGCACGATCACGTAATCGAGGACCCAGTCGGGCTGCGCGGCCAATCGGTCGCTGACCCGAACGGATCTGTCCAGGGGAGTGGCGGACCCCCAGCGGGTCTCCTGTCGGGCCCACCTGACAGACGCGGGTCGGGGTAGTCCGTGTTCGTCGGCGAGGCGGCACGCGCGATCGAGCAAGTCATCGTCCGACGGCGCAGGTGGCCGTTGGAGTCGGCGGCGCATGGCCTCCACCCACCGATGCTCTTCAGCCCGGCTCATCCGGGCCGGGATCCTGACCACCAGAACCCCACTCCGAATCTCGCCCGAGACGGTCTTCTTGCGTCGCTGCGAACGAACCACCTCGACCGGGATCATTCCGCTCCTCCTCTCACTCGAGCGAGCGGGGCATCCCGGGTGTTGCTCCACACAACAGTGGGAATGAGCGTCAACCCGATGACCGCCATCACCAGCGGGGCTCCCTTGGCGAGCGGCTCGAACAACCCGAATCCGTCGGACAGCGACGTACCGAGTAGGGCCCCGATCGGCAGGCTCGCCCAACCGACCGCCCTCGTGGCCGACAAGACCCGTCCCAGCATCACCGAGGGTGTGTAGCGCTGGCGAATCGTCATCAGAGGCACGTTCAGCAATTGCAGACCCGCCCACCCCACAGCCACCTGGGCGAGGCCGATCAGCGAGTACTCGATGTTCGCGAAGAGAGCCAGACCGAGGCCGAAGGTCACGAACCCCAGGATGAGCGTCTTTCCGAGGCCGAAAAGGCGCACTACCGACGGCGCCACCATTGCGCCCACCACGGCGCCAACCCCGAGTGCCGAATACACCAGGCCCACCTGGTCGGCGGTGGCGCCGACGATCCGCGTGGCGATGAGGACGAGGGTTGCGTCGATGAACCCGATGACCAGATTGCCGCCTGCGGCGGCGATGGTCGTCAGACGCAGACGCGGTTCCATCCAGACGAATTTGAGACCGTTGAGGAGATCCTCGAGTACCCGGCCTCGTTCGGAATCGGCTTGTGAGCGTTCCACCTTGCCGATGAGCATGAGGGACGCGGCTGACAGAAAGAACGTGATCGCGTTGACCAAGAACGTCAGCCAGAACCCCACCCCTGCGACGAGCAGGCCGGCGATTGCCGGGCCGACGGCGAAAGCCAGGTTCTGAGAGGCGGACAGACGGCCGTTGGCAGACGCGAGCTTCCGGGCGGGGACCAGCGACGGAACTAGTGTGTACAGGGCGTTGTTGAAGGTCGTGGACAGGGTTCCGAGGATGAACGCCGTCCCGAAGATCAGCGCCAGTCCCTCGCCGCTCCCCGCGGCGGGGAGGGGACGCGCCACCTCGGCAAGGAACAGGAACGTGACCGCACGACCGAGATCCGACACCACCATCAGGCCCCGCAGCCGGACCCGGTCGATCAGCACCCCACCGGCAAGCCCGAGCAGGACGGCAGGGATGGCGTCGAGGGCGTACCAGATCCCGAGTTCGCTGGAGTTCGAGGCTCCCGCTGCGTTGGCGAGATGGGCGACGAGCAGGGGGACGCTGAAGAAGGCCAGGTAGTCGCCGAACTGGCTGACTGCTTGACCTGCCCAGAGCACGTCGAACCGTCGCTCGGGTGGTACGAGCTCGAATGGCTGAATTCGCCTGGCCACGGAGGCCCACATTAGGGAACAGAACGTCCTCTACCGATCGTGTACCCTCGGGCCCGTGCCAGACCCCAAAGAGATACCGCAGCTGGTCAGCGAGCTGTACGGGATGTCGAAGGACTACCTCCGTCAGGAGACCATCGACCCGATGAAGCGGCTCGGTCGGGTGGCCGGATTCGGACTGGCCGCCGGACTCGTGTTTGCCTTTGCCGCCCTGTTCCTCGGTCTCGGCCTGTATGCCCTCTACCGTCAGGTGCTCCCGGAGGGTGATTGGTGGGTGGTACTCGCCAGGGGATTGACCGCACTCACGTGTTTGGCGGTTGCCGGCCTGGTTGGATGGAGGATCGCCAAGTCATGATCGATCGCGAACAGATCGTCGCCAAGGCAAGAGAGATCGAAGACGCTGTCAACGAGACCAAAGACGCTGCCCAGAACACAGCCGTGCTGGCCGGGGTGGCGGTCGTGGCTTTCGTCGTTCTCGCCTACGCCCTCGGCAAACGGAAGAACAAGCCCGGCAAGACGGTGGTCGAGGTCTACCGGGTCAAGTGACCGACTGGTCGTCGTCGGGTTTCCGGCAGGGCGTCGGCAACAATACCCGGTTTCGGACCCCACGCTCTGTGGTCTTGGATAGGGTCCGGTTGGTAATGGGGTCACTCGTTTGAGCGCGTGACCTCGCCCGTGTCTGCGCACTTGAGGAGGTGTGTATGCGGAGATTCCGATGGCTGATCCTGGCCGCGTCGGTGCTGCTGATTGCGACAGCAACCCCGGCCTTTTCGCACGAGCAGTTGCAGGCTGACCCGGACCAGCAGCACGGTGCTGCGGACGGCCATCTTCCCGCATCGAGTTCCAACGTGGCGCTGGTCGGGAAGGTCGACATGAGCGGCGCCACGGGCGTCAACCGGCCTAATCACATCGCCGACGTGGCGGTGAGTGGCAATTACGCCTACCTGGCCGCCCGACGCCTCAACACCACGCCCTGTGGTCAAGGCGGCGTCTACGTGGTCGACATCAGCAACCCCGCAAATCCGGTCGAGACGGGATTCATCGCCTTCCCGCCGGATTCATACCCCGGCGAGGGGATGCAGGTGATCAAGCTGAACACGAAGTCGTTCAAGGGCGACGTTTTACTCACCAACAACGAGAACTGCGGAACCAACGCCGCCCGGGTCGGTGGGGTGTCGCTATACGACGTCACCAACCCGCTGGCACCGGTGCCCCTCGCGATCGGCAAGGGCGACACCAATGGTGGGACGCTTTCTCGCGCTCGCCAGATCCACAGCGTGTTCGGGTGGCAAGACGACAAACGAGCTTTCGCCATAATCGTGGACAACGAGGAAGTCACCGACACCGACATCCTCGAGATCACCGACCCGCGAAATCCGGTCCTGATCAAGGAAACCGGAATCCTCGATTGGGTCGACGCACACAGCCCGCTGGCCAATGGTGAAGCGGTGTTCCTCCACGACCTCGTCGTCAAGAAGGTCCAGGGGAACACGCTCGCCCTCCTGTCGTACTGGGATGCCGGCTGGATCGTGCTCAACGTGAACGATCCTGCCAACCCGGTCTTCGTCAACGACTCGGACTATCCGGATCCCGAGACGCTTCTCGGGTTCTCTCCTCCGGAGGGCAATGCTCATCAGGCGGAGTGGAGTCACAACAACAAGTACATCATTGGCACCGACGAGGACTTCAGCCCGTTCCGCACCAGCTTCGAGGTGACGTCGGGAACCAACGCCGGCTTGTACGGCGGCGGCCAGTTCTCGTGGACAGTCCCGATCACGGCGTCGAACCCCTTCAGCGGCTCGACGGTCTGGGGCGGATCCGGCTGCGTCGAGGATGTCGACGGCAACGGTGTCAGCGACCGAGCCGAGGTGCCCCCGCAATCCGTCACGGGCGCCGATGTGATCGTGTTCACACGCGGGACTTGCTTCTTCTCGATCAAGGTCGAGTCTGGGCAGCTCGCCGGCTACAGCAAGGTGATCATCGGACAGAGCCACGGAGGCACCCGGAACGGGTTGACGCCCAACGGGTTCACGTGCGGTGGACAGGGCCACGTCTTCACGATCACGGCCTCTTCGATCTGCATCGGGCATCGTGCGATGCACCTGCTGTTCAACGACACACCGGAGTACACGGGCGCCGAGGGCAGCGACATGCCGGCGCTCGGCACGCTGGGAGCGTCGGTTGCAGCCACCACCACGTTCGACGGATGGGGCGGTGTCCACCTCCTGGACGCAGCGACGTTGGAGACGATCGATTCGTATGCCGTTGCCGAGTCCATGTCCGAATCCTTTGCATCGGGTTACGGGGCGTTGTCGGTGCACGAGGTTGCCGTGGACAAAGCTGTGAATCTGGGATACCTGTCGTACTACGACGCCGGTATACGTGTGATCGGATTCGGCCCCGGCGGGATCACAGAACTCGGTCACTACATCGACGCGGGCGGTAACGACTTCTGGGGCGTGGAGGCGCACCGGCTCCCGGGCGACCCGACGGAGACGACCTACATCCTCGCCAGCGACCGTGACTCGGGCCTCTGGATCTTCCGCTACACGGGTCCCAACCCGTGATCTGACGACACCTGGGACGGGGCGGCATCGCCGCTCCGTCCCATCACCGGGCGAACGCTCAGTCGGCTTCGATCCGGATGGGCTCGCCCTCGCCGTTGCGGATCACCATCGTCTGGCCCGGTTTTAGCGTCATGCGCCGGACGAGGGTTTTCTCGGGTGCCCGGGACGACCGCCACCAGTTCCAGCCCATCATCGCCGCCCCCACCAGGAGCGTGCGCTGGTCGCCCTCCCTCAAACCGCGCCAGATTCGAGCAGCTCCTGCGGTGTTGAATTTGGAGAAAGAGGGCATGGGTGCTGGTTTCAGGTGATGGTTGCCGGGCTACGGTACTCCCATGAACCAGCGTGTGGTCCGGGCGGTGATCTGGGCAATTGTGATCGGCATGATCGTGTCGGTGGGAATCGCCTCCATCGGAAGTTTTCAGTGAGAGCGATCCAGTGAGAGTGATTCTGCGCCAACCGAGACGCGAAGTCGATGTCGACGGAGTCCGATCGGTGAAGCAACTCCTGGACCGTTTCGAAGTGGTATCGGAGTCGGTGCTGGTCATCCGCGGGGACGAGCTGCTCACCTCCGATGCCCGGCTGGAGCCGGACGACGTGGTCGAGTTGCGTCCGGTGATATCCGGAGGTTGACGATGAAGTGCCGGGTGTGCCGCGACAAGGCCGTGATCGAAGTCCGCCGGCACAACGCCGGATTCTGCAGGCAGCATTTCATCGATCACATCCACCGTCAGGTCGACAGGACGATCCACGATCACGACATGTTCTCGCCCGGTGACCGACTGCTGTTGGGCGTTTCCGGCGGTAAGGACAGCCTCGCCCTGTGGAACATCCTCACGGAGCTCGGGTACCGGGTCGACGGCGTCTACCTTCATCTCGGAATCGGCGACTACAGCTCCGAGTCCCTGGTTCTCTCCCAGGCGTTCGCACAGGAGCGCGGTCTCGAGCTTCGCGTGATGGACCTGCCGTCTGAACGGGGCTTCAGCGTTCCGGAGGCCGCCCGCGCCAGCCGGCGTACCCCTTGCTCGGCATGTGGCCTGAGCAAGCGCTATCTCTTGAATCAGGCGGCCGACGATTTCGGATACGACGTCCTGGTCATGGGTCACAACCTCGACGACGAGGCGGCCACCCTGTTCTCCAACGTCATCGGCTGGGAGACCGACTACTTGGCCCGGCAGAGCCCGGTGCTCCCGGCGACCGATGGGGGGCTGGCGCGGAAGGTCAAGCCGCTCGTCCGTGTCGCTGAACGGGAGACGGCCGCCTACGCGGTCCTCCAGGGAATCGAATACGAGGTCGAGGAGTGCCCGATGGCGGCCGGGAACACCGTCAACCGATACAAGCAGTGGTTGAACCGGCTCGAGGAAGAATCGCCCGGACTGAAGACGAGGTTCCTCACCGGCTTCTGGGACAAGGGCCGGATGGCGTTTCAGGCCGGTGAGCCACCTGAGTTGAGGGCGTGTGACGAATGCGGTCAGCCCACGACGGCCGACATCTGTGCGTTCTGCCGCCTGAGTGCCCGGGTTCGTGAGGTCTCGGCTCGATGAGTGCTCCGCTCGCCGCGGGTGAGAACGTCCTGATCATCGACTCCAAGGGCCGCCGATACCTCGTATGCCTGGGTGAGAAGGCGGAGTTCCACACCCACCACGGGAAGATCCCGCACGCCGACATCATCGGACGTGAGGACGGCTCGGAGTTGACGACGTCGGGGGGCACGCGACTGACGATCCTGCGCCCGCGATTCGCCGACTTCGTCCTCAAGATGCCGCGGGGCGCCCAGGTGGTGTATCCGAAGGACATCGGTCCGATTGTGGTGTGGGCCGACATCGGTCCGGGAATGGACGTGCTGGAGGCAGGATCCGGATCGGGCGCGCTCACGCTGGGGCTTCTCAGAGCAGTAGGGGAGACCGGTCGAGTGGTGACTGTGGAGCGCCGGTCCGATCATCATGCCCAGGCGCGCAAGACGATCGAACGCTGGTGCGGCGCCATGCCGGCGAACGTCGAGATGCGGGTCGGCGATGTGGAGGACGTCATCGAGGAGCTCCGGCCCGATCGACTGGTGCTCGATCTCCCCGAGCCATGGCACGCCGCACGGATCGCGGCCACGCATCAACCCGGTGGAGCGGTCTTCTGCTCCTACCTGCCGACGATTCCGCAGGTGCAACAGCTGGTTGCCGAGTTGGAACCGGCCTATTCGGAGATCGAGGTGTTCGAGACCCTGCACCGCACCTGGAACGTCTCGGGGCGTTCGGTGCGCCCGGATCACCGAATGATCGGTCACACCGGTTTCGTCGTGGTGGGGCGAAAGGTGGGCAAAGCCGCCGTTGTCGGCCGCGGGGCGGGCGAGGAGGAATGAATAGAGCGGCCCGTCCGGGCCGCTCTCGACGTCACCGGCCGAACCGGGTGGGTCGGGAACCGATCACGGCTCGATGAAAATGCACTCGCCCGGGCACTCCTCGGCCGACTCGATGGTGATGTCCTCCTGGCCGGCAGGAACAACCGCCAGGCCGGCGGCACCCTCGGGGTTGCCTTTGGCCGCGGCGAAGATCGTGTCGCCCTCCCGCACATAGGCCAGCCCGTCGTCGAGCAGGACGAATACGTCGGGGGCGATTTCCTCGCACAGGCCGTCGCCGGTGCAGAGGTCCTGATCGATCCAAACTTTCATGGGTACTCCTGGAAGTGTGCGAGGCGAGATTGTAATCATCACCTGTCCGAACCCCGCATCCACTCCTCGGATCCGCTCGCGCATTCCGGTGTAGCCGGCCGGCCAACCGGCCGATGAACCAACGACCAGCGACAGGGCGGCCGGCCCGGCGACGGGGTGCCCCGCCAAAACCAGACCGCTTCGTATACTGCGAAACGGAAGGCTCGAGCCAGGAGGAGCCACGATGAGCGAACGCCAACGTGAAGATCCCGCCGAGTTGCAACAGCAGGTTGCCGCCCTGGAGGGCGAGCTTGCTTCGCTCCGGCGCCGGCTCGGCGACGCCCCGATGCGGGTCCGCCAGCTCGAAGAACAGCTCGCCGACACCCAGGCGAGGCTGGATCGGGCCCTGGCCGGGAACGAGAAGCTCTCCAAGGTGCTCGAAGAGGCCAGGGAGCAGTTGGGCGTGCTCCGGGCGGAGGTCGAGAAGCTCACGACCCCTCCGAACAACTTCGGAACCGTGCTGGCCGTCAACGAGGATGGTTCGGTCGACATCTTCACCGGGAATCGAAAAATGCGGGTCGCGGCGCAACCGACCATCGAGGTCAAGCAACTCCAGCGCGGCCAGGAAGTCCTCCTCAACGAGAGCCTCAACATCATCGATGTCCGCACGTTCGACCTAGTCGGCGAGGTGGCCCGGGTCCGGGACCGGCTCGAGGACGGGAGGTTGGTTGTCATCGGTCGCGCCGACGAGGAGATGGTGGTCCCCGTGGCGGACTCGCTCACCGAACTGGTGCGGGTCGGCGATCACGTTCGTCTCGACCCCAAGTCGAACCTCGTGATGGAGAAGATGGCCCGCCCCGAGGTCGAGGAGCTCGTCCTCGAGGAGGTTCCCGACATCACCTACGAGCAGGTGGGGGGTCTCAAGGACCAGATCGAAGCTATTCGCGACGCGGTCGAATTGCCCTATGTGCACCGAGAGCTGTTCGGTGAGTACGCCCTCGAGGCGCCGAAAGGCATCCTGTTGTACGGCCCTCCCGGCTGCGGCAAGACGCTCATCGCCAAGGCGGTGGCGAACTCGCTCGCCAAGGCGGTCGCCAACCGCAGCGGCCGGCCCGATGCGCGTTCCTACTTCCTGAACGTCAAAGGCCCCGAGCTGCTGAACAAGTGGGTGGGCGAGACCGAACGGCAGATTCGTCTCATCTTCCAGCGAGCCAAGGAGAAGTCGGACGAAGGCGTGCCGGTCATCGTGTTCTTCGACGAGATGGACTCCCTGTTCCGCACTCGAGGTACGGGCATTTCCTCCGATGTGGAGTCGACGATCGTCCCCCAGCTCCTGTCCGAGCTCGACGGTGTGGAGTCGCTCAAGAACGTGATCGTCATCGGCGCCTCGAACCGCGAGGACCTGATCGACCCGGCCATCCTCAGGCCGGGCCGGCTGGATGTGAAGATCAAGATCAACCGACCGGATCCGGCTGCTGCCCGTCAGATCTTCGCCATCTACCTCGATGAGGCGCTGCCGTTCGACGTCGACGAGGTCGCAGAGGCGCCGGATCGGGCGACGCATCTCCAGCGCCTGATCGACGAGGTGGTCGAGAGGATGTACTCCGAAGAGGATCACAATCGATTCCTCGAGGTGACATACGCCAACGGCGACAGGGAACTGCTGTATTTCAAGGACTTCTCGTCCGGGGCGATGATCGAGAACATCGTGCGACGGGCCAAGAAGGACGCCATCAAGCGCCAGATCTCCGGTGGCACCGTCGGGATCAAGCGAGTGGACCTCTTCGATGCCATCCGACAGGAGTTCCGCGAGCACGAGGACCTGCCCAACACCACCAACCCGGACGACTGGGCGAAGATCTCCGGCAAGAAGGGTGAGCGGATCGTCTATGTCCGCACGCTGGTGAGTGGTGAGGGCGAGAGCCGGATGGTCGAGGGCGTTTCAACCGGCCAGTACCTCTGAGCATGGCGCTGGATATCTGAGCATGGCGCTGGCGAAGGTCACCGGGACCGAGACCGAGTACGGGATCCTCATCCGGAACAAACCGGACTTCAACCCGGCACTGGCCTCCGCCCTCGTCGTCAACTCGTACCCGGGCAAACGAGTCCAGATCCAGTGGTCCCACGAGGAAGAAACGCCCGGACGCGACGCCCGCGGCTTCGGCCACGAGGGATTCGGGGTGGCCGACCCCGATTCGGCGCTCGTCAACGCCGTTCTCTCCAACGGTGCCCGTCTGTATGTCGATCACGCTCATCCCGAATACTCGGGGCCGGAGTGCGTGGACCCCTGGCAGGCGACGCTGCACGATCTCGCCGGCGAGAAGGTCATGCTCGACGCAATGCGCCGAGCCCAACAGACGCTCCCCGAGCCCCAGGAACTGAGGCTCTTCAAGAACAACTCCGATGGCAAGGGCAACTCGTACGGATCGCACGAGAATTACCTGCTCGATCGCCAGACCCCATTCGGGCAGGTGATCAAGTACGCCACCGCCTTCCTGGTCACTCGCCAGATCTTCACCGGCTCCGGAAAGGTGGGTTCCGAGAACGGACGCGATCGGATCAACTACCAGATCACACAGCGGGCCGACTTCTTCGAAGAGGAAGTCGGCTTGGAGACCACGCTCAAACGGCCGATCGTCAACACCCGGGACGAGCCGCACGGCGACCCGAGCAGATACCGCCGCCTGCATGTCATCATCGGCGACGCCAACCGCTCGCACACCCAGATCTTTCTCAAGCTGGGCGTGACGGCGATCTTCCTGGCGGCGATGGAGGACAAGGCGCTCCCGTACCCGGTCGAACTTGCCGATCCGGTCGAGGCGTGCTGGAAGGTGTCCCACGACCCGTGGGCGCCGATTGCGCTCGACGGCGGCGGGTCGGCCACCGCTCTCGACATCCAGAATCTGTACCTCGAGTGGCTCGCCAAATACGTCGAGCGGGAAATGGACCTGCCGGTCTGGAACCGGGTGGTCGACGAATGGCGCCGGGTGCTCGAGGATCTGGATACCGACCCGGCGCGGTGTGGAGATCGCCTCGACTGGGTGGCCAAGAAGCAGCTGCTCGAGGCGTATGTCGACCGCGACCGGCTGGCCTGGGACAGTGCCAAGCTCAAGGCGATCGACCTGCTGTATCACGACATCGATCCACTCCGGAGCACCTATCAGCGGCTCCTCGACCGCAAGCGAGTGGTGCGCCTGTTCGAGGACTCCGAGGTGGCGGCCGCAGCCCTGGCTCCGCCGGTCGAGACCCGGGCCTACTTCCGGGGCAGGTGCGTCGAGAAGTTCTCCGACTCTCTCGTGTCGGCCAACTGGGATTCCCTCGTGTTCGACACCGGGAAACCCCATCTGGAGCGGGTTCCTATGATGGAACCGCTTCGTGGAGACATCACCCGCGTGGGTGACATCCTCGACCGGGTGGAAGACGCCACCCAGTTGATCGAAGCCCTAGGAGGTTGATGTGGCAGAGCAGGACCGGGCTCGCCGGGGCGAGCGTGAAGAAGAGGCCGAAGAAGCCGTCGAGGCGGTCGAGAGCGACGTCGACACCGAGGCGATCGACGATCTCCTCGACGAGATCGACAGCGTCCTCGAAGAGAACTCAGAGGAGTTCGTGAAGAACTACGTCCAGAAGGGCGGCGAGTGAACCCAGGGCCAGAACACGTCCTCCCGATGGGCGTGCCGCATCCAGGTTCGAGCTTTGTCGAGCTGCTGTCCTCCGTCGGGGCCGCTCCCCGTTGGGACGTTCCCGCCGGGGCGGTGGTCAATGCGCCGGAGGGCACCACGGTTCTCGCGCTCCGGTTCGCGGATGGTGTGGTGATGGCCGGTGACCGGCAGGCCACGGAAGGGCATCTGGTTGCACACCGGACCATCCAGAAGGTGTTTGCCGCCGACCGCCATTCGGCCGTCGCAATCGCCGGCACCGCCGGGATCGCCATCGAAATGGTGCGGCTCTTCCAGACCGAGCTCGAGCACTACGAGAAGATCGAGGGGATCGCTCTGAGCCTGGAGGGCAAGGCGAACTTCCTCGCGCGGATGGTTCGCGGACAATTGCCGATGGCGATGCAGGGTTTGGTCGTCGTCCCTATCTTCGCCGGCTTCGACACACTCGAGGGTCGCGGTCGCCTGTTCAGCTTCGACGTGGTCGGCGGTCGCTACGAGGAAATCGAGTTCGGGTCCACCGGATCCGGGTCCCGGCTCGCAAAGTCGTTCCTGCGCACCTCGTGGACTCCGGATCTGGACCGGGCAGCAGCCGTCGAGATGTGCGTGCAGGCGCTGGTGTCCGCCGCAACCGAAGACACGGCGACCGGTGGACCGGACCTGCGGCGCGGAATCTTCCCGAACGTCCTCGTCATCGACGCAGCCGGCGGCCAGGACGTCACCGATGATGAGCTCCGGCCGCTGGCAGAGCGGGCACTGGAGTCGATCCGATGAGTGTCCCCTTCTACGTCGCCCCCGAGCAACTCGTCCGGGACAAGGCGGAGTTCGCCCGCAAAGGAATAGCCAGGGGTCGGTCGATCATTGCGGTCGAGTACCTGGACGGCATCCTGCTGATGGCCGAAAACCCGTCTCGAGCCCTCCAGAAGATCAGCGAGGTGTACGACCGCATCGCATTTGCCGGCGTCGGGCGGTACAACGAGTTCGAGACACTCCGCAAGGCCGGCATTCGCCAGGCGGACCTCATGGGCTACCTGTACAGCCGCACCGATGTCACCGCCATGGGACTTGCCACCGGCTTCTCCCAGACCCTCGGCCAGATCTTCGGTCACGAGCCAAAGCCTTTCGAAGTGGAGGTACTCATCTGCGAGGTCGGCTCCGGTGTAGGTGAAAACCGACTGTTCCGGGTGTCTTACGACGGAACTCTCCACGACCAACGAGATGTGGCGGCTATCGGCGGAAAGAGCGAGGCTCTGGAACAGGCGGTTCGCAGTCGCTTCAGGGAAGGGATGACCCTGCCGGAGGCGATCGAAGCCGCCGTCGGGGGGTTCCGCGAGGCCGAGGGCCGTGATCCGGAAGGGTGGGAGGCTGCCGTGCTCGACATCTCCAATGGGAGGCGGGCGTTTCGGCGCCTCACACCGGAAGAACTCGAAGCCGGCTCCTGATCAGCACCCATTCCACTCCCAGTTCAGATCTGCCGATAGTCTGACCTGATGGATCGCCGGATCTTCGGACTCGAGAACGAGTACGGCGTCACGTGCACGCTGAGGGGCCAACGCCGTCTCAGTCCGGACGAGGTAGCCCGCTATCTGTTTCGTCGGGTGGTCAGTTGGGGCCGCTCGTCCAACGTCTTTCTCGAGAACGGCGCTCGTCTCTACCTCGACGTGGGAAGTCACCCCGAATACGCCACCCCGGAATGCGACCGACTGACCGACGTCGTCGCCCACGACAAGGCCGGTGAGCGGATCCTCGAGAACCTCGTGGCGTCGGCTCAATCCCGGCTCGAGGACGAGGGCATCAAGGGTGACGTGTACCTGTTCAAGAACAACACCGACTCGGCGGGAAACAGCTACGGCTGCCACGAGAACTATCTGATCTCTCGACACAAGGACTTCCAGAAGACAGTCGAGACGCTGCTGCCGTTTCTGGTCACGCGTCAGTTGTTCCTCGGGGCGGGCAAGCTCCTGCAGACACCGAGAGGCACCCTGTATTCGATCTCGCAGCGGGCCGAGCACATTTGGGAAGGCGTGTCGAGCGCCACCACCCGGAGCCGGCCGATCATCAACACCCGGGACGAGCCCCACGCCGACGCCGAGCGGTTCCGGAGACTCCACGTGATCGCCGGCGACTCCAACATGAGCGAGTACGCCACCTTCGTCAAGGTTGGCACGATGGCGGCGCTCCTCCACATGATCGAGCGCGATGTGATGTTCCGGGATCTGTCGCTGGAGAACCCGATCAGGGCGATCAGGGAGATCTCCCATGACATGACAGGACGCCGAAAGGTGAAACTGGCCAATGGTCGAGAGCTGTCGGCGCTCGACATCCAGTGGGAGTATCTGGACCGCACCATGCGATTCTCCCGAACCGTCGGGTTCCCGCTCGAGGTCCAAACGGCGGTCGAGAAGTGGGAATACCTGCTGACCAACCTCGAGAAGGATCCGATGAACCTCGATCGTGAAGTGGACTGGGTCACGAAGTACCGGATGCTGGAGGAATACCGCACGCGGCGTGACATTCCGATGAGTCACCCGAGGCTGGCGATGCTCGACCTGTCCTATCACGACGTGAACCGGACTCGTGGCATCTACTACCTCATGCAGAAGAAGGGAATGGTCGAGCGGATCGTCACCGACGACCGTATCGCCCGTGCGGTGGTCGAGCCGCCGCAGACGACCAGGGCCCGGCTCCGAGGCAGTTTCATCAAAGCGGCCAAGGCCAAGAAGCGTGACTTCACGGTCGATTGGGTGCACCTCAAGCTCAACGATCAGGCTCAGCGCACGGTGCTGTGCAAGGACCCCTTCAAGGCGTACGACGAACGCGTCGACAAGCTGATCGAATCGCTCTGACCGGCCAAGGAGGCGTGAGGTCCTTGGAGGTGACCGCGGGTTCGTGTATGAACTGGGTTTGATGCCCCCTATCTCCATCTCGACCCTGGTCAGCGCTCGCGGCCGGAGGCAGGCCTAGCAATGCGCAACGTGATCGAACGCGTCCTCAACCTTCTGGCATTTCTGCTCACGGCCAAGCGGCCGGTGCCGGCCGAGGAGATCCGGCGAACCGTCGCCGGGTACGACCCCGACAACGACGAAGCGTTCAAGCGCATGTTCGAGCGGGACAAGGACCTCCTCCGCAAACTGGGCATCCCGATCCAGGTCAAGCAGACCGGTCGGTTCGAACTGGAACAGGGATACGTCATCGCCCCGTCCGACTACCGGCTTCCAGACCCGGGCCTCAACGACGAAGAACGGGCTGCGCTCTGGCTGGCCGCCCAGGTGGTGCGAATCGGCGGGGAGACAGCCGGCTCCGAGGCTCTCCTCAAGCTCGGAGGGGCAATGACCAAC